>NZ_FNOY01000064.1 GCF_900107165.1 Nitrosomonas halophila
ATTGTTTGTATGTTCGTTTCTGTCCCATGCTAACACCTCAATAGTTGATAAATATTATCTCTTATTAAAGTGTCCGGTGCTATTAGACCACTACACCCCACAACAACAGCACCGTTTCACCCGCCACATCAGGCTCTACCTCATAGGTGGTACCCTCCGACTGAGACACGCGCATCGGTGCCGACTTTACGCCGCTCGGGTTCACGGGCGAAACGGCAAAACTGCTCCCAGACGCACATTTCGCGGATACCATCCGACGGGAGGTTGGCAAGCCAGTCCTCTATGCGAGAGTGCGATTCAGAACGATGGTCCTGGCGGTTATAACGCAGCAGGTAGCGCATCAGCCACTCGTTGGCCTGCTGTTCAGTTTCCGGTTTGTGGAAGTGGTACAGCGTTTCATGCGCTTCTTTCACCGTCCGGAACGGTCGTTCGACCTTGCCTTTCGAGCGCGCGGTTACACGTTCACCATCCTTACCAGCAGGAATATGCGTTCGCCATTCAATGCCGAGCGCCAGCATGACATTCTGGAATACACGGCTTTTGGCAACCGGCCCGTTATCGAGGTAGATCAACATCGGCCTTCCTTGGAACGGGAATTCCACCTCACTCTTCGGCGCCATGGCGTTGAACAGGAAACGTAGCGCGGATTCCGCATTCTCACCATAGACACAATGATATTCTTGGTAAGCTACGCCGCTACGGTCATCCACTACGCTGAATAACATCAGCGTCGGTTCGCCCTTGTCAGGATTAATCCAGTCAGGCTTTTCGATGCGCTTAAGATCCGATGGTGACATGTCGAATTGCCAACAGTCGTTGCTACGTTCAGCCTGGAACCGGACAGCGGGCGGCTGCCGGCGCAAGCGGGTCTGATCAAGATGCCAGCGTGTGAGATATGCGTTGACTGTGCTACGTGTGAGGATGCCTTTCGGCACGCGCACCATGCCTTGCTCTGTTTCGACACCATAATCTTCCAGCAGCTCGATTGCGCGCTTGGTGGACAAATGACGGCCTTGCTTGTTGGTGGTTCTCAGTTTGAGCGCCGCGACTACCTCGCAGTAGCGTTCCAGCTCCGCTTTCGGCAGTACGCGCGGCTTGCCGTGATCGACACGATGTGTCGTGCGGGGCTTAAGGAAGTCTGTGAGTGCGCGATACACCGAGCTGGTCGAGAAGACCATACAGTTCGGCTACGGCCAGCACCTGTACGACCCGCTCCGGACTTTTGCGTGGCAAACGGTCCAGCCGTTGCCGCAATTGCAGTAGCGTATCGGTGGGAATCTGCTTACGCTATCCCGATGACATCGCTGTCAGCCTTATCGAGATAGTTATACAGCGTTGATTTGGAAATACCCATCATTCTGCAAATTTCTTCGATGGTGTGACTGCGTTCGTGATGAAGCTTCAGCGCGAGCGCCCGTTTGGTGGGATCAAGCCGCTTCGGCTGCCCACCCATACGGCCACGCGCACGCGCTGCGAGCAAGCCAGCTTGGGTACGTTCACGAATCAGGTTGCGCTCGAATTCGGCCAGTGCGCCGAACAGATGGAACACCAAGCGGCCCCCGCTGGAGGTGGTATCGATGTTTTCTTGCAAGCTGCGCAGTCCTACTTTGACGGTTTCGAGACGTTCCACTAATTGGATCAGATTCTTGAGCGAGCGGCCCAGCCGGTCCAGCCGCCATATGACGACAGTATCGCCAGCACGCAACACGTTCATGAGTGCGGCCAGACCGATACGATCCGCCTTGGCACCACTCACCGTGTCTTCAAAAATGCGTTCGCATCCGGCCCCCTTCAGGGCATCCCGTTGCAAGTCAAGATTCTGGTCATCGGTCAATACCCGAGCGTAGCCGATCAACATGGCAGCAAGTCCAATAAATCACGAAATTCAAGTATAACTGGAATTTGAATATTGGAAAGAGATTATGGAGTGCCGGAATGCGGGTTGCAGCACATTTGCGCGAGGTTGGTAATCGAGTCCAATAAATGGACGTTTGTTGTAACGACACCTCACATTTTGATTTTGATTGCAGTTATTCCTCGTCAGGTGCAGTCTAAACAAAAATACTTCGTTTCGCTAACATTTATGGAGGCCTAAATGAGAGAAACTTGAAAAATTTCAATTCTTAAACTTCGTAGCTTATTTCCAATTCTTACGATCACTTCTCTGGAGATTATTATGACTCATACTACCTATACATTTGACGGTAGAGAATCTCTCTCAATCCCCTTTGACTACTATGCTCATAATGCCGCAGCAAACCCGAATAATCCGTTCGATGCAGCGGGCATTCTTCATAACGCACTATTTTCTGTTGTTATTACCCAGATTACAAACGATCGATATCGGGAACTACAACCTACTGGCGATTCTATTTATACCGGAGTTGTTGAGATCGTACGAAAGGCATCTATTTGGGATCTAAATTGCATTTGTGTTGTTCAGGAGGGTTGTCCGTGCCCAGATTTCATGGCCTGGCTTCGCAGCAACTTCCCTATCCCAGGAGATCAAGCTGTTCCGTTTCCACGTGATGCGTTTCCTAATTCTAGACCCGATTCGATGGCAATCGAAAAGATAGTAATTGAAGGACTGGAGTGTCGGGTTGCCGAAACTCTCCTTAAGTATTATCGTGAACTACGCGCTTCTATTGATAGCATGCGGAGCCAGCAATGCAATGTCTCGGAATTTCAGCGTCGCGTGGTAGATCTGGAGACCGAGATATTGGGTGGGAAGTTGGAGCCACATATTCAGGAGGTTTTGTTGATGTCTACTTCGGTGGCGCGGCATTCTATGTTCTTGGCGCTCACATCGGGAACTGGTCCGGCTAAAGCACCCGAATGGGTTGGCGACGATGTCGATGGTGCAACGGCTGGGGCCATTACTGGCTCTCCTGCCGGTCCGAAGGGAGCCGTTGTCGGAGCCGTGATTGGGGCGGGAATTTTCTCGCTTGCGACAGCGACAGGCTGGTGGTGAGCACTAATAACTGGGGTCTGAGTAACGTTGAATGCCTAACGATTAAGGTTATGTCGTGGTTCGCTTCGCGATCACGACATAACCGGTTGTTGAACAAGCCCGGCTCCGGGTTCTCTGGAAACAGCTTTTTGTGATCTGCCCCAAAGTTGGGCTGAAGGTCCGGTGTTTTCACCGGGAAGCGCTGGTGTCGGTACTCAGACCTGAATAACCAGGTAATTTCTGCGGTTTACACCCAATACTGTTCAGATAGAGAAATTTAAGCCATAATTTTCTTTATTCATTGAGGTGATGATATGCAGGGGTTATGGCAAGGATACGCAAAACACTTCCGACGAATGTTGATGTTGCCCACCTGATCAGCGGCGGGATTGCCGATCTAAAATGAGGGGCACGTCAGTCGTACTTATTCCTGGTTCGACGCGATGAAATGCAGGTCGGTGCGGATGAATGCAGGTTCATTCGCAATTATCTCTGGTTTGCGGGGGAGGATAGATGCAGTTATTGCTGGCTCAAAATATTGCTGAATGCTGGTTGATCCAGTTTGAAATGCAGGTCATTACACTTACGGATAAAAGCCAAGCTGGCTTTTCATGAACTCCAAGTGCGGATCATTTTGAGGAGCCGTAATTTTCGCCACAGATCGCTCACACAATTGTTCTATGCAATTTACCATCTGCAGGATTAGTACAACCAAATTTGGAATATCCATGCACTGCAACGATTGATTCTCAACGATTCCTTTGTACTCGAACGGGCCAATAACTAGATTATTCATATTCTTAGTGGCGAAACCATTGTTGTGCAGAGAGTTTCTGATTAAGGTCAAATACTCGAATGATTTCTGGAACGGTACCGTAGCGCTACTCCGTTCGGTAAGTTCGCTACAACTCGCCGCCATGCTTGTGGGCAGATGTGACAGAATTTCTGACACGATCTCCTGCTTTGTTGGCCCGGCAGTTCTCATGGAGAAATGATCGAGCAATGACGAGAAGGCGCTAACTTTGTTCTTCCCAGAATGAGCTATACTATGAATTTTTATCATTTGCGAAATGAAATAATCGATCTCGAAATAGACGGAATCCAGATAGCCAGCGCGGTTCCTTACTTCCCGCCATATCGCCGAGTGATCGATCGCAAACTTTTCGCCATAGCCGCGGTTAACGATATCCTGTGCGTATTGATCGTAAAGCTTTAAGCTTGCAGAATGTTCTGTTCGTACCAAATGGTCGCGCTTTCGATGCGAAACAGAGCCATTGGCCTTACGTCAGTTTCCTCGAATGTTCCAGCTTTAATCCATTCGTCCGTGTACTTGAGACTAGCGAACCTCGAAAAAAGTATCGATAGCCACTGCTCTGCCCCATATCTCTTTCCTGCCAACTCAAATGAGTTCACCAAGTTAACCAAATTCTTGAAATCGCTCATAACAGATGCCTAACGCAATATATAAGACATTTTGTCCAATAATTCTGTGTGTAAGATAAACAGATGAGACGGCATTCATACTCAATAACTTGAGTACGTCAGAGGAAGTAAAATAAGGCATGGACATCAGAATCTACTTAAATGCTTTGATTTCAATAAATGCGATTATCTTCTAATACCCACTCGGGATTAACGATCTAACATGGACGTTCTGTCAGTTGCATTTATTGTTGGTTCGCGTGCAGGTCGATGAGAATAATTGCAGGTTCATTTGCAGTTATCTCTGGTTTGCGAGGGTGGATAGATGCAATTATTTCTGGCTCAAAATCTTGCTGAATGCTGGTTGATCCACTTTGAAATGCAGGTTATTACACGTAGCAGCCATGCGGGCCGAGTTCATGCCGGAGGAGTCTGACGACAACGACTATGAGATGACACTATGACAAATCACATCGACAAGCTCAAGAAAATTCTAACCCACCCCGTTGCCAAAAAGCTCGCATGTGTTTACACCGCATCGAGGGCAGCGTAAAACAAGGGGGCATCTTCCAGAAAATGAATGAAACCTCAGCGCGATTGCAGAACATTTGTGCGATATCACGCCAAGGTTGAATTCAGGAAAAAAGGTTTGAAACCGCACTGATTTATTTGAAAATTTTCCTTATCTTGATGCTAATGCCATCAGCTATAGGCGACTCAAAAATCGGATTGATCACAGCTTCTGTATCAGAAGTGAAAATCACATGCAATTTATGCCTGAGATTCATGGAAGGAAACTGAGGATGAGGTATGTAACGTAACGGCTCCAATATAAATTCCCTAGTCTTTTCTTGTCCTCCTAAATAAGTAGCTGCGAAGGTATTATCAGTAAATTTCATAGACTCAAAGTCGACTAAAACCAGCGTATTACCATCATAATGCAGTGAATAAAATTTTTCACTGTTCTCCTCAGGCTCAAAAGGATCAAAAGGAGTGTAGCCGGCAAATTGCCAAATTCCGTCGATAAATTTCAGATCATCTGAACTATCAGCAAATACAACCGATGACAAAGTCATCAGTAATATAAGTATTATCTTTCTCATGTATTTATTTTGCATATCAACTTCCTTAATCTAAATTGCGTAAACCCTTTTCAGAAAAAATTACATATCAGTATATATTTATATTCAAATATGTACTTACCGCGATTATTGGTCATTTACAATTTTTCGGATTTCGTTGAGAAATTCATCAGATGAGTGAGAAACCGCAAATGGAATAGGCTTCCTATTTCCTCTTAAAGTAAGATTACTGCCAGGATCAGAATATGAAGTGCCATATTCAGTATCGGCGAGATGTACTATATGCATACTGGTAGCAATTCCATATACATCATTATTCGGAACCCTGGTTAAAAAGAAGAGTTTTTGCCCTTCTCTATCCTGCGTGGATTCCGGGCCATTTGCACTGTCTGCATTTTCAAAGTATCTGAAAGTCACATTTGACTGATCACCTGATCTAAACTGGTCGTCACTTTTAATGACTTCTGTAATGTGAATCTGTATATCAACCAAAGGTATGCCGAAATTATAAGGAACTGTCTTATCCAGCTCTGCTAGGTATGCAGCGCTTTCCTGATAACCATAAAATTGCCTTGTGTCAATGATATCGCCAAATGTACCGACTACAACAACATCAGAATTTTCTATCAGTTCATTAATATTTTCAGGAATTGGTGCGTAAAGTACGTAAGCAGAGTAAGAACTTACAGAGAAAAAAATGAATAGTACAGTTAGAGTTGAACGAAATATTTGCTTCATGTTTGACCCCTTAATTAGTCTATAAACAATAAATATACGAGCTATATAAGATTATTACGGGTACCATGATCCAATTAAAGCTTGATCAATAGAGGTCAAATTATTAGCTACTGGCCAGCAACTTACTGAGCCCATTACACTGTCACAAAATGAACTGTGACCCATTCCTAAAATATGGCCAAACTCATGAAGCACTAGGAATCGCTTATAATCACTATAGGCACCGTTATGCCTTGAATTTACCTTCACATGGCCAAAATCTGCTTTTAGGTTTGTCGTATTACAATGTCCAAGATGACATAGGTTACCGTAAACGTTATACGATTCGGCAATTCCGTACACAAAATCAGTTCCAAAGTCTATTTCCTCGAATGCTACATGTCCCGAATAGGGAGGGTCTAAATGAGACGGCCCCCAGGAAAAAGATAAATTGCCTGCAGCATTGTATTGCGTTGCAGCTTCACCAAGTGCAGTTGTCCAATTAGGAGCTAAGTTTCTGGCAACTATCGTTGAATGACCGAATCTCCAACCCAGGTCAAATGGTGGTGCAAATAAGAGACCGGATACTGACATTAAAAGAAGGGCGGCTGAGACAGAAAAAAATACCTTAAACTTTTTCATTTTTTTTCTCCCTATGAAACCCATAATGGGCGATTAAAAGATATGATTTAGTAGCATTCAATCTGCTGGTTTCATCAGAAGCTATCCAGGTCTAAATGCCGTCTAAAGCTTAATGTTTGAGTAAACAGAAAATGCTACGGATTTCGTATAGCATTCAATAAACATTATTGTCAACCAGGTATTTCATATATTTATTAATAACTTACAAAACACAGACAAAAACTAATACCTAAAATATTAGTTTTGATCTTATCTCATGACTCAATTAATATGAAATCGTCATTAAATATAAGTTGCCTGTAAATCTGCCTATTACCGTATCGAGTTAAATAATTTATGCTTATTTTGGATTACAACCAGCCTGTTCCTGTGCAGATCGGCCAACCCATTTTTGTCCCGCTTTATTCCGGTGTTCGTGCCGGATTCCCGAGTCCTGCAGATGATTTTCTGCTCAAACGAATAGATCTGAGTGACGAGCTGATCAAGCATCCGGAAGCGACTTTTCTCATGCGGATAAAAGGCCATTCCATGGCCATGGCTGGAATTGATGACAGGGATATTGTGGTCGTCGATAAAGCTATCACACCAGAACATGGGAAAATCGTGATCGCCTGCGTCGATGGTGAATTCACCTGTAAGCAATTATATTTACAGGATGGTGTAACTAAACTTCGGGCTGCTAATCCAGATTATGCGGATTTAGTTTTCAAAGATGGTCAAACCCTGGAAGTCTGGGGAGTAGTCACTTCCTGCATCAAGCAGTTCTGAAATAACGATCGGCCATGTTCGCACTGATAGACGGCAATAATTTTTACTGTAGCTGTGAGCGGGTATTCCAGCCACGGTTGCAGGGCAAACCGCTAATCTGCCTTTCGAACAATGATGGATGCGCCATTGCCCGCTCTGAAGAAGCGAAAGCTTTGGGTGTCAAAATGGGGCATCCTTGGTTCCAGGTTAAACACTTGGAGAAATCTGCCGGGCTGGTTGCTCTGTCAGCCAATTTCGCACTGTACGGTGATATGAGCAGCCGTATGATGAGCTTGGCGTCTGAGTTGGGAGATTCACAGGAAATCTATTCCATTGATGAGTGTTTCCTTGGATTGTACAGAACTCCAGATGTTACTCAACGTGCCCGAAATACACGAGCCAAAATCCTGCAATGGATTGGAATTCCGACTTGCGTCGGAATCGGCCAGACCAAGACGCAGGCTAAGCTGGCTAATTACATCGCCAAACAAGCTGATAGAAAACCCGGCAGCTACCCTCCCCGCCTGGCGCAAGTTTGCAACCTGGTTGAACTGACTGAACGCCAGAGAATGTATCTTTTTGGTGCCACAGATATTGGTGAAGTTTGGGGTATTGGTAGGCGAATCAGCCAGCAGCTCAAGGAGGCAAACATTAAAACGGTACAAGATTTCGTGCAGCTCGCTCCTGCAACCGTCAGGAAACGCTTCAGCGTTGTATTGGAGCGCACTTGGCGTGAGCTACATGGACAAAGTTGCATTGATCTCGAAGAGATTCCAGCACCAAAAAAAGAAATTGCACATACCCGCACATTTGGCCAACCCGTGCGTGAACTACAACCTCTTATTGAAGCTATTACTGAATTTACTTCCCGTGCAGCAGAAAAGTTGCGTAAACAGCAAAGCCTGGCTTCGGAAATACTGGTATTTATCCATACCAGCAAACATCGTCCAGGGCCGCAATATGCCCGATCAATCACCGTGCCATTGGTACGTCCTGCATCTGATACCAATAGCCTGTTATCGGCAGCTTTTCGTGGTCTTAGAACGATTTACACGCCTGGGTATGATCTGATCAAAGCGGGGGTGATTCTGATGAATCTGTCCAGTACGCATGTTCAGCAGACAGAGCTGGATTTTGGTTCATCGATGTCAGATAGGGGTCGCCTCAGAAAACGGAAAATAAAGCACGCTAAGCCCTTACTTACCCAGATGTTTGACTGTTCGTGGCACTTTCACCATGGCAATTGCAATTGCCCAACCCTTGCAAAATGCCGCACGCCTCTACAGATCGAGAGCCAGAACACTTCTCGCGCAAATCAACCAAGTGCCGTTTTAACTGCAACAGCGCGGACACACGCATTTCCACCTGTTGAATATGGGCCTCCAGCAGCGTGTTGACCTCCCCACAGTCCTGCATCGGGTTGTCTCGCAGACCCAGCAATGCGCGAATCTCGCTCAACGTCATGTCGAGCGAACGGCAATGACGGATGAATTGCAAGCGCTCAATGTGCGCCTCACCGTACAGCCGGAAGTTGCCACCGCTTCGCGCTGGCTTCGGCAGTAGCCCTTCCTTCTCGTAGTAGCGGATGGTCACGACCTCGCACCCAGAGCGCTTGGCGAGGTCGCCAATTCTGATTTCCATGCATCAATCTCCAATTATCACTTGACTCTATAGTGACTATAGAGATTTTAATGGAGGCTGAATAGAAGATTTTCAGGAGTTACTCATGAGCGAATGCGCTTCAAAGGGGTGTGGCTGCACGACTGAGCCGATCATCCAACCCACGGCACCGGCCCCGCTGGCAACCGGATCGGCTCAAGCGGTGTACCGCATCGAGAACATGGATTGCCCGACCGAAGAGGCGCTGATCCGAAGCAAACTGGCCGGTCTGGCGGGGGTGGCGGGTCTTGAATTCAACCTGATGCAACGTACCTTGGCCGTGCGACACGAATTGCCTTCGTTGTCTCCCGTCGAGCAGGCGCTGAAGGCCATCGGCATGCAAGCTGTGCGCATGGATCAGGCGTCGGCCGAGCAGACGACCAAGCTGTCCATTGCCAAGATGGATTGCCCGACCGAAGAGACGTTGATCCGCAACAAGCTCGGCACCGTGGCCGGTGTTGCTGATCTCGATTTCAACCTGATGCAGCGCACGCTGTCGGTACGCCATGCGAACCAGGTTCTGCCAGACGTGCTCGTGGCACTGCAAGCGCTTGGATTCGAGGCGCAGGTCGTGGACACGGCAGAGGTCGCATCTCCATCCGCCGCCCCTGTGACCACGCCGACCAACTGGTGGCCGCTGGGCATCTCCTTGGTCACTGCATCGGCGGCCGAGGCGGTCTACTGGCTCCACAACGGCAATCACTGGTCGGTTGTCGTTCTGGCGCTTGTCGCGGTCTTCACGGGTGGCCTCTCCACCTACAAGAAGGGGTGGATTGCGCTCAAGAACCGTAATCTCAACATGAACGCCCTCATGTCGATTGCGGTCACGGGTGCCATGTTGATCGGCCACTGGCCCGAAGCGGCAATGGTGATGGTACTGTTCGCGCTGGCCGAGGTAATCGAAGCCAAATCGCTGGATCGCGCTCGTAACGCTATCCGTGGCCTGCTCGACCTGACCCCGGAACAGGCCACGGTACAGCAGGCTGACGGCACATGGCGCGAGGTGGGCGCCAAGCAAATCACCATCGGCGCCCGCGTCCGGGTCAAACCAGGTGAGCGCATCGCCCTTGATGGTGAGGTGCTGGAAGGCCGCTCTGCCGTCAACCAAGCCCCGATCACGGGTGAAAGCCTCCCGGTCGAAAAATCCCCCGGTGATTCGGTGTTCGCTGGCACGATCAACGAATCCGGCTCGTTCGAGTACCGCGTCACCGCCTTGGCCAACAACTCCACTTTGGCCCGGATCATTCACGCGGTAGAGGCTGCGCAAGGTAGTCGTGCGCCGACTCAGCGTTTTGTCGATCAGTTCGCCCGCTGGTACACCCCCGTTGTATTCGGCGTTGCCATCGCCGTCGCGTTGTTGCCGCCGCTGTTCATGGGTGCGGCATGGCTCGACTGGATCTACCGTGCATTGGTTCTGCTGGTGGTCGCCTGCCCGTGCGCACTGGTGATCTCTACACCGGTCAGCATCGTCAGCGGCCTGGCCGCCGCCGCCCGCCACGGCATTCTCATCAAAGGTGGCGTCTATCTGGAAGAAGGCCGCAAGCTGCGCTGGCTGGCTCTGGACAAGACCGGCACGATCACGCACGGCAAGCCCGCACAGACCGACTTTGTCACATGGGGCAATGCACTCGCCTCGGACAGCCGCAGCATCGCTGCCAGTCTGGCGGCCCGCTCGGACCATCCTGTATCCAAGGCGGTGGCACAGGCCGCGCAGACGGACGGGGTTGCCTTGCTCGACGTGGCCGAATTCAACGCGCTGCCCGGTCGGGGTGTGCAAGGCCAAATCAACGGTGCGACCTACCATCTGGGCAACCACCGGATGCTCGAAGAGCTGGGGCAGTGCACACCAGAGCTGGAGCAGCGCATCGCTGCGCTGGAAACCGCTGGCAAGACCGTCGTGATGTTGGTAGGCGCAAAGGCGGTACATGCCTTATTCGCCGTAGCGGACACCATCAAGGACAGCAGCAGGACCGCCATCGCCGAGCTGCACGCACTGGGCATCAACACCATGATGCTGACCGGCGACAACCCCCATACGGCACAGGCCATTGCCGCACAAGCCGGAATCGACCGTGCGCAAGGCAACCTACTCCCAGATGACAAATTGCGCGAAGTGGAGCAACTGGCCCGAAGCGGCAAGGTTGGCATGGTCGGTGATGGCATCAACGATGCCCCGGCCTTGGCGCGTGCGGACATCGGCTTTGCAATGGGAGCGGCTGGCACAGATACCGCAATCGAGACCGCCGACGTGGCCCTGATGGACGACAACCTGCGCAAGATTCCGACCTTCGTGCGCCTGTCGCGTGCGACGGCGCAGGTGCTGATGCAAAACATTGTGCTGGCCCTTGGCATCAAGGCAGTATTTCTGGTGCTGACCTTCACGGGTCAAGCGACCATGTGGATGGCGGTGTTTGCTGATATGGGGGCCAGCTTGCTCGTCGTTGGCAATGGCTTGAGGCTGTTGCGCAAATGAGCTGGAAATTCTTTCTCTACGACTGGGGTGGTCTGAACATCGCGTTGTTCCAAGCCATCAACATGAGCACACCTGCAGCGCTGGAACCGCTGGCATCGTTCTTCAACCTTGTGATAGGCAACTACTGGACTGCACCACTGATGCTCTTGGCGATGTGGGGATGGTCAAAGTCGGCACCTGACCCAACGCGGGCCGATGCCATCCGGTACAGACTCAGAGTCTTTAGCGTGGCCTTTGCGTTGGCATTTCTCGTCGCCACCATCTTGAAGCTATGGATCGACTTTCCACGCCCGCCTGCCGTTTTTGGCGACATGGTGCGCGTTATCGGGGGCATCGAACGACACTACAGCCTGCCCAGCGGGCATGCCACCTATGCCGCGCTGGTGGTCGGCGCGCTCTGGCCTTTGATAGGCCGTCGTGGCCGCATCGGCTTGGTGTTGTACGCCGCATTGGTCGGTTGGTCACGCATCGCAGCCGGAATGCACTTTCCTGCCGATGTGCTGGCGGGGTGGGTACTTGGATTGAGTTGCACGGCGCTCGCCGGGTGGCTGATGCCGCTGGCCGTCCCTGTGTGGCAATCGGCTCGCCGCACATCGACTTGGGTCTGGTTCGCAGTGGCCGCCAGTGCTGTCATGACCGATCAGCTCGCAAAGTTCGCCATCACCCGCACGTTTGCCTACGGTGAACAGGTCGAAGTCACGCCCTTCTTCAACTTCGTCCATGTCCTGAATCCCGGCGCGGCATTCAGCTTTCTGGCGAACGCTGGCGGCTGGCAACGTTACTTTTTCATCACGCTGGGCCTGGTCGTTTCTGCTTGGCTGGGACGCATGCTGTGCCAGCAATTGCCCCGTCTCGAAGCGATGGGATACAGCCTGATCCTCGGCGGTGCGCTGGGCAATGTCGCGGATCGTGTGCTGCGTGGACAGGTTGTTGATTTCCTTGACTTCCATTGGCGACTTGCGCACTGGCCCGCCTTCAACCTCGCTGATGTGGCGATAACTATCGGAGCGCTCTGCCTGTTCTTGACGGTTGTACCGAAAAGCAGTAAAGGCACAGAGGCCGAGGTGTCCGGTTAAGCTATACCCTAACCTGATGTCAGATGCTTGGCGCAAAGCACGTCAGAATAGAGTTGTAGTTTGTATTTATTGACACAAGCCGCCAAGGGTAATGGATTTCATCCTGACACTTTTACCTTTGGAGGCACCTTGCAAGGTCAACGCATTGGCTATATCCGCGTCAGCAGCTTCGACCAGAACCCTGATCGGCAACTGGAGCAAATCGAAGTCGGTAAGGTATTCACCGATAAGGCTTCCGGCAAGGACACGCAACGTCCCGAACTTGAAAGGCTGCTGGCCTTTGTGCGCGAGGGCGACACCGTGGTGGTGCACAGCATGGACAGGTTGGCACGCAATCTCGATGACCTGCGCCGCATCGTTCAGGGGCTGACACAACGGGGCGTGCGGATGGAGTTTGTCAAAGAAGGGCTGGCGTTCACCGGCGATGACTCACCGATGGCCAATTTGATGCTGTCGGTCATGGGGGCTTTTGCGGAGTTCGAGCGCGCACTGATCCGCGAACGCCAGCGCGAGGGAATCGTGCTGGCCAAGCAGCGCGGTGCCTACCGGGGACGAAAGAAATCGCTGAACAGCGAACAAATTGCCAAGTTGAAACAGCGAGTCGCGGCAGGCGATCAAAAAACCTTGGTGGCCCGTGACTTCGGCATCAGTCGCGAAACCTTGTACCAGTACCTGCGGGAAGACTGATCATGCCGCGCCGCTCAATCCTGTCCGCCACCGAGCGCGAAAGCCTGCTGGCACTACCAGATGCCAAAGACGAACTGATACGGCACTACACGTTCAACGAAACCGACCTATCGGTGATCCGCCAGCGTCGCGGCGCTGCGAATCGATTGGGCTTCGCCGTGCAGCTTTGCTACTTGCGATTCCCTGGCATCTTCTTGGGCATCGATGAGCCTCCGTTTCCGCCCCTGTTGCGCATGGTGGCCGCACAACTCAAGGTGCCGGTGGAAAGTTGGAACGATTACGGCCAGCGCGAGCAGACGCGGCGGGAGCACTTGGTCGAGCTGCAAACGGTGTTCGGGTTCAAGCCCTTCACCATGAGTCACTACCGGCAAGCCGTGCATACATTGACCGAGCTGGCCTTGCAGACCGATAAAGGGATTGTGCTGGCCAGCACCCTTGTCGAAAACCTGCGGCGGCAGAGCATCATCCTGCCCGCCATGAATGCCATCGAGCGCGCGAGCGCCGAGGCCATCACCCGTGCCAACCGGCGTATTTACGCGGCGTTGACCGATTCTTTGTTATCGCTCCACCGTCAGCGCCTGGACGAACTTCTCAAGCGCAAGGACGGCAGCAAATTGACGTGGCTGGCATGGCTGCGCCAGTCGCCCGTCAAGCCGAACTCTCGGCATATGCTTGAACACATCGAGCGCCTCAAGGCTTGGCAGGCGCTTGACCTTCCCGCAGGCATCGAGCGACAAGTTCACCAGAACCGCCTGCTCAAGATCGCCCGTGAGGGTGGGCAGATGACGCCTGCCGATCTGGCAAAGTTCGAGATGCAACGACGCTATGCCACTCTGGTTTCGCTGGCCATTGAAGGCATGGCCACCGTCACCGACGAAATCATCGACCTGCACGACCGCATCATTGGCAAACTATTCAACGCCGCCAAGAACAAGCATCAGCAGCAGTTTCAGGCTTCCGGCAAGGCGATCAATGACAAGGTGCGGATGTATGGCCGCATCGGCCAAGCCTTGCTGGAAGCCAAACAGAGCGGCGGCGATCCGTTCGCCGCCATCGAGGCCGTAATGCCGTGGGATACCTTCGCCGCCAGCGTCACGGAGGCGCAAAAGCTCGCGCAGCCGGAGAGCTTCGACTTTCTGCATCGCATCGGTGAAAGCTACGCCACGTTGCGCCGCTACGCGCCGCAGTTCCTGGACGTACTTAAGTTACGGGCGGCACCAGCCGCCAAGGGCGTACTCGATGCCATCGAGGTGCTTCGCGGCATGAACAGCGACAACGCCCGCAAGGTGCCCGCCGACGCGCCGACCGCATTCATCAAGCCACGCTGGGCGAAACTGGTGCTCACGGACGATGGCATTGACCGGCGCTACTACGAGCTGTGCGCCCTGTCAGAGCTAAAGAACGCGCTGCGATCAGGCGATGTCTGGGTGCAGGGTTCGCGCCAGTTCAAGGACTTTGATGAGTACCTGGTGCCGGCCGAGAAGTTCGCTACTCTGAAGCTGGCCAACGAATTGTCGCTGGCAGTGGCCACCGATTGCGATCAGTATTTGCACGACCGACTGGCATTGCTGGAACAGCAGCTTGCCACCGTCAACCGCATGGCGGCGGCCAATGATCTGCCGGATGCCATCATTACCGAGTCCGGCCTGAAGATCACGCCGCTGGACGCGGCGGTGCCGGAGACCGCACAAGCCCTAATCGACCAGTCGGCGATGCTGCTGCCACACGTCAAGATTACCGAACTGCTGATGGAAGTTGATGAGTGGACAGGCTTCACCCGGCATTTCACGCATCTGAAGACCGGCGACACGGCCAAGGACAAAACCTTGCTGCTGACGACGATCCTGGCTGATGGCATCAATCTCGGGCTAACCAAGATGGCCGAGTCCTGCCCAGGCACGACTTACGCCAAGCTGTCGTGGCTGCAAGCCTGGCACATCCGGGATGAAACGTACTCAACGGCGCTGGCCGAACTGGTCAACGCGCAGTTCCGGCAATCCTTTGCCGGAAACTGGGGCGATGGCACCACGTCATCGTCGGATGGCCAAAATTTCAGAACCGGCAGCAAAGCGGAGAGCACCGGGCATATCAACCCGAAGTATGGAAGCAGTCCAGGCCGGACGTTTTATACCCATATCTCCGACCAGTACGCGCCCTTCAGCACCAAGGTAGTCAACGTCGGCGTGCGTGATTCAACCTATGTGCTCGATGGCCTGCTGTACCACGAGTCGGACTTGCGGATCGAGGAGCACTACACCGACACAGCGGGCTTTACCGATCATGTCTTCGGCCTGATGCACCTACTGGGCTTCCGATTCGCGCCACGTATCCGAGACCTGGGCGACACCAAGCTATTCATCCCAAAGGGCGATGCCGCCTATGACGCGCTCAAGCCGATGATTAGCAGCGACCGGCTGAACATCAAGCAGATACGCGCCCATTGGGATGAAATCTTGCGGTTCGCCACTTCGATCAAGCAGGGTACGGTGACGGCCTCGCTGATGTTGCGCAAGCTCGGCAGCTATCCGCGTCAGAACGGACTGGCCGTTGCACTGCGCGAGCTGGGGCGCATTGAGCGCACGCTGTTCATACTGGATTGGCTGCAAAGCGTGGAGCTGCGCCGCCGCGTGCAGGCCGGACTCAACAAAGGCGAGGCGCGCAACGCGCTGGCCAGGGCGGTGTTCTTCAACCGACTGGGCGAAATCCGCGACCGCAGTTTTGAGCAACAACGCTACCGGGCCAGCGGCCTCAATCTGGTAACGGCGGCCATCGTGCTTTGGAACACGGCCTATCTGGAACGGGCAACCAATGCTTTGAACGGGCACGGCAAACCGGTAGACGAGACGCTGTTTCAATACCTGTCACCGCTGGGGTGGGAACACATCAATCTGACCGGCGATTACCTCTGGCGCAGCAGCACCAAGGTCGGCGCAGGCAAGTTCAGACCGTTGCGACCACTGCCACCGGCTTAACGTGCTTTATTTTCCGTTTTCTGAGACGATCCCAGATAACACTAGCCGGTTAATGCAAGCAATTGATCAAATTAATGATCAATTCGGAAGAGGTACAATCATCTATGGCAGTGCAGGTATCGGTCAGAAATCATGGTCAATGAATCAGCAGCGCCGAACGCCGTATTACACCACTCATCTTACGGATATTCCCACAGTGATAACCTGATGTCGTTTATTAACCCAAGATACTTTGTAACTATTCAGCGAAAAAAATGCAAAAAGTGCTTGACAGGGTTTTTGTGTAAAAAAGCAAGATTACCGATACATTTGGAGTTGCCCGTCAG
>NZ_FNOY01000129.1 GCF_900107165.1 Nitrosomonas halophila
CGTCAGTGGGAATAAAGGGCGGGCCATGCAATTTTTGCTTGTTCAATCAAAAAAATGGCAAATTATCCGATATATTTCAAGCTTTGGGTACTAGTGATCAATCACAAGCAGCGAGACTATGCGCATATCGTGGTTATGCCTCACGCACATCGAAATATATTGGATGAGTTTCTGATGGACCTGGAACAAGATCAGACCATCACTGCCTGACAAAACGTTGCCAAAGCAACATCCAAGGCTAAAGTTATTGTAAGAGTGGCCGATGGTATCTCTTCTTTCCACTAAACGGGAGATTTGATGCTACTCTTTTTCGATTCTCCTTGCTGCCATCCATGGCGCGCAATGGCATGCCCAGCCTTGATCAATGGCAGATGAAATCGATAAGTGAATGGTTGGATGGGGTTACCAGCATATTACTGACGATGTTGTGGGTAAAATCGACTCATACCATTTCATTCCCGCCCAAGAAAGTCATCAAGCTTGTAGCCGTCGCGCATGGAGAATAGCTGGCATATGGAAGCCAATATAGTGCCGGCTACCTTCTTCAAGGTAATCAGTAACCTGACTATGATTTCCATCACCGACCTGAGCGGGTGCATCGTCTTTGTCAACGATCAGCTTCGTAAAATCAGTGGCTATAGCAAGGAGGAACTGGTCGGTCGCAGGCACCGTATACTCAAATCCAGCTCATATCCTGATGAATTCTTCGAGGAAATGTGGACAACGGTATTACGCGGCGATACCTGGCACCGGGAAGTCTGCAATCGCCATAAGCATGGCAAGCCATATTGGGTAGATGCCACGGTTGTGCCAATCAAAGATAATAGCGGTCAGATCAGCCACTTTCTGTCGTTTCGCGTCGATATCACTGCTCGCAAGCAAACCGAGACGAGGCTGCGCGAACAGTTGAAGGAGAGCGCTTGTCTGCATGAAATTCGCCGTAACCTGGCACGCGATGATCTATCGATGGTTGCGCTGTGTCAGCTGATATTCGACAGCCTGATCGCAGCAATGCAGTATCCGGACTATGCTGCCGCCATGATCGAATTTGGTGGCCAACGATTCACTTCTGAATATTTTGAGACAGCCCGCACGCATCGTTTATGCACAAATATCCTGGTAAACGACAAGATCGCAGGACAGCTACAAGTTTGTTACCCGGAAGACAGGGCTTTCTCACTCCCACAGGAGCAGAATCTGATCGATACTCTTGCGGAGGATCTTGGAAAATGGCTTGAACACAAGCAAACCGAGCGCATGCACAGAGAAAATGAGGACAAATTCCGTTCCATTTTCGAGGGCTCGAATGATGCCATTATGCTACTGACAGAACAAGCGTTCTTCGACTGCAACATGCGCGCGCTGGAAATATTCGGACTGGCCAGCAAGCAGGATTTTCTGGCAATGCATCCGGCTCAACTGTCCCCACCTGTTCAGCCAGATGGGCAGGATTCGCTCACTGCTGCCAATAAAAAAATCATGGCAGCTTTTGAACAAGGGTATGAACGGTTCGATTGGATACACCGCCGCAAAAATGGTGAGGATTTCCCAGCAGAAGTACTGTTATCGGCCTTTAATTTGCATGGGAAAAGGGTCTTGCAGGCGACTGTGCGCGATGTCAGCAAATACAAAAGAACCGAACAGGCATTATTGGAAAATGAGGAAAAATTCCGGGATCTGACCGAAAGCCTCAGCGAAGTGATTTATCGCGCTGATCCGCATACGCTGTTTGTAACATATGTCAACTCCGTCGTAGAAACTCTATTTGGCTATACTGCTCAAGAATGGCTCAGTGAGCCGATGCTCTGGGAACGGACAATACATCCCGAGGACCGACCGAGAGTGATCGAAGCGGTTATGGAAGCACAGAGAACGACGGCAAATGGGCAAGTCGAATATCGTATCCTGCGCAAAGATCAAACTCAGCGCTGGGTACTCAATCGCTATAGTTGGGAGAAAAACGCACAAGGCGTGGTCGTGTGTACGCAGTAACAGCAGCAAATCTAGCGGGTTGAAGTCCCGTCCGGGGAGTTGTCCGTACGCCCCGGTAGCATGAGGAAGCGGCGTCGCGGCAACGCGGGGTCGTGAGTTTCCACACAGCAAGAGAGCAGGCCGTAACGCAAGTGAACCCATGAGTAGCCTCGTAAACGAAGTGGAGAAGCCGACCCTGTGGACGAAAGGGGAAGGCCGTTGGATGGTTGCCGGAACAACGGAAGTAGCGGCCATCGACTCCCGGGGTAGCAGGGTCGGCATGTTCTTGAAGATTTGTTGCCCAGTGCTGGAGATCCATCCAGGGAAGTGGAGAGGCCACCAACCGAACTGTATAAGGAAACGAAAGCAGCCCGGCCCTGGATGGAAGTCGGAGGGGTCCATAAGACCGCTTGAGGTGGAGGGACAACACAACCCCCGCCGAGGAAAGGGACCCTGCTTTGTTCACGCAACCGAAGGGCGAAGGAACGAGGGATTGCCATGTCGCTAACCACTCCGGAAACGATCAGGACGCTCCAGAGGAAGCTCT
>NZ_FNOY01000006.1 GCF_900107165.1 Nitrosomonas halophila
TCGGGGATATTTTATGGCAGCAGGATGTGAAGCGAGCACACCAGGCAAATGCGCGCGATTCGAAGTATCGACGAACGGCCTGACTCGCTCTCCAAACACTAGAATAATAGCCTGATTGCAAGCAATCAGCGGTGACTGCTGGGCAAAATTCGGGGTTTCCAGGCAACATTTCCCAAAATCGGCAACGGATGTGTTATCGAATGCATCATTTTGCTGCATTGTAGTCAACGTGATTAAAAATTAGGCAGGCCAATGGTGGAAAATGGGGTTCTCGGGCAGACACTAAATACTCTCGTTATTTCAATGGCAAAATAGGATTTTTAGACTCGTGCTATTTAAGGTATAATTATGTTTATCTAGGTACGATATTTTAGTTTTATCAAATGCTTCATGTAACCCTTCAGCGATTACTGCAAGGCGTAGGTCCTAGTCGTGAAGCAATTTATTGGAAACACGGAATCTTTACATGGGATGATTTGGAGAAATTTTTAACTTCTCAAAAAGAATTATTCCCTAATGAGCCTAAACAATACCAAGAACATCTCTCCTGCATATCAAAAGCAAAATCCGCTTTTGAAGCCAAGGATGCTGCATATTTTGCAAGCCTCCTAGATCGCCGCGATTATTACCGTATCCCCCTTTCATTCCAAGAAAAGACTATTTTTCTTGATATCGAAACAACGGGATTGAGTCGATATTATGACGTTGTCACTCTGGTTGGATGGTATTACCAAGATAAATATAATGCTTTTATTAGGGGGGGTGACGAGTCACCATTGATATCAGCGTTATCTGATGCGCGAGTAGTTATAACTTTTAATGGATCTCTATTTGATCTTCCTTTTCTACGCGAAGCTTTTGTTAATATTCCAATTCCACCTGTACATATTGATCTTCGATTTTTAGCTAAAAGAGCACAGCTTTCGGGTGGGCAAAAAGTAATTGAAGAGAAGCTCGGTTTCAAGCGACCAGATAATTTAATTGATATAAAGGGAGAAAGCGCCCCAATTCTTTGGCATCAATATCGTAGAGGCAATTTAGATGCTCTTAAACTTCTAATAGAATACAATTACTACGACATTCTCGGCATGAAGTTTATTTTTGATGAGGCTGTCAAAATAATAAATAAAGACCGGGCAATACCTTTACATATTTATAAAAATCTTCCGCAGTTCTTTAATAAAAAAGAGCTGACCTCAATCAAAATGGGCCGGTTAAATTATTTTCTCAATGAGAAGAATTTACCTTCGTTCAAAGGAGCTACTGGTCCTGCGATTACACTCAAACACCTTCATATTACTCAGCCAAGCCTGCTAAAAATAGTGGGAATTGATTTAAGTGGCTCAGAAGAAAGGCCATCTGGATGGTGTTTACTGACCGGCACAGAAGCTATTACACGAACTATCGGGAGCGATAAAGAACTTATATCAGCAACCTTAGAAACCAGACCGCATCTAGTTTCAATTGATTCACCCCTATCCCTACCACGGGGCAGAATTTCCGTTTTTGATGATGATCCCGGTAGACACAAATTCGGTATCATGAGGGACTGCGAGCGCCTGCTAAAAAAGCGAGGAATCAATGTTTATCCCGCGCTAATTCCCAGTATGCAAAAACTTACCGCCAGAGGAATTAGATTGGCAGCATATTTCCGGAGTCAAGGTATTCCTGTGATCGAAAGCTATCCAGGTGCGGCACAGGATATTATGGGAATTCCCAGAAAGCGTGCAAGCTTGAGCATGTTATGTGAAGGACTTGGTGAATTTGGAGTTAGAGGACCCTTTTTACGCGAGCAACTTACACATGATGAAATAGATGCGATCACATCTTCAGTTGTCGGTGTTTTTTTCTGGAGCGGTAAGTTTGAAGCATTGGGATCAGAAGTTGAAGAAGCATTGATTATCCCGGACTTACAAGCAGACACCACTAACTGGAGCAACAGAAAAATAATTGGGATCAGTGGGCATATTGCAGCCGGCAAGACAACGCTTGCTCGCTACTTCGAAACTCAAGGCTATCATTATACGCGCTATAGCATGGTTTTAACTACGATGATGGGAAGTCTGGGCAAAGAAGTGACTCGTCCTAAACTTCAAGAATTTGGTAACCAGGTGAACCAAGGTCTTGGCCAGCGTGGGCTTTGCCGAAAGCTTCTAAAAACGCTACCTGAGAAAGGAAATATAGTAATTGATGGCCTGAGATTTCCTGATGATCATGCTTTCTGGGTAGAAGTATTTGGCCCTGCTTTTTCGCATATTCACATTGATGCTTCAATGGAACTTCGTAGACTGAGATTCGAAAATAGAGAATCGAGTCCGATGTCATTTGAAGAAGCAGAGGCTCATCCAGTAGAAAAACAAGTCGCTTCTTTGCATGCACTTGCACATCACGTACTTACCAATGAAAAGAGCTTCCAGAATCTATATTCAGATACAGATCATTTAATTTCACATTCTTTATTGAGGTCTCAATGCCAGTAACCGTTATTGTTGGTGGGCAGTTCGGTTCTGAGGGAAAAGGCAAGGTCGCGCATTTTTTAGCTAAAGAAATGCATGCATCTGTTGTGATAAGAGTTGGCGGCCCCAATTCTGGCCATACTGTCATTTCAGAAGAAGGGCCATTGATCTTTAGGCAACTTCCTACAGCGGCTATTTTGCCTGATGTCAAATGCGTACTTCCAGCAGGAAGTTATATTTTCCCATCCCGCTTACTAGAAGAAATACATACCGCCAACCTCTCTCCCGCACGGCTTCTCATCGATCCTAACGCCATCATTATTACTCCGGAAACCCTCCAAGATGAAAATCAATCCATGCTTGGATCCACTATAGGCTCTACACAAAGTGGTACGGGAGCAGCGGTTCTGGCAAGAATCAGTAGACTTGGACGTGCAAAGCTAGCACAGAATGAAGAGAGCCTGAAACCTTATATTCGTCCGGCAACTTCTTTTCTTCGTGAAAAGTTAGATAAAAAAGAACGAGTAATCATTGAGGGTACACAAGGCTTCGGGCTGTCTGTATTGCATGCGCGTGATTATCCATTTACGACAAGTCGAGATACTACTGCAGCAGGCTTTGTTGCAGAAGCAGGGTTAAGCCCATTAGACGTTGATGATATTGTTTTAGTGATTAGAGCTTTTCCGATTCGAGTAGCTGGAAACTCAGGCCCATTACCGAGAGAATTCACATGGCAGGAGTTAGCTGATGAGTCTGGCTCCAATGCACCGATAATCGAATATACCTCGGTAACAAAAACCGTTCGTCGTGTTGCACGATTTGATCCTGAAATTGTGCGCGATGCGATCATGTATAACAAGCCAACACGAATCGTCCTGAACCATCTTGATTATATAGATACTGCTCATTCAGATTCTATTGGCATCTCATCGAAATGCTCGGCTTTCTTACGCTATGTAGAAAGTGAGATTGGCTGCCGTATTACTTATACCGGGCTGGGACCAAACCATCTAATACCTCTTGAAAATCTTTTAAAGTTGGCATGAGCAGAGAATATTCGGCAGGCTACGAAATTGCTAAGAATGAGCAGGAAGCAGCTTGCCGTTTTGAGGAATTTTCATCTAAGGATCCATTACCCGAAGTTCCTCCTGCTCTTTTGAATTCTGGAGATATTCATGATTATGCTCGTATTACGAGCATGGTATACCCATTTGAAGAAAAAAAACTTAAATCAGCATCTTATGAGGTAGATTTTTTAGGGAAAGTTCATTATGTAAATGAGGAAAGTGAAGTAGAAGTTACTGAACTTGAAAAGCATAAGCCATTTACATTAAAAAAGAACTCCATTGCGTTTCTTTATATTCAAACAAAATTCTTTCTGCCAGATTATATTGCTATTCGCTTTAATTTAAAAATTACCCACGTACATAGAGGGTTATTATTAGGTACAGGACCATTAGTAGATCCTGGGTTCGTTGGTCGGTTACTAATTCCGCTGCATAATTTAACATCCAAAGATTATGCTATTAAGGGGGGAGATGGCCTGATCTGGGTTGAATTTACAAAACTATCACCACATAGAAATTGGAATACATCTGCTCGTGAAGATAGTGCCGCTTATAAATCCTTTCCTAGTAAAAAAAGAAATCTTCCTGTACAAGTGTATTTTAATAAAGCATCACCTCAAGATGGAAGACCGGCAAGTAGTTCAATACCTGGGGAAATAGCAGCTACTAAAAAACATGCAAAAGATGCTGAGCAACATGCAAAAGATGCTGCAAATCGAACCAAATGGATTTCTATTGCAACCATACTTGGGCTTATTACTTTGGTTTTTATGACGTGGGATTTAATTTCGGCTACCAATCAACATATTGCAACTGCACGTGACTTAGTAGAAAATTTGAGTGCGGAAAAAAATAATATAAATAACAAGATTGAATCTTTGGAGATCCAGATTAGATCTCTTACTGAATCGTTGGAGAAAAAAAACAAGGGTTTTCCAAAAAACGCACAAGAAAATTACCCAAATGATTCATCGCATTGAGCTATGCGGTGGCATAGCTTCTGGAAAAACAACCCTTGCCAATCTACTGACAAGATTAAGAATTAAGCCCGTCCTAGAAAACTTCCAATCCAATCCTTTCTGGCAAGCATTTTATGCTGATCCAATTGGCACCGCTTTTGAAACCGAGATAACCTTCTTACTTCAGCATTATCACCAAATAAAAACTGCACAGAAACTCGAAAACAAGACAGCTTGTGACTTTTCTCTGCTGCTCGATCAGGCATATGCGCGTGTCACACTTTCTCAAGATAAGCTACAAGCTTTCCTCGCCGTTTATCAAGAGGTAAATAAAGAATTGCCCCCTGCATCGTTACTTATATACCTCAGATGCAATCCTGAGATTGAGCTCGATAGAATTAGGCATAGAGGAAGGAGGGTTGAAAATTCAATTACTATTGAATACTTGCAGCAAATAAATATGCAACTAGAGCGGCTTATAGCTGACTATTCTGATGCATTGTTTGTAGTGGATAGCGGCCAGCTTGACTTTGCCAATAATGAGAATGTAAAAAAATACTTACTTGAACAAATTGAAATGAAGGTTTCCTCGACACTTCAATTTTAGGCAAAGACAAAGGGTATATACATTCCGCCATCCCGTCCAACCGGATTCTAGGATGATTTGTCTATGCTAATGCTCGACTGGGGCATTCTACTGATCGGCCTGCCATTGAGCGGCGCATTGCTCACTTTCATATTCCATGCCCAGTCCCGCTGGCTCGGAATAGGAACTGCACTCACCATCAATGGCTCACTGGCTGCCTTGCTGATGCAATTCTTTGCCTCAACCGGCACCCAGCGCTACCCAATCGGTAGCTGGGGCGCCCCCCTGGGCATCGAGCTTTATCTGGATGGCCTGAGTATCACCATGCTCAGCATGTGCTCGCTGGTAGGGCTGGCAGTCAGCTGCTATGCGCCCGCCTACTTCCATATGCAATCGGCCGACAACCGGGCATCCACTGCAACGGACTCCGTCCCATTCAACAAACGATCCGGTTCAGGGCCTGTCAGGCAGATAAACAAGGGTGAATACTTCTGGCCATTATGGCTGCTGCTCTGGACAGGCCTGAATGCACTCTTCCTGTCAGCGGATATCTTCAATCTATATGTCACGCTGGAATTGATAGGCCTCTCCGCGGTCGCCCTGACTGCTCTGGCTGGCAGCCAGGAAGCACTCACCAGCGCCATGCGTTATCTGCTCATCAGCCTGCTCGGATCTTTATGCTATTTGCTCGGTGTCGCGCTGCTCTATCATGCCTTTGCCACCGTCGACCTCACCCTGCTTGCCGAACGCATGACGGCCGTGCCAGCCACCTGGGCATCACTGGGGCTGATGGCAACAGGGTTGGCACTCAAGACGGCATTGTTTCCTCTGCATTTCTGGCTGCCCGCCGCGCATGGCAGTGCCGCCGCACCCGTCAGTGCATTGTTATCCGCCCTGGTAGTCAAAGCCTCTTTTTATCTCTTGCTGCGGCTATGGCTGACGCTATTCGAAGCATTCAATCCGGGCGTTCCGGATTTGCTGGGCCTGATGGGTGCAGCCGCAGTCATATGGGGCTCACTCCAGGCACTGCGCCAGGCCCGCCTGAAATTGCTGGTTGCCTATTCGACCGTCGCGCAGCTGGGCTATTTGTTTATTGCCTTCCCGCTTGCCGCAGGCCATGCTGGCGCTTGGTATGGTGCGCTCTATCTAGCCTTGTCGCACGCGCTGGCCAAGGGTGCCATGTTTCTGGCAGCAGGCAATATTCAGTTATTCGCTGGACATGATCAAATCACCGCACTCGAACGGGTTGCGCAGCAACTGCCGGTCAGTCTGATGGCCTTTGCGCTGGCGGGTGTCAGCATCATAGGGCTGCCACCCAGCGGTGGCTTCATCGGGAAATGGTTGTTGCTGGAGGCCGCCATCTCCCAAGGCCACTGGGGATGGGCGATCATCATCCTGGCGGGCGGCCTGCTGGCGGCGGGTTATATATTCAAGGTCATCGGTTACGCTTTCAACCAGGCAACCACACCCCATGCCGTGCAGCCAGTCCCCGCCGTAATGCAATGGAGCGCCCTGCTCCTCGCGATCGGCTCATTGCTGCTTGGATTGTTCGCTGCGCAGCCACTCGCTTTGTTGGCGGTTGGCAGTCCCTTTCACTCCATCAGCCTGCCATGAGCATGCAAAGCTGGCTACCATTGCTGATTCTGGCGGGCCCGCTGACGTTGGGTTTGATTATATTCATGTTGCCCGAGAACAGTGTGCGCACCCGGACAACACTCAATCTGCTGGCGGCATTGATCAAGCTGGGCATGGTTGGATGGATGATTTGGCATGTCTACCGCGGACAACACTTTGAATCCAGAATTGTGCTCATGTCCGATTTCGACCTTGCCATGCAAGTAGGGCCGCTTTCGGTATTGTTCCTGGGTTTGTCGTCGGTATTGTGGCTGGCAACCACCATCTACGCTGTCGGTTATCTGGAAGGATCGCCCCACCGCAGCCGCTTCTTTGGGTTCTTCAGCCTGTGCGTGGCCGCGACCGCAGGTGTGGCAATGGCCAGCAATCTATTCACTTTTCTCCTTTTTTATGAACTGCTGACACTGGCCACCTACCCACTCATCGTGCATCGCGGGACTGACATCGCGCGGCGTGCCGGGCAAACTTACCTGGTTTACACCATCGGCGGCGGTACGTTACTGCTGGCGGGAACCGTCTGGTTATATACCCTCACCGGCACACTCGAGTTTGCGCCACAAGGCGGATTCGTGCGGACTCTCGGGCAAGCCCATCATGCCGACCTGACTGCCATTTTCATGCTATTGATCGTGGGCTTGGGCGTCAAGGCTGCATTGGTGCCCCTACATAGCTGGCTGCCGCAGGCCATGGTCGCCCCGGCGCCTGTCAGCGCGCTGTTGCATGCGGTCGCAGTCGTCAAGGCGGGTGTATTTGGGATTGTACGCGTTCTGTATGATGTGTTTGACATTGAGTTCGCCGCACAGGAGCTAGGGGTCACCACCCCGCTCGCGATCATCGCCGCAGTGACCATTCTCTATGGCTCGCTGCGCGCCCTGTTCCAGGATGACCTGAAACGCCGCCTGGCCTTCTCAACCGTCAGCCAGGTATCCTACATTACGCTGGGTATCGCGCTGGCAGGCCCCTTGGCGGCAATCGGCGGCCTGGTCCACCTCGTCCATCAGGGATTGATGAAAATCACGCTATTTTTCTGCGCGGGCAATCTGGCCGAAACGCTTGGCATCCATAAAATCAGCGAGATGAAGGGCGTAGGTCAGCGCATGCCATTCACCATGGCGGCATTTACCCTGGCCGCACTGGGCATGATCGGCATGCCACCGATTGCCGGATTCATCAGCAAATGGTATCTCGGTCTGGGGGCCCTGCAAATGGAACAGAACTGGGTCATCTGGATACTAATCGCCAGCACCCTGCTGAATGCTGCCTATTTTTTACCGATAATCTATGCGGTATGGTTCTGCGATCCACCAGCCAGCTGGCCGGTCATGCGCAAACCCACCCATCAGGAAACTACCTGGGCATTGCTGCTCCCTCCAGTCGCGACAGCACTGTTGTCACTGACGGCCGGCATGCTGGCGGCGCTTTCGTTCAGTCCCCTGGAATGGGCGTTATTCATCATTCACAGTCAATTCTGGCGCTGATGAACATCCTGTTGCCGACACTCCTGATTGCTGCTGTTGCCTGGCCATTGTTGCTGGGCCTGATTTTGTCCTTGCCACGCCGGCCCGGTATTGTCTTGCGGCTTGCGCCCTGGGGTGCGCTCCCCGCACTGCTTGCAGTCATTTTTCCATCACCCGATCCGCTGATTGAAGTCCCCTGGCTTCTACTCGGCAGCCTGTGGGGGCTAGATCCGGTCAGCCGGCCATTCCTGCTGCTGGCGGGACTATTGTGGGGAATCTCTGGCTGGCATGCCAGCACAAGTATATCCGCATCACGGCAGGCACACTTTTTCTCTTGGTTCAATCTGGCACTGGCCGGCAATATCGGCCTGATCCTGGCACAGGACATGCTGAATTTTTATCTCTTTTTCACGCTAATGAGTCTGGCCTCCTATGGCCTAATCATTCATACGCGCACGGCCGAGGCCTGGCGCGCAGGCACCCGCTACATCATCTTGGTCATGCTCGGAGAGGCTGCCATCTTTGCCGCGTTGCTCTTGGCTGCAGCGGCGGCTGGAACGCTTTCGTTCGAGCATGCCCGCCCGGTGCTCGGGCATTCTGTCTGGCTGGATATGATATTGCTGACGGCCTGGCTGGGTTTCGGCATCAAGGCCGGTGTGCTTGGATTGCATGTGTGGCTGCCACTCGCACACCCGGTCGCACCTGCCCCGGCCAGCGCTGTACTCTCGGGGGTCATGATCAAAGCAGGCCTGCTTGGCTGGTTGCGGCTGCTGCCGCTGGGCGAAACCATGCTGCCAGCATGGGGCGCATTCTGGATCATCCTGGGGCTGACTGCCGCATTTTACGCAGTCGTGATTGGACTCACCCAACGCGACGCCAAAACCTTGCTGGCCTACTCCAGCATCAGCCAAATGGGCATTCTGACCGCGACCATCGGACTCGGTTTGCTGACACCGCACGCCTGGCCCGCCATACTCTCGGCGCTGCTGATTTATGTGCTGCATCACGGCCTGGCCAAGGGCGCATTGTTTCTGGGGGCCGGCATACTTCATCAAAGCGATACCCGCTCACAAAAATGGGTCTGGATGGGACTCTGGCTGCCTGCCCTGGCCCTGGCCGGTGCGCCCTTTACCAGCGGCATGCTGGCCAAAACGCTGCTCAAGCAGCAAACGTTGCAATTGCCCGAGTATTGGGCGATGCCATGGCAAGTGCTGCTACCCGCCAGCGCCATCGCCACCACCCTGCTGCTGGGGCGATTTCTGCTCATGACCGCACCCCACAATCCTGCCAGACCGCCCGGCAATCCCGCTCCAATCGGGTGGCAGTGGCCATGGTGCATCCTGCTTGCCAGTATCGCCGCCTTCCCGCTGGGCATGGGACGGATCTCACCCTTTCACTGGACGGGGCGCGCATTGCTGGACAGCCTATTACCGGTGTTGGCAGCCGCTCTGAGTGTGCTCTATATCAGCCGTTCCCAATCACGCCTGCAGCAGACCGCCAAGGTATTGAACACGCTCCACCTGCCACCTGGCGACATGCTGACAGTCTATGAACAGGCAGTCATGTACATACTGGCCGGCTGCCGGCGACTGGGCCGCGATGACTTGCCCCGCTGGCTGGATGCCAGCAGGCAAAAATTTCTAGCACTGCGCACAAGCCTGGACTGGCAAAAGATCGGCACAAAACTAGAAACTTGGCTTGCCTGGTGGCCACTGGCCCTGACAGGATTTATACTGCTCGGCTTGATCCTGGCCAATGCCAGCTTGCGCTAAGAGCTCGTTAATGAATAACTTGGGATGATACGCTCAAGTTATTCATTAACGAGCTCTAAAGCAGCTTGGGCAGACGTCGATATCATTCCAGATTACTTGTCATGGCACAGCACTGTCGTAAATTTCACTTATTCAACGCTCTTAACTACTCTCGAAGGAGAACTACATTGATGCAACGCAACATTAAAGGCTTCACCATCATTGAACTGATGATCGTAGTGGCGATCGTCGGCATTCTGGCAGCGGTGGCTGTTCCTGCTTATCAGGATTACACCATTCGCGCCCGTATTACTGAAGCAATCAGCATGGCATCGGCTGCCAAGACCACCGTCAGCGAGAATATCGCGGTCAATGGCGGCGAACCCCCTGCTGACGCCTGCTTGGGAGTTGCCACCATCACAGCCCCGACAACAAATATCAATTCAATGACCTGCGAATCTTCCTCGGGCAATATTACTGTCACAACCACCCCTGCAGCTGGGGGGGTCACATTGGTGTTTGCCCCGACCCAACCGGGCTCGGCAGGCAGCGCGATCGTTTGGACCTGCACACAAACCGCTGGCAGCAGCAATCATGTTCCGCCCAACTGCCGTGTCCCAGCCGAGGCAGGCGGCGCCGAGGAGAGCTGAAACCACGCATCCTTACTAGGAGACTGTCCGAGAATAGCGATCGTAGCGAGGGCGAAGCTGTCTGAGCGGGATTTTTCGATCATTTGAGGCGAATAGTGGTTCTATTCAACAAAAAGGATCGAAAAATCCAGCCTGGCAGGTTCGTCCGCAGTAGATCAGTCTCGGACAGCCTCCTAGGCACTGGCCGGACGATGGCGGACCCGCTTCGACCGGCTGACAGCAAACATCCATCCAACCTGTCGCTGTCGCTGTCGCCATCGACCTGCCGCTCCAGTGGATGCCCCACTTAAGCCGGATCACCTCAGGCGCGGCGCCATGCCGCGTCTGAGTGCCACTCTCATCCCATCCCTTCATTCAAAGGAGGCAGCATGCCGGCTGTATCATCTGATGCACGCGGCACGGACTTGGCGCATATCGGTAATGCCCTGCAAGACTTTTTCAATTCCGTCCTGTCTGAGCGTACGCATGCCTTCGCGCAGCGCGGTAACGAGCATTTCAGCCACGCGGGCGCGCTCCTGAATTTTTTTCTTCATGGCATCGGTGGCAGTGAGCAGTTCATGCAAGCCGGCCCGGCCAGCGTAGCCAGTACCGTTGCAATGGTCACAGCCTACCGGTTCATGCAGCATGATACGTGCATGGGCATCGCCATACTGTTCTGTCCAGCGCGCCAAGATTTGCTGGTAGGCGGTGCTGGGCTCCGCCTTAAACTGATCGATTTGTTTCAGATCCATGCAATATTCGGTCAGCAGCAGGCGGATTTCTTCCGGACTGGCCACATGCGGCCGCTTGCACCGGCACAAGCGTTTAACCAGGCGCTGCGCCAGAATGCCCAGCAATGCATCGGAAAAGTTGAATGGATCCATTCCCATATCCAGCAACCGAATGATGGATTCCGGCGCACTGTTGGTATGCAGAGTAGCAAACACCAGATGGCCGGTAAGCGATGCTTCGATGCCCATGCTGGTGGTTTCCCGGTCGCGCATTTCTCCCACCATGATGATATCCGGATCGGCCCGCAGAAAGGATTTCATCACCGTCGCGAAGGTCAAGCCGGCCTTGGGATTGATTTGCACCTGGCGCAAGCCTGATTGCGTGATTTCGACCGGATCCTCCGCTGTCCAAATCTTGGTGGCCGGTGTGTTCAGGTGCTTGAGGATGGAATGCAGGGTGGTGGTCTTGCCGGACCCGGTCGGACCACAAACGAAGAACAATCCGTAGGGTTTAGCGATCAGCGACTTGAGCACCTGCAGATTCGGCCCGGCAAACCCCATTCTCTCCAGCGGAATCGGCTCGCCCGCAGTCAGTATCCGCATGACCACATCTTCCACGCCGCCAGCCGAAGGAATGGTCGCCACCCGCAACTCGATATCAAGGATAGAAAATTTGCGAAAATTGATTTTGCCATCCTGCGGCTTGCGCTTTTCTGAAATATCCAGATCGCACATAATCTTGATGCGCGTGATCAGCGGGTTACGATAACGCGCCGGCAACTCGATATAAGGCATCAAGGAACCGTCTTTACGGAAGCGGATGCGGGTATTGCCTTTACCGGGCAATGGTTCGACATGAATATCGGAAACCCCCATCTTGTAGGCATCCATAATGATACGATTGACCAGTTTGACCAGCTCGTTATCCGCCGCTGCCAGGGCCTCATCGAGCTCATTGGTAGGCTCTTCCGTTTCCTCGACGAAACGCGACAGCATGCTATCAATGCTGTCCCCGCCCTCTTTCAGTCCATCCTCTCCATAAAACAAATCCAGGGTTGCCCGGAATTCACGCTGGGTACAGACTGTATAGATAATCTTGTGTTTGGGAAAAACCTGGTTGACGATACGCAATGCCTTGATGCGCTCGGGATCCAGTGTCAGTACCGTCAAGCCATCCATGCCGTCGTCTATCGGCAGCCAGCTGTTGCTCTCAACAAACTCACGCTTGAGATGCTTCAACAAAGCCAGCGGCCTGGCACGATCCGCCTGGTAAGGCTCGTATCTGACACCAAAGAAGGCGGCCAGCGCGGCACCGATCTGGGCGGGTTCGATCTGGAACATATCGAGTAAAATGTCTTCCAGGTTGTCCCCTGTGGCACGTGCTTTCCGTTTGGCCAATTCGAATTCCGAAGCGCCAATCGCCCCGGTGGCGATCAAATGATCGTAACGGGTACGCGTGAACAGCCGTGGCCGCCGTTGCCGTTGAAAAGCGTTCGCCAACGCCTGGCATATCCCGCTCACACTGTCTGCCATATCGTGCGCAAAAGGTTGATTCTCCTGATGATTGACAATTTGCACCATACCCAGCAGCTCATGGTGGCTGCGATTTAAAATGGGGACAACCAGCACCTGCCGGCAACGCAGGCCGAGGGACGCCTCAATTGGCTGCAACCAATGCGGCTGCACACCTTTAGCCTTGAGCGCAGCATGATCGGTTGCATCTTCGAGATTGATCATTCTTTTGTGCAGGCTGGCGTAGCCGATCAGACTATGTCCATTGATCGGCAACTGAAGCGCCGGGTTGGCTGTCTCCAGGCCACTGGTCACCCGCGAAAGCATGCCAGTCCCGTCCTCGCTGACCGCATAAATCATCAACTGCTCAGCTTGACACAATCGGCAAAGGTCTTGGCCGATCCCGCCCAGGATAACATCGATATTTCCAGTTGCTTCGATCTTCCCTATTATCGCCTGAAACTGCTGCACCAGGCCCGGCCAGTCGTGCTGAACCGGGCAACCCGCTACGCCCGGTTGTCCATTGATAGGCATGTCCACATCCCTCCATCCTAGAATTCGAATATATGACCACTCAGCAATCTGCGTGGATGACCCCGCGTGACACATGCAATGATTTCGCGCATGGTCACGTCCGCTTCATCCTGGCGCAAGTGAGTAATATATATTTCGGCATCATGCCGGAGCTTATTCAGCCCATCAGCCAGCATGGCTGGATAGAGATGTTTCGCATGCAAGGCGATGTCCCGTTTTGCATTGCTGAAAGCCGATTCGATGATCAGGTAGCGTAAATTATCAATTCGGTTGATTGCTTCCCATAATGGCTCATGCGCGCTGGTGTCACCGGTGAATACCAGGCTGGCCTGCCCGGAATCAAGCTGGTAACCGATCGAAGGCACGACATGATGAGTCGGCAACGGCGTGATCTTGCGTCCATCCAGCATGATGCTCTCACCCACCACAAGCGGCTGATAGCGCATATAAGGCTGCCGAGCATTGGGGATAATAGAAAAATCTGGCCAGATATGGCCATTGAACACATGCTGCTTCAGGCATTGCAAGGTGGCAGGCAAGGCATGTACGGTCAATGGCTTGACACGCTGACAGCCGGCCGTATCGACCAGAAAAGGGATAAACGCAATATGATCCAAATGTGAATGGGTTACAAACACATGGTCGATTTTCAACAACGCATTCAAGCCAAGCTGACCCACTCCAGTGCCGGCATCGATCAGAATATCCTCATCCAGCAGCAATGCGGTGGTATGCCCCCCCTCGCCGATGCCACCACTACAACCCAATATCCTCAGCTTCAAGATTACATCACCTCCCTCTCCGATTTGACAAGACTTGGAGGCTGTCCGAGAATAGACTGATCTACTGCGGACGAACCTGCCAGGCGGGACTTTCCGATCCTTTTCGTTGAATAGAACAACTATTCGTCTCAAAAGATCGGAAAATCCCGCTCAGCCAGCTTCGTCCTCGCTACGATCGCTATTCTCGGACAGCCTCCTAGCCGATGGCTGAGCCGTTGCCAGGGATGAAGGCGGACTACATCAGCTTTTCACAAGACCGATGCGCGTTATTTGAGCAGCAGTACCGGGGTGGTTGCAAGCTGTATCAATTTGCTGGCAACCGAGCCAAGCAATAATCCCTTGATGGCACCCAACCCGCGCGGACCGATGACAATCTGATCACATGCTATTTCGGCAGCAAATTGCACGATCATGGTCACGGGTTCCCCCACAACGATATGATGTTGGTAGGCGACATCCGCTTGGTCCAACAACGCGCGCGCCTGCCCCAGGTCCTTCAGCCCTTCTTCCTGGTAATAATTGCCGATTTCTTCCTTGTTGATGAACATGGCAATATCACCATGTAGTGGCACCCGTACATTCAGCAGATGTATCTCTGGTTTTTCCTTGTACCAGTCGAGCCGTTCCATAAATTGTTCCACAGCCCGGCCAGAAGCTTCAGATCCATCCACCGGCAGCAACATTTTTAACATGCAGCGCTCCTCATTCACGTGTATTTCATCACAGACAAAACTCGCGGGCATACACCGGAAAACCATCCCGGACAAGAACAAGCCCATGCCGGCCGATGAGAGCCGCCAATGACCCGGGCCGCCAGCAATCCTGTACCCGGACAATATGATTTTCCCGTCACGACCAGGTTGTCCGATCTTCAGTCTCTGTTCACAAGATCGACCGGTGCCCGCAGCTTTTTATGGATTCTGGCCGTCAACCATTTTCCTGTCGCCACCACCAGCAATGCACCACAGGCCGGCACCAGCCAGTGTAAATATGCGGCCTGGGTTTCTACCCAGTCTTGGGTGACGGTATCGGTTGTCAGCATGCCGCCCGCAATCCAGCCAAGCAACCCAGCGCCGATGATAACAATGACAGGAAAGCGCTCCATCCATTTCATGATCACTTTGCTTCCCCAGACTATGATCGGCACGCTGAAAACCAGGCCAAATGTCACCAAGGCGAGGCTATCCCTGGCCGCACCGGCAATCCCTATGACATTGTCCAGACTCATGACCGTATCGGCAATGATGATGGTTCTGATGGCGCCAAACAGCGTCGGGCTGTCGCGCACGATGGGGCCATCGCTCGCCGGCTCGGGCAACAACAGCTTGACCCCGATCCATAACAGCAGCAAGGCACCGATAATCTTCAGAAACGGAAGCGCAAGCAAGTGGAGTGCAAAAAACACCAGCATGATACGCATGCCAATCGCACCCACCATTCCCCAGAATATGCCCCGGTTACGCTGCGTCTCCGGCAAACGCCGGCATGCCAGTGCGATCACGACCGCATTGTCCGCCCCCAGGACAATGTCGATGGCAATAATCTGAAAAACCGCCACCCAAAACAGGGAATCAGTCATCTCCATATCTTTCCATTATTCATCGGTAATAAATGCGTAAATCTCATCCTGTCGCCGCAACGTATCCCGGTACCCCATATCAATCAACGCCTGACAGTAAGACGCCTCGAACAACACATAACTCAGCAGGGCCGAGCCATTCGGTTTCATCGCCCCAACGGCCCTGAACAGATAGCGCATGGTGCGCGGCAAACTGTCGGCATGCGCTTGCACATAGTCATCGATTTTTTCACTGGGAGAAATGATCATGGAATGGATTGGGCGCAGCGACGGCGTTTTCTCTTTTTCGCTATTCGGAATCAAGGCCAGTGTCTGATTGATGCGCTGCAAACGCTCCAGATCGACATCGAGGCTATCGACAAAAATACTGTTCAACACATGTCCCGCTATCTGTGCCATGGGTGGATAGCTGGTCACTTTAACGCGTTCGCAATCGATATCCTTTTTTTCATTCACGCCGATTACCAACACCCGTTCCGCGCCGAGGTGCAGCGCCGGACTGAGTGGTGCAAGTTGCCGCATGGAACCGTCACCAAAATATTCACGATTGACCCGGACTGCCGGAAAAATGAAGGGAATCGAGGCTGACGCGATCAGATGCTGGATCCCGATCCGCACCGGCACACCGATCCGCTGCGCGCGCCTCCAGGGTGTAATGTTCAAATCACCTTGATAAAACGTAACCGACTGGCCCGAAGCATATCCCCAGGCGGTTATACCCAGCGCATGCAGCGCACCCGCGTGGATGCTTCTGCGTATCCCCCTGAATGGAAGATGACGGCCCAGCAAGCGCTTGAGCGGCACATTATTCAATAGCGAAACAGGCCTGCCGGCCATTCTGCTGGAGATAACCGACCCCAGGCAACGCAACGTATTCTGCAACACACCAGCCAGATCAGAACGATAAACCTGCTCGGTACGCAGGTTCCCCCAGACCGTTTCAAGCTGTTTCACACCCAGAGAAAAATGCGTTGCGGCCATGGCAATTCCCGCTGCATTGATCGCACCCGCCGAGGTGCCGCAAATAATGGGAAAAGGACTGCGCGCATGGGGCGGCAGCATTTCGGCTATGGCTCTGAGCGCTCCCACCTGGTAGGCGGCTCGCGCGCCACCACCGGTCAATACGAGACCCAGTTTGGGACGTGACAAGGGATTTTTAGTTGTTTCACTCACGGACGACAGGTATTCTCCAGATTGTTTTCAGCTTGCCACGCGGCATTCGTGGACAGATTGTCCAAACGGAAAGATGGGGCATGACATGCTTCGCTAATGCCCTCCCAGTCTTTCAGTTATTGCAAGGGTTACATCAGGATCGGCGCATGGAGGTATGACAAAACTCACCTTCACCTGCCCATTTATTCACTATACTGAATCGCAAGTCCACTGCATAGGAAGCCGATTCAGAAAATAGAATGATCCAGTGCAGAAATATTTCTATTCTGGCTAATAGGCTATTTATGGCGCGATAGTGAAGCATCCATCTTCGCAAAGCTTTGCTTGGTTCTCATGCCTCTCTCGCTATTCTCGCACATCTTTCGCAAGATGCCCCTGGCGAGCTGCCGCAACAGCGTATAATGCGAGGCTGCAGCAAATGCTATTCGGATAATCGAGCATGAATCATGCGAAAGGCTGGCTTTGGTATTTTGCCAACCAAAGTTTGTCAGTCCATGGATTATGAGGAAATTTTTTCACCAGGGTTAAAATATTCATGACCTTCAGGCTCACATTTACAGTTAACCGGGTCAAAACTCACTCACATGCTTGTCCGGCACTGAATGGCATTGTCCGCATGCTCTGAAGATGGCGATTGGTCATCTCGATAAGGCACAATATTCTGCCGTACCCATGCGGCTGCTCGATGACTGCCATTTGGCCTCTGAACCAGTAAAACAGACACGATTGACCTACATACAGGTGCATGTTTGATCCGGTCGCGATGACAAGCAGCGGTTAACTGAGTCGATACAACCAAATAACCTTGTAAAAACATTATGACGCATACTGGGCTTTTCCCTCACATCGAACCCTTTGAACAAGGCATGCTGCCACTCGACAGTATCCACACCATGTACTGGGAGCAATCAGGCAAACCCGATGGCGTGCCTATCCTGTTTCTTCATGGCGGGCCCGGGGCCGGATCCACCCCCGCTCATCGCCAATTCTTCGACCCTGGCCATTACCGGATCATCATCTATGACCAGCGTGGCGCCGGTCGCTCTACGCCACTGGGTGAAACACGTGACAATACGACACCTCTGCTCATCGAAGACATCGAAATACTGCGCCAACATCTCGGAATAGACAAATGGCTGGTATTCGGCGGCTCCTGGGGAAGCACGCTGGCGCTGGCCTATGGAGAAACCCATCCAGATCGCTGCCTGGGATTTATTTTGAGAGGAATTTTTCTTTGTCGGACAAGCGAAATCAACTGGTTTCTGTATGGGCTGCGCAATTTCTTTCCCGAAGCCTGGCGTGAGTTTGTCACACCGCTTTCACCCATCGAGTGTTGCGACATTCTTTCGACCTACTATCGCTTGCTGATGCACCCCGATCCGGCGATTCACATGCCTGCCGCCCGGTCATGGGGCCGCTACGAAGGACGTTGCTCCACCTTGCTGCCCAGTCCAGAAACAGTCGACTATTTCGCCAGCGATTCCGTTGCGCTCGGTCTGGCCAGAATGGAAGCACATTATTTCATTCACAACATTTTTCTGCCCGAAAACAGCCTGCTCGAAAACGTGGAAAAGCTGCATCATCTGCCTGCCGTAATCGTGCAAGGCCGTTACGACGCTGTCTGTCCGATTACCAGCGCGGAAGATCTCCACCGGGCATGGCCACAAGCAGACTATGTCATCGTTAACGATGCTGGCCATTCTGCGTGGGAACCCGGCATTCAGACCGAGCTGATCAAGGCAACCGAGGCCTTCAAGTCGAAATTGTAAAGCCAGTGCGGCATCAGTTCAGGCCGAGCTTGGAGAGATCGATCTGGTCAGCCATGTAGTGTATGTCGACAGGCGCCTGATGCGGTAAAACGCCTAGCAAGGGGCAGTCCAGGCGTTCAATCAGCGCACGGAGATTCTCTTCCGGCTGCAGCATAGCCGGATCGATCCGATTGGCCACCCAACCGGCCAGGGTCAAGCCAGCGGCATGAATGGCACGGCAAGTCAGCAAGGCATGGTTGAGGCAACCCAGCCTCATCCCGACGACCAATATGATCGGCAGTCCCAGCGCCCTGGCCAGATCACTGATGTCGTGGCGGCTGCCCAACGGCACCAGGAAACCGCCGGCACCTTCGACAATTGTGACATCCACCTGGGAGCGAAGGTTGGCATGCGACCGCTGAATCACATCCAAGTCGATGGCCTGACCCGCCTGCTGCGCAGCAATATGTGGCGCAATCGGTTCCGTGAAGGCGTATGGATTGATCAAGGCGCGCGGGGCATCATAATTGCTGGCCGCAATCAGTAATTCCACATCTTGCCATCGTCCGTTCTCACAACCCGCCGCTACCGGCTTCATGCCGACCACGGAATGACCTCTTGCCGCCAGGGCGTGCAGCAACGCGCAGCTGACGACCGTCTTGCCAACACCGGTATCGGTGCCCGTTACAAACCATCCAGCCGTCGTCACTGGCTAGTCCAATCCGAGCTTGCGCCGGGTTTCCGGCTTGAGGCTGACGGTGCGTGGTTCCGGTTTCCAGGCGTGGCCATACACGACCTCATAGGTTGCCGGCAACTTGCCATCCTGGCGCAACGCTTCGTAGCGATCGATTACCTGCTGCCAGACCCCTTTGCCAGTCAGGCCGCGGCGCCGGCCATGCGTCACGTTTTGCGCCCCGATCGCCTTGAGATCCCGCATCACACCCCTGACATCATCATAGGTCAGCGTGATGTATTCCATATCCATGACCGGCAGTGAAAAACCACAATGCACCAGCAGATCGCCAATGTCATGCATATCCGTAAAACGATTGACATGACTGAAGCGATCCACGGGTTTGAAGGCCTGGCGCAACTCCTTCAACGTATCGGGCCCAAATGTGCTGAACATCAGCAATCCACCCGCTTTCAGCACACGATGCGCTTCCGAGAATGTCTGTTTGAGATCATTGCACCATTGAATGGCCAGATTAGACCAGATCATCCCGATGCTGGCCTCGTGCAGCGGCAACTGCTCGATATCCGCGCAAATATAGCCCGTGCTGCGACGGTGGACAAATAGCAGCCATCGCTGCCAGCCAGGCAACATGTCAGCCCCAGATGCGCGCGCCTGCAGATGCATTGAGTGCGCGATATCGATCGCCATCATCGCGGCTGCGGGATAGCGCGCAGCCAATAGACGTGTGCCATAACCCGGTCCGCTGCCGGCATCGAGTATCGTATCGGGCATGTATTTTATATATTCCAAACGCGACAGCATGCGATCGCAGATCTCACGCTGCAGCACAGCCGACTGCTCATAGCTGGCGGCCGCCTGCTCAAATGCCCGCCGCAGCAGGCGCTTGTCAAGGGTATGATCGTAGAGCATCGAAACAATCCGTGAACAATCCGGGGAAAGAAAGAAATGGGGCATGTCCGCAGTGCGGAATAGCCTTTAACTGCGCCTGGCGAAATTGCTGCTGCATCCAGTTGGCGGCAGCGATCGGTGTAATCACATCATTCTCTCCATGAATCAACAAGACCGGCTGCATAATCTCCTTCAATTCGGCTCTCAAATCATTCGTCAACAAAATCTGCAGACCTGCCCGGAGGGCATTCGGTTCGGGTTGGGCGCGTTGCAACAGGCTGCTGCGTAATTGCGCCAGGACCTTGCTCTGATCGACACCCCCTCTCACCTGCAACGTCAGAAAACGGCTCAGGGTTTGTTGATAGTCGCGCGCGAGGTTCTCCATGAAGTACTGCAGTGTCAATGGCTCCATTCCCCATGGCCAGTCGACCCGTTTCACGAAACAGGGGGTGGTGGCAACCAGCACAAGCCGATGCACGCGTTCCGGCGCCCGCAACGCGAGCTTGATCGCAATCTGCCCGCCAAGCGACCAGCCACACACGATGCAGCGTTCGGGCAGCTGGGCAGCGATTCGTGACACCACGCCATCGAGTGTGTCAAGCCGACAATCGCGGCTTAACCCATGGCCTGGCAAATCAATCCGGTGCAAACGAAAGCGTGACTGCAGTCTTGCGGCGACACTGTCCCAGATACCACTGTGCATGGCCCAGCCATGCAGCATGACCAGATCGGGGCCATCACCCGCCGTTTCAATATGCATCCCATTCATGAAATATCCGCCAAGTCATGCAAGGCCCTGACCAGCTGATCGACATCGGTTTCCGAATGGGCGGTAGACAATGTTATCCGCAGCCGCGCCTGACCCAGCGGGACAGTCGGCGGACGAATCGCCGGCACCCAGATGCCCTGTTCGCGCAAAGCCATGCTCAGCCGCACGGCTTCCTGACTTTCTCCTACCAGTAGCGGCTGAATCGGTGTCTCCGAGGCCATCAGTGGCCACGGCAGGGCTTGCAATCCGTGCTGCAACCGTTCGATCAGGCGCTCTAACTGCGCCCGCCTCCAGGTCTGCTGCGCGATCAGCTGCAAGCTCGTCAGCAGCGCATGCGCCAGCAATGGAGGGGTTGCCGTGGTATAGCCATAGCTGCGCCCATGCTGCACGAGCGTTTCGATGACCGCTGATTGCCCGGCCACAAAGGCTCCCGATACACCGGCGGCCTTCCCGAGCGTCGCCATATAAATGAGCTGGGGATACTGCTGGCCATGCACATTGGAAAGAAACAGGCTGCCTCTGCCCTGGTCGCCCAGCACACCGAATCCATGCGCGTCATCCAGCAGCAACCAGGCATCGAAACGCTGACATAATGCCAGCAAATCCGCGATGGGCGCTCTATCACCGTCCATGCTGAATACCGCGTCAGTCATGACCAAACGCCTGCGTGCCGGGAATTTCGCCAACTGGCGCGCAAGCGCATCCAGATCAAGATGCGGATAACGCACAAATTGCGCGCGGGAAAGCAGGGCTGCGTCATTGAGTGATGCGTGGTTGAGCCGGTCAGCAAAGACTATATCGCCGCGCCCGATCAGGGCCGTAACCGCCGCCAGATTGGCCATGTAGCCGGTTGAAAACAACAGTGCGCGCGGAAACCCGCTAAATTGCGCCAACCCCGTCTCCAGCTCGTGATGCGCGCGGGAATGGCCGCTGATCAGATGCGATGCACCTGCGCCCACGCCATAACGCCGCGCCCCTTCCGAAACAGCAGCAATCAGCGCGGGATGATTAGCCAGCCCTAGATAGTCGTTGCTACAAAATGCGAGATAATTTTTACCGTCAATCGTCACATGTGGTGACTGCGGCCCTTCCAGCACTGGACGAGAACGATAGAGTCCGTCCTGCTGCCGCGTGCGCAGCGCCGCATACAAATCTGTCAGCATAGTGCCTACAAGGCATGCAAACCCAGTTTCTCAAACAAGGCCCTGTCGTTGTCAGCTTCGGGATTGCCCGTAGTCAGCAATTTCTCACCGTAGAATATGGAGTTAGCCCCGGCCAGGAAGCATAACGCCTGCACCGCCTCCGGCATCTCCTGCCGGCCGGCGGAGAGCCTGACCATCGCTTTCGGCATGGTGATCCGCGCGGCCGCGATGGTCCTGATGAATTCAAAAGGATCGAGCTTGGGCGTTCCATACAACGGCGTCCCCTCGACCTGGACCAGATAGTTGATCGGCACCGATTCCGGATAGGGATCGAGATTGGCCAGCTGCGCGATCAGGCCCGCCCGGGCTGCACGCGACTCTCCCATGCCAACGATACCGCCACAACAGACATTGATATCGGCGTCACGCACTTCTCGCAGCGTCTCAAGGCGATCCTGATAATGGCGCGTCGTGATGATTTCGTCATAGAATTCGGGCGCTGTATCAAGATTGTGATTATAGTAATCCAGTCCGGCCTGTTTGAGCTGGGCAGCCTGGCCGGGTTTCAATATCCCCAGGGTGGCGCAGGTTTCCATACCCAACGCTTTGACTGCGGCGATCATCTCGGCCATGCGCTCGATGTCGCGTTGCTTGGGCCCCCGCCAAGCAGCACCCATACAAAAGCGGGTCGCCCCGCTTTGTTTGGCGCGGCTGGCCGCTGCCACGACTTCCTCCTGGGACAGCATCGCCTGATTTTGCACCCCGGTATGGTAGCGCGCCGCCTGTGGACAATAGGCACAATCCTCGGGGCAGCCGCCGGTCTTGACAGACAGCAAAGTGGACAATTGCACGGCATTCGCCTCATGATGCTGGCGATGGACTGTTTGCGCCTGATAGAGCAGATCTGCAAAGGGCAGATCCAATAATGCCTGGATGCGCGCAATAGGCCAACGGAACGACTGATCCGATTGACCCGAATGTTCTGATTGCGGCACCGATTGCTTGCCAGAAATTAAACCAGTTCCAGATTCCATGTTCGTTGACGGCGAAAGCCTTGCTCCAAGTTATAATAAGTTCCGCCGAATCATCAGGGATAGCGTCAGAGTTGTCAAATTTTCTTTCTCAAATACTGAACAAACGATTAAACCTTGGGCAGTGCTTTCAGCATGGACAATGTCTGTTATGCCTTGCGGCCTGTGATCAGGCCCTATGCGATGCCTGTATCCGCAGCCTGCCCTGGCTGCCTCGCGAGCATTGCCCGGCCTGCCTGCTGCCTATGACTCCTGCGCGCCTCTGCGGCACCTGCCTGGCCAAACCGCCGGTCTGGACAGATGCAAAAGCCGCTTTACAATACGCCTTCCCGGTTGATGCCATGATCCAGGGCTTGAAATACCAGACCGATCTGACGCTTGCGCCAATCTTGGCCGATTTGCTGCTTGCCGAGGTTGCGTCCGCGATCCGGCCTGATTGCGTCGTTCCGGTGCCCATTCATCCAGCCAGATTGCGGCAAAGAGGTTTTAACCAGGCACTCGAAATCGGGCGCCACTTATGCCAGAAGACAGGCGACAAGTTGCTGCCGGCTGCCTGCACACGCACCCGCGAAACGCCCTCCCAGACGGCACTCTCCTGGAAAAAGCGGCGCAAGAATGTCCGGCACACCTTTGCCTGTGCGCTCGACTTCTCCGGACAACATGTCGCGATTCTGGATGACGTCATGACAAGCGGGGCAACGCTGGCTGAAATGGCCAGCGTTATTCAGCACCAAGGCGCGGCCCGCATCAGTATCTGGGTCGTGGCACGCGTGCTGCCCCGCCCCTTTGCCAATGCAGCACAATGCATGATCGGCGATCAACACCCGGCCTGATCACCTGACGCGCAGAATGACTGCCTTACCCATTACTCAAAGAAGTTGAACCTGCATGCTTGAAATTATTCTCTATCAGCCCGAAATCCCGCCCAACACCGGCAATATCATCCGCCTCTGCGCCAACACAGGCACACGCTTGCACCTGATCAAGCCTCTGGGATTCCAACTGAACGACAAACAGCTACGGCGTGCGGGACTGGATTACCATGAATCGGCTTGCCTGATCATCCACGACAATTGGGATGCCTGCCTGGCAAATCTGCCAGGCAGGCGCATGTTCGCAGTGACCACCAAAGCGACACAGCATCACGATCAAGTCAGCTACACCGATCAGGATGTTTTCTTATTCGGCTCGGAAAGCCGGGGTTTGCCCAGAGATCTGCTGGAGACTTTTCCGCACCATCGCCGCATTCGCATCCCGATGCTGCCCGCCCGCCGCAGCCTGAATCTTGCCAATTCTGCTGCGATTATCGTTTATGAGGCCTGGCGACAAAATGGTTTCGAAGGCGGCATGTAACAGCCCAATGGATGCCAAAATGAGACGCAGGGCGTCAAAGCGCGACCACAGCGCCCAAATGCTTGCTCAAGGCATTCTGATAGGCGATATGGGCTGCGCTGACATCCTGCACAGCCACCCCGACCGATTTGAAAAAAGTGATCTGATCGGGGTGGCTACGACCCGCCTTTGATCCCGACAGGATCTCACCCAGTTCAGCATGAATATGCGCTTGGGTGATCAGCCCCTGCTGCAAGGGCACGACCAAATCACCCGCCTCATTGAGCGCTGATACTCTTGCATCGACAACAACCAGCGCGCGGCGCACTGTTTCGCTATCCACTTCCTGCATCGCTACGGTATAAGAACCGACACCATTGACATGGGCACCCGGTTTGAGCTGTTTGCCGCTGAAAACGGGCGTGGGTGAAGTAGTGGCCGTACAAATAATATCGGCTCCGGAAACAGCTTTATCGGCACTGGCCGCTACCGTGATGCGCTGCGGCACGGGCCCGGTACCCGCCATTTCGGCCGCCATCTTCTCGGCGTGGGCAGTGGTTGGGCTATAGATACGCACTTCCTGAACATCACGCACGCTGCAGACGGCCTCCAACTGCGTGCGCGCCTGAACGCCACTGCCAATGATCGCAACGATGCTCGCTTCAGCGCTGGCCAACAGATCTGTCGCCGCGCCCGAGCCGGCACCGGTACGAATAGCCGTGAGCGAAGCCGCCTCCATCAGCGCCAGCGGCCGGCCTGTATCTGCTGCCAGCACCATGACAACCCCATGAATCAATGGCAAGCCGGCTGATGGATTGTCAGGAAAGACCGAAACCACTTTCACGGCCAGGCCCTGGCTTTGCTGCAGATGTGCTGGCATGACCAGCACAGTCCCAATCGTCTCTCCCGAAACGGCAGCCACCTCCAACCGGCTGCGCAGGGGCATTGCAGCTTGTCCCGCTGATAGCTGAACAAATGCCTGCTTCATGCCGGCAATGGCCGCCGTCATCGGCAAGGCTTGCCTGATGTCAGCTGCAGATAAAATACGTATTTCCATAAAAATATATTATTTATAAACAAAGATCAGTCATGATTAACCGGCCAGTGGTGCCTCCGGCCACGAACTCTTGGCGCTTCCCTGGCAGGCCATCAGTCATTCAGTCATTCAGTCATTCAAGGCAGAACGTATGCTGCCACCCAGGTTCTCATGCAAGATACGAGGCGTCACAAATATCAACAATTCCCGCTTGTCATCACGTTTTGCTGTATTCCTGAACAAATTGCCCAGAATGGGAATGTTCCCCAGGAAGGGCACTCGGTTGCGATCTTCCTTTTCTATCTGCTCAAAAATACCGCCAATGACTACCGTCCCGCCATTCTCCACCAATACTTCGGTAATGATCTGCTTGGTATCGATAGCAGGTCCGGCTGGCGTATTCTCGCCGCGGGTATCCTGATTGACCTGCAACTTCATGATGATATTGTCATCGGGCGTGATTTGTGGCGTAACTTTAAGGCCAAGCACGGCCTTCTTGAACTGAATTTGTGGCCGGGTCGCACTCACGATCTGGAAGGGTATTTCAGTCCCCTGCTCGATACTCGCCTCCACCCGGTTGGCCGTAACCAGGCGCGGGCTGGCGATAATGCGCCCCTTGCTGTCCGATTCCAGCGCGGACAGTTCCAGATTGATCAACCTGCCATTGTTAATCTTGATCAAACTCAGACCGAGCGCGGCCGGACCGCCGGCAACCCCGGCCAGCGCCGCAGCCGGCAAGTTGACATTCAGATTGTGCCCGCCTCCGGGCGGCATCCCGGCAGCCAAATCACTGGAATGATCCAGATTCCCCGAAATGCCCAGATTGCGGTTTCCGATCCGGGTCGCGTTCTGGACGCCGAAACGGGCGCCTAGATTGCGGCTGAAGGTGTCGGTCGCTTCGACAATCCGGGTTTCGATCATGACCTGCCGCACCTGGGTGTCAAGATGGCCAATATGCTTGGCCACTTCGGCCAGCCTGGCCGGGATATCGGTAACGGTCAGCGTATTGCTGATATCATCGATTTCGACCGCACCCCGTTGGCTCAGGATGCCTTTGAGCGGAATTGAACTCGCCGTCCGGTAATTCAATTTGAAAGTTTCTGTATGCAAAGTCTCCAGTTCTGAAATTTGCTGGCGTTGTTCCAGCTGCAGTTTCTCGCGGGCAGCAATTTCTTCCCTTGGCGCCACAAAAATGACATTGCCCACTCTGCGCTTATCGAGATCATTTGTCTGCAGTACGATATCCAGTGCCTGGTCCCAGGGCACATCCTTCAATCTCAGGGTTAAGCTGCCCTTGACGGAATCGCTGGCGATGATATTCAGATCGGTAAAATCGGCAATCACTTGCAAGACCGCGCGAACTTCCACATCCTGGAAATTGAGCGACAGCTTCTCTCCGGTGTACCCTCCACTGGCCAGCCTTTTATGGATGGGGATTTGCTCATCCTCATTGACTGGCCTCACCTCGAGTATCAGCTGTCTCCCTGTCTGATAGGCTACATGGGCCCAATGACCATAGGGTTCAATTGTCAGCCATATACTGTCGTCCCTTGTGATGGCTTCGATAAATTGCACCGGTGTGGCAAAATCCATGACATTCAGGCGTCGCTCGAGATTCGGCGGCAGGTAAGCTTTTGCAAACTCCACCAGCAACCTGCCGCCTTGACGATGCACATCAACAACCGCTCCAGGCTGGGACAGCTCCACCACGACCCGCCCTTCGCCCTGTACCCCGCGCCGGAAGTCGATATCCAACAGACTCATCCGTGTCCGGCCTGGCTGCACACCGGCACTGGCAAACATTGCTGGATCAGAGGGTGTATGGACCAGCCTGGCTTCCTTGAGGACTATCAGCAGGTGGTGATTGTCAAGGGTGCTTTCATAACCCACTGCTTTCGACAAATTCATGATCAAGCGGGTCCGGTCCTCGGTCTGGACGACATCGATTCCATGCAGAACGCCCTGCCTGACTTCAACCCCAGACTTATCGAGCGCACTGGCAGCCTGATCCAAATCGAAGTAGAGGCGTGCTGGATTATTCAGCAATACGCCGGCAGGAGGCGCCGCGAGCGCTCGATCAAGTGTTATTCTGACAATCAGCCAACCATTTTCATGAACCGATATATCCAGCGCACGAATACTGTTTTTGACCAGGGGCGCATCCGCTGCGCGCGCCAGCCAGGCCGCCGCCAGCAAACAAACCCCTAATGCGCACAAAGTCATTCGGATGAACAGCAACCGCCTTTTGCTGCACCATGCCTCAAGCTTCATCCAGTTCATTATTCTCGCTCCCGCGTCTGCAGCATGAGCACGCTCATACGCTCAGTCCAGTCATGGTCACCGTTGCGCACGATTTCCCTCAAAGTAATCTCCGCTTCGGTAATTTTCGCAATCAAGCCAAAATTTTCTCCCAGATAATTGCCTCTTTTGACTCGATAAATGCTGTTATCCGGCGTCTTGATCAAACCAAAGACATGCCTGCCACGCTGCAGCGAGCCCACCATGGTCAAATTCTCCAGCGGATAGCTCTCCAGTGCCTCCTTGGGGCGCGCCGGATCAGGTTGACGTTCATTCCGGACAGTTTTGTCCTGTCGGCCTGCACGATTGCTGAATGGATCCTGCAGTTCAAATGGCTGATAAACGAAACCCTTGAGCGGCTGGATTACCGGCAAGGCATCTATTTTCCCGTGCAAATTCCCTCCCGAGTTTTCGATAAAAGCCTCCAGGTCATCATAACCTTGCTCGCCACAGCCACTGCTCAGCAGAATGCTCACTAGAAGCACGCATGGATGGAGCCGCCCACTCAAGGATTTGCCTCATTCAGTTCAGCGCTTGCCTCATCGAGATAGCGATAGGTCTTTGCAACCGCATGCAGCACCAGTTGATGGTTATGGCCTGGAATGATTTCTATATCATGCAGCGTCACGATGCGTGGCAGCAAGGCCAGATCGCTGGCAAAGGCACCAATATCGTGATAACTGCCGGTTGCCCTGAATGTAACCGGCAACTCGGCATAAAAGTCCTGGATGATTTCGCGCGCTGCTGGTTTGAACAACTCGAACTGTAACCCGCGCCCCAATCCAGCACGATTGATATCCACCAGCAAGGCATCCAACTCAGATTTATCGGACAGTTGTGTTAACAGAGTGCGTAGCGTTTGCTCTACATCTGCCAGTTGCAAACGCAAGACATCGAGATTCATCGCACTACGCTTCCTGAGCACATAAGTGTTCTTGAGTTCGGCCTCTCGCGTCCGCGCCTGATCCAGGGCTGCCCATTGTGCTGTCCAGTCCAGAAAATACCCCGCCAGGATAATGCTCCCCACCAACCCTGCCAGTGCGCAGACCTTGACCGCTTTCGGCCAATTGCCTGGTTCACTGAAACGCACATGGACAATCTCATCCAGCAAGCTCATAACTGATCCCTCCCCGATTCAGCATACCTATCGATCGCATCTTGTTGCGCAGCACGGTCCGGTCGCTCGACGAGCCTGACACTCAAGTCAAATTCATTGAGTCGCGCGCCATTCACGGTAACCGCTCTGATTTCGATCAGCAGCGGCGACTCAAACCAGGGAGAGGCCTCCAGACTGCGCATCAAGCGTGACACCCAGACATGAGATTGGGCATAGCCGCCAAGATGAAGCTGCTGCTTGCTTTGCCTGAGACTTTTCAGATAAACGCCTTCCGGCATTTGCCGTGCAATTTGATCCAGTAGCTGTACCACTAGAACACGATTCGCCTGCAGGCTCTCGACCACACGCCTACGCGCCAGCAGCGCCTGGGTTTTTTCCCTGATCGCCTGAATTTCAGTCAGCTGCCGTTCAAGCTTGACCAGCTCAGCCTGCAGAAACCGATTGCGCTTGTCCTGATACGCGAGGCCAGACGCCAGGACGGCATGCACACCCCACACCACCAACACACCCAGCAACGATAGCAAGCCGGCCATCCAGGCGAATTGCCGCCGGCGTAATTGGCGTTCAGTTTCACGATAGGGAAGCAAATTGATATGGATCATGCCGGTCGCCTCAATCGATCACACGCTGTTCATTCTTGCCATGGTTACGCCATGCATCATCGGCCGCCTCCACCCGTTAGGCATTTCTACATCAGTGCATCACCGTACCACGCTTGGCCAATCCACTGGCAATCAGAAGTGCAGGGGCATCCATATTGAGTTGCCTGGGTACAATACGGCTAGACAACCCGATACCCGCAAATGGATTGACCAGTTGCGTAGTGATTTGCGTATGTTCGAACACAGTCTCCTTCAGGCCAGGGAGGCATGCGCAACCGCCGGATAGGAAAATATAATCCACCCGAGCAAATGAAGTGGATGTGAAAAAGAACTGTAGCGCGCGAGTGATTTCCTGCAGTAACTGCCCGCGAAAAGGCATCAAAACCTCATTATGGTAGCTATCTGGCAATGTTCCGCTGCGCCTGGCCATCTCGGCTTCTGCCAGCGAGAGCCCAAAGCGGTTTTGGATGGCCTGGGTAAGCTGGGCACCTCCAAAGAATTGATCGCGCATATACACCGACACATGATTGACAAGCACATTGACCCGGGTATTGTGGGCACCAATATCTACCAGAACAATCACTTTATCTTTACCCCCACCCGGCAATTGCCGCATGATCACTTCAGAAAACATGGCTTGGGCCGCAAACTGCTCGACATCCATCACGATCACTTTCAAACCCGCAATCATTGCGGCCGCCACGCGATCTTCAACTTTGTCCCGGCGCGAAGCCACCAGCAACACTTCCATGTTTTCCGGCTGATGGAGCACAGGTCCCATGACTTGAAAATCAAAATTGACCTCATCCAGCGCAAACGGCATGTATTGACTGGCCTCGGCTTCGACCTGGAAGATTAAATCATCTTGCTGCAAATCTGCAGGCAAACAGATTTTCCTGGTGATCACAAGTGCTGCCGGCAGCGCCATCGCAATTTTTTTCTGACGTGTGTCCATCCGTTGCCAAGCACGCCGGATACTCTCTCCCACCGGGTCAAGCTGGTTGATATTGCCATCCTGGATAGCTGTCGCCGGGATCGGCTCGATCACATAGCGCTCCAGCCGGATCCCTTGAGCACGCCCACCCATTCGGGAAAACTCGACCATTTTGACTGAGGCAGTACCCACATCCACACCTATCAACCTGGATGCATTCCCCAGAAAACCCATACTGAAATCGATATTTTTCTTGAATATTGATTTATTCAACGCCATACTTATTGTTATATGTGGAATTGATTGCTCAAAAAATGCGCGGCTCTCGCGCTACCGCCCGTTCGACAATGCTCTGCTCCCGTTGATTTGCCCAATGACGTACATACCCGCAGTCGACGCCGATTCCTGGCAAATTTCGTAATGGGTTGATGCACATGCATTAACAACCGATAGACCCTTTATAATTCCGTGTTAAATTATTTTTTTACCGACCCGAAACTAACTTCCAATGCTATTCCGCTGGTTTTTTCGCATCTTCCTGGCCATGTTCGCCGTGGGCATGGTCAGTGCCATGCTGCTGGTCTTCGCCGCGCTGGTCATACTGCCGACCCTGCCTTCTCTTGACACGCTCACTGATTACCGTCCCAAAATACCTTTACGGATATATAGCGCCGAAGGTTTACTAATTGGTGAATTCGGTGAGGAGCGCCGCGATTTTGTCAAGTTTGCTGAAGTGCCCGTTTCGCTCCGGCAGGCCATCCTGGCAGCCGAGGATGATCGTTTCTACCAACATCATGGCGTGGATTACATTGGTGTCTTACGCGCGATCTATTCCAATTTCACAGCCGGTGGCGCACTCCAGGGTGCCAGTACCATTACCATGCAAGTCGCGCGTAATTTTTTTCTGACCAAGGAAAAAACACTGACCAGAAAATTCAGTGAAGCATTACTGGCTTTTAAAATTGAGCATAGCCTGGGCAAAGATCGTATCCTCGAGCTCTACATCAATCAGATTTACCTTGGGCAACGGAGCTACGGATTCTCGGCAGCAGCCCGGACTTATTTCAACAAGCCGCTCGGTGACATCACGCTGGCCGAGGCCGCCATGCTGGCTGGGCTTCCCAAGGCGCCCTCCCGTTTCAACCCCGTTGTCAATCTGGAACGCGCAAAAACACGACAGCAGTATGTGTTGCGAAGAATGCATGAACTCGAATACATTTCAGAAAAGGAACTGGCGCGCGCCAGGAAACAACCCATCGCCATCCATCGGCCGGTCCGGGTATTTGCGATGCCGGCTAGCTACGTGGCTGAAATGGCACGCCAGGTCGTCTACCAGCGTTATCGCGAAGAAGCGTATACGCGCGGCTTCAAGGTCTACACAACCCTGAGAAAAACCGACCAGGACGCGGCCTACCGGGCGCTGCGCAAAGGGGTGATGACCTATGACGAACGCTATGGCTACCGGGGAGCAGAAGCATTTCTCGGGCTACCCAAGCAACGCGCAGATCTGAAAAACACCCTGCAAGGCATCCGCGACAGTGACGATATTCTGGCTGCATTGGTGTTATCCGTCAGCGCTGACTCGATTGAAGTCTATCTCAAAAGCGGCGAAACGATTCGGATCTCGGGCAACGGGCTGAAACCGGGCCGAAAATTCATGACCAATGATGCTAAACTGGGCGATCAACGCATCCGGCCGGGTGCGTTGATCCGCATAACCCGAGACGGAAAAAATAGCTGGCAAATTACACAACTACCACAGATCGAAGCCGCGCTGGTTGCAATCGACCCGGCCGATGGCGCCATCCGCGCATTGGTCGGCGGCTTTGATTTCAATCTTAATAAATTCAATCACGTCACGCAGGCCTGGCGTCAGCCGGGATCGAGCTTCAAGCCATTCATTTACTCCGCCTCGCTTGAAAAGGGCTTCACACCAGCCACTATCATCAATGATGCGCCGCTTTTTCTGGGCCCCGAACAAACCGGAAGCAAACCCTGGGAACCGAAAAATTTTGATGGCAAATTTAGCGGTCCGATCAGGATGCGCACAGCCCTGACCCATTCGAAAAACCTGGCCTCCATCCGCATTCTGCAGGCCATTGGCCCTGTTTACGCTCAGGACTATATTCAGCGCTTTGGCTTCGATGGCAAACAGCATGCCCCGGTTCTCCCCATGGTGCTTGGTGCGGGCTCGGTGACACCGATGCAAATGGCTGCCGGTTATGCCGTCTTTGCCAATGGCGGTTATCGCATCCATCCCTATTTCATTCAAAGAGTCGAGGATGATACCGGCAAGGTACTCGAGCGAGTCCGGTTTGCCACTGCGGCCAAGAACGCCAAGCAAGTCATTGATCCACGCAATGCCTTTCTCATGACCAGCATGATGCAAGATGTCATTCAGAGAGGAACCGCTACCCGGGCAAAAGCGCTCGGCCGCAATGATATCGCTGGCAAAACCGGCACGACCAGCAACTATATCGATGCCTGGTTCTGCGGGTATCAGAAAAATCTGGTGGCAGTGACTTGGATGGGCTTTGACGAGCCCAAATCGATGGGGCGCAACGAAACCGGGGGACGGACAGCACTGCCCATCTGGATTGACTACATGGCCAGCGCACTCAAATCCGCACCTGTCGCCAATCCTTCTCCACCCAGGGGGATCGTGGTTGCAAAAATCAATCCGGAAACGGGCTTAAGGGATCAATATGGAACGCTCAATGAATATTTTTTCCAAGAACAGCTTCCTCCTGAAACGGATTATCTGTATAGAGATTTCGGCATCACTGATCAGCTCGAAAACCAGCTGTTCTGAGCATCCATAAAGCTCCCGCACTGACACGGGGGGGCGGGGCAGCTGGCCACCGCCCATCAGACCGGGATCGAACCTGCAGTGTTCATGTCTGAAATTCCCGGTCAGGGTATATGATCTTGCCCGCGCTCAACCATGCTTCTGCAGCCAGGCCGCGACATCCAACGCAAAATAAGTCAGGATCGCATCCGCACCGGCGCGTTTGCAGGACAACAATGCCTCTGTCACACAGGCCTCTTCATCCAGCCAACCATTCATTGCAGCCGCTTTCAGCATGGCATACTCGCCACTGACCTGATAGACAAAGGTCGGAACACCATACTCATCCTTTATTCTGCGTACAATATCGAGATAAGGTAGGCCTGGCTTGACCATGATCATGTCCGCCCCTTCCTGTATATCCAAACCGGCTTCCCATAAGGCCTCGTTTGAATTGGCAGGATCCATCTGGTAGGTATATTTATTACCCGCGCCAAGCGTGGCCGCCGAACCCACCGCATCCCGGAATGGCCCATAAAAGCTGGAAGCATATTTGGCCGAATAGGCCAATATCCGCGTATGGATGCAGCGGTGACGATCCAATATCGTACGGATCGAGGCGACCCGGCCATCCATCATATCCGAGGGTGCCACGATATCCGCGCCAGCCTGGGCATGCGTGAGCGCCTGCCGTTCCAGCACACTCACGGTTTCATCATTCAGAACATAGCCCTTCTCATCGATCAAGCCATCCTGACCATGACTGGTATAAGGATCAAGTGCAACATCGGTGATAATGCCGAGTTCCGGAAAGCGTTGCTTAAGTTGCTGGACCGCTCTTGGCACCAGGCCATCTGGATTGAACGCTTCGCCCGCCGTCAGGCTTTTCAGCGATGGATCGATGACTGGAAACAGGGCTATGGCGGGTATGCCCAACTGCAGGCATTGCTCTGCCTGTCGCAAGAGCAGATCAATGCTTTGCCGAACAACGCCCGGCATTGACGGCACCTTCTCTTCACGATTGCTTCCATCCAGAACAAATACGGGGTAAATCAAATCATCCGCCCGCAAATGATTTTCCCTGACTAAACGGCGTGAGAACGCATCCCGGCGAATGCGTCGCATTCTTTTTTGAGGAAATTGGCAAAAAAATGTCATATTGGTTTTATCAATAATAAAAAATATCGGTTATTCATTCCGTTACCCGGCTACCCAATCTGAGAAAACGCCGAGCAATCGGTCATTTCTGTTCATCACAAGACGTACGAAGCCACGACACCCAGAGGAATATGCTGATATTGCAATATTCCAGGAGGGCTTCGCCAAACGCGCCATGACGCATTTTGACTGTTGCAGAGCTTGCCTAACCTGCCAAGGCACAAGCTATCGCGGCGCCAAATGCGGGCCAGCTGCTTAGTGACAAAAAAATAATAAAAAAATTTAATCGATTGTTGAACTAAATTAAATTCAGCTCATCTTAAGAACAGGTAGCCGAGATGGTTGCCTCTCGCCTTCCCTCCCTGGGCGAGGCCTTACAAACAAGGCGATTCCCCCCGGTTTAATCCCCTTTAACCGGGGTTTTTTTTGCCTGATCGCCCGATCCAACCGAATCCCGGCACTCGCTCCCCCCGAAAACTTTTCCGTCATAAACGAATAGCATTCCTCGGCCTTTGAGCATATTTGAGAATTGAATCTGGCCATTCAATTGTCGGACAAATTTCTGAACTAATTCTGATTTATAGCATCTTATTGATAGGTGGTTGATATTGACCCCTCTCGCCTTCCCTCCCTGAGGCGAGGCCTTATACAAGCAAGGCAATTCCCCCGGTTTACTCCCCTTTAACCGGGGGCTTTCTTATCGCTCCCATTCTTTTAACACCGCCCATCTCTGACATGCTTCCGTTCAGCCGAGGCTGTTGCAACAGGACAGCATCCTGCGCGACAGGACGTCATGCTGATGCAAATAAAAACTGCATAATAAATATTGAACTAAACTGAATGCGCTGAATCTTAAAGGCAAGTGGTTGGTAACAACTGCTTCTCGCTTCCCCTCCCTGAAGCGAGGTGTTGTAAACATGACGATTACCCCGGTTTAATCCCCTTTGGCCGGGGTTCTTTTTTGCCCGTCCGACTCTTCCTACTCTCCTGGCTGGGCGGCGCCCGCTTCGAACCAATTCTGCAATATTTGAATGGCATCCTCCACGCCTTCGGCTGTCAGACTGGAAAAAGTCTGTACGGTACAATGCGGGTAGTCACTGGCAAGCAAACGGCGCACGCTGTTCAATGCCGCCATGGCTTTGCTTCGGCTCAATTTATCCGCCTTGGTCAGCAAAATATGGACCGGCTTTTGTGTCTGTGCAAACCATGTCAGCATTTGCCGATCGAGCTCTGTCAAGGGATGACGGATATCCATAATCAGCACCATGCCATAGAGTTGTGTGCGCGTCTGCAAATAAGTACTCAGCAAATGTGCCCAATGCTGACGAATCGCCAGCGGTACCTTGGCATAGCCATATCCCGGCAGATCCACCATGTAGCGCCCATCCCCGAGCTGGAAGTAATTGATATGCTGGGTTCGACCCGGTGTTTTGCTGACGAAAGCAAATCTGCTCCGGCCTACCAAGGTATTGATGGCACTTGACTTGCCGGCATTCGAACGCCCGGCAAAAGCGATCTCCACGCCAGTGGCATCGGGCAAATCTCTTAAATGATTGACTGTCGTATAGAATTCAGCGTTTTTGAAAAGTGGATGTGGCATAAGTCTGGATTCTCTATTGACTGTTATCTATCCTGTGCATGCACATGAAACTCAGCGCTTGGCAGCAATGCCGGCAACGCATGCGCTTACTGGTCGGAGCGATCACCCTGGTTCCCGGGCCATCACCACCAACCCTTCCAGCACCAGATTATCGACCACCTGGTGAGGCGCCTGGAGATGGGCACTCAGCAACGCTGCGTCTCCGCCGCTCAAGAGAATGGTTAAATTACCTTTATTTGAATGCGCCGCCAGAAGGTCGCACATGCGTTCCAACGCGCCGACCAATGCCTGGATTGCTCCACTATACAAGGCGTCGCCCGTATTGCGGGGAAACTTCTGAAAGCTGTCGGATGTGCTAACCGATAGCGCCCCAGTTTGATTCGGCAACACCTGCCGCATCAAATGAAAGCCCGGCACAATAATGCCCCCCAAGAACTCTCCCGTATCAGTCAGCGCATCGACCGTCATGGCCGTACCCGCGTTGACAACCAGACACCCTTGCCGCAGGCTGTGCCATGCGGCGATCAATGATGCCCAGCGATCACACCCCAGCTGGCCGGGATTGGTGTAACGATTCTGCACGCCACACTGGCGGGCTTTCGCCTTTATCCACACTGACGGCGCAGACCACCGCGCCAACAGCAATTCCAGCTCTCTGGCAGCCAGAGAACCTGCAACATTTGAAACGACAATCAAGCTTGGCGCAGGCAGTTCCGACCAGGCCTGGGCCAACTGCATGCGCTCGCGCTGCGGCACCATACCGCGCGCCACCCATCGATCGCCAGCATATACCCCCCACTTGATGGCGGTATTGCCGGAATCGATTGCCAATAAACAAGATGAATCGTTCAGCTCCGTCTCCTCGACCGGATGGACAGAAGGATGCTGCCCAGAACATCCCGAACCCAATTCAGTGCGATAGCTTGGCGCGCCCACACCCCAATTATATAACCGCCATACCCCACACAGCTATTTTGCAATTCAGGCCACGCCACGCAGGCTCACTTCCCCGCTGTTCAAGTGCAGCATGCCGGCGGGGGTGTTGATCTGGAGCGCGCCACTCGGAGTCACGCCGCTTGCAATGCCATGCTTGACGGTACCATCCGGAAAATCAATCTGCACCAGCCTGTCCTGATAGGCATGATAACGCATCCATTCCTCTTGAAACGGCTGAAAGCCCTGCTGCTCGAAAACATCGAGCACTGCCTTCAGCTCTCTTAACAAAAGCGCCAACAGGTGATTTCGATCGGGCATATGGTCTGTGATACCAGCAATATCCGTCACAGCCTGATCGATGCGATCCCTGACGCCGCCAGATAGTTTCAGATTGAGACCGATGCCGATAATTACCGTACTCGGACTGAGCATATCCCCATGCAGCTCAATCAACACACCTGCCAGCTTGCGCGTGTCAAACAGCACATCATTCGGCCATTTGAGCGCGACACCCTGCACACCGATTCTGGTCAGCGCGCGGATAATCGCGAGCCCCACTGCCAGACTCAGTCCGGAAAGCGCATGCACCGTGCATTTCGATGGCCACAGCAGGGAAAAAGTCAAACTATCTCCCAAGCCGGATAACCACGACCGGCCACGACGGCCACGCCCGCCCGTCTGCAGCTCCGCCGCCACGACCTGCTTGCAGCGTTGATCGGGAAAATCATGCTCGACCGACCGTTGCAGTAACAACGAGTTAGTGGATTCAGCGATCTCCAGAGTCTCTATCTGAAATTCATCCGCCATTTCATCAAGATGCTGCCGGATCTGATCGCTATCCAGCCACTGGAATGGATTCAGCCAGCGGTATCCCCGGCCGCGCACACGATGAATGACCAATCCATATTGTTCCAGATCGCGCAGCGCATTGGACACACTGGCTCGCGAGATACGCAATGCCTGCCCCAAGGCCGTACCCGAATGGTAATCGCCATCACTCAGGTTTCTTAAAACAGCAAATGCCGCTGGCTTCATGGACGGTTTAGTTTGAATTACCGACAGGTGTGTTCTCTAGGAGGCTGTCCGAGAATAGCGATCGTAGCGAGGGCGAAGCTGGCTGAGCGGGATTTTTCGATCATTTGAGGCGAATAGTTATTCTATTCAACGAAAAGGATCGAAAAATCCAGCCTGGCAGGTTCGTCCGCAGTAGATCAGTCTATTCTCGGACAGCCTCCTAGTATTGCTTGTCTCACGCATAAAAAAAGCGGAAGATTCCGCTCATTTCATCTCTTTTCCCGCAAGACGCCCCCGGTTATAACCGGGGACGTCTTTATATCTGCGTTTAGTGGCCAGATTTCTGCATATGCTTGATTGCTTCATCCATATGTCCAGTCGCGACATCGGCATGCCCCATTTCAGCATGCTTGATCGCTTCCTCTAAATGCTTGATTGCCTCATCCATATGCTGATGGGCTTCAGCATGTTCTTTGGAAGCATGCTTGGCATGATCCAGGCTTTTCTTTGCATGCTTAAGCAACTCTTTGGCATGCCCGTCTTCCCCATGCGCATGGGCTTTACCCGCATGCTCCATTGCTTCAGAAGTATGGCCTGCATCCTTTGCATAAACTTGGGCACTCATGCACAGTGCCAAGGCACTCGCTGCAACCAAGCTTGTCAGGGTTTTCATCATGTTACCTCCTTTAAAGATTAAAGTTAAAACATGGTGCTAGAAAATTTTCTACCATACGTGCAATCAAGTTTGAACATGCTTGGAATCCAGCCACCCGCCAAAGGCGGCCATACAATTCCTTGCAGACTGTACGCATATGCTTTTATACCATATCTATATGCAAAGATATGCCCTATTTGCACCCCTATATGCCGCGTAACAATTCATTGATACCGGTTTTGGAACGGGTCTTGGCATCGACCTGTTTCACAATCACCGCACAATAGAGGCTGTAGCGCCCGTTCTCGGCAGGCAGATTGCCGGAGACAACGACCGACCCCGGTGGGATACGGCCGTAACTGACTTCCCCGGTTTCGCGGTTGTATATCTTGGTACTTTGCCCGATATACACCCCCATCGATATCACCGAGTTCTCGCCCACGATCACGCCTTCGACGATCTCTGAACGCGCGCCGATAAAACAGTTATCCTCGATAATCGTCGGGCTGGCCTGCACAGGTTCCAATACACCTCCAATGCCAACACCACCGGATAAATGCACATTTTTGCCAATCTGCGCACAGGAACCGACAGTCGCCCAGGTATCCACCATGGTCCCCTCGTCAACATAGGCACCGATATTGACATAAGAAGGCATCAACACAACATTGCCAGCGATGAACGAACCCCTGCGGACCGCCGCCGGGGGAACCACCCGGAAGCCGCCATCGCGAAAATCACGCGAACTATAATCCGCAAACTTGGACGGAATCTTGTCGAAGTAATTGGAAAACCCCCCTTTGATGAAACTGTTATCCTCCATCCGGAAAGACAGCAGCACGGCTTTCTTGATCCATTGATGCACCACCCACTCGCCGTTGATTTTCTCTGCAACCCGCAGTTTGCCGGTATCGAGCAGATCGATGACTTGCGCCACGGATTCCTTGAGATTGGCTTCCACATTACGCGGCGTAATCTCGGCGCGGCGTTCAAAAGCGTCTTCTATCGTCGCTTGCAATTGTTCCATAGGGCTCCTTAAATTATAGAATTAGGATTTACTAGAAATTTGTTTAATTCTTTCCATCGCTTCCACACATTCCGCCACAGGGGCAACAAGTGCCACCCGCACGAAATTTTCACCTGGATTGGTCCCATGCGCCTCACGCCCGAGATAACTGCCCGGCAATACCGTGACACCGCCCTCATGATACAAACGCCGGCAGAACTCGACATCGCTGACAGGGGTTCTCAACCATAAATAAAACCCGGCATCGGGCATGCTGACTGGCAAGGTATCTCCGAGTATCTTCATGGCGCTGGCAAACTTTTCGCGGTACAAGTCGCGGTTTTCGGCCACATGCTGCTCATCGCTCCAGGCGACTGTGCTGGCCGCCTGCACAGCAGGATTCATCGCGCTGCCATGGTAGGTCCGGTAAAGCAGGAATTTCTTGAGAATGGTGGCATCGCCCGCCACAAACCCGGAGCGCATACCGGGCACATTGGAGCGCTTGGATAGACTGCCAAACACCACCAACCGGGGAAACCCGCTACGCCCCAGCTTCTCCGCTGCTTCCAAGGCGCCCAGGGGAGGATGGTCCTCATCAAAATAAATTTCCGAATAGCATTCATCGGCAGCGATCACAAACCCATAACGATCGGACAGCGCGAACAAGTGCTGCCACTCTTCAAGCGACAGCACTCTGCCGGTGGGATTGTTAGGCGAACAAATATAAGTCAGCTGCGTGCGTGCCCAGACCGCATCAGACAACTGCGCGCAATCCGGCGAAAAGTTGTTTTCAGGCAGCAAGTTGAGGAAATGGGGCGTGGCGCCCGCCAGCAACGCCGCACCTTCGTAAATCTGATAAAAGGGATTCTGGCACACCACAACCGGTTCCACCCCGGCATGGGTATCAACAACGGCCTGTGCAAAAGCGAACAAGGCCTCTCTGCTGCCATTGACCGGAATCACTTCCGTGTCTGGATTGACGTTAGACAAATGATAACGCCGCACCAGCCAGGTCGCGATGCTGCTCCGCAACCAACTTGTGCCAAGGGTTGTGGGATAATGCGCCAACCCTTCGATACGATTGATCAATTCGCGCTTGATGAACTCGGGGGTCGCGTGCCTGGGTTCACCAATATGCAAACCAATCGGTGACAATGCGGCATTGGGTGATAAATCCTCAAGTAATTTGGCAAGTTTCTGAAATGGGTATGGCTGAAGGTTTTCTAGCGAGGAATTCATGCTGTTCCAAGGTTCTCGACGAGCAAGATGCTCGCGAATTAAATATGTTTCCAGGGCAAGTTAGAAGTGCGAAACAGCAATTATAAAGGGCGCACGCAGTGTTGACCAAAAAAAATATACTGCCCATGACCACCTTGCTGCTAGGCGCCAGCATCTGGGGTGTGGCCTGGTATCCATTCCGATTACTGCAACAAGCAGGCATCAGCGGTGAATTATCGACGGCACTGACCTATCTTATCGCCCTGCTGACGGGTTTGATTTTGTTTCACAAACATATCAGGCTGTCGAAAATCCGCGGCCCGGCGCTCCCTCTTCTGCTGGGAATCGCACTATGTGCCGGATGCGCCAGCGTTGCCTACACACTGGGAATCATTCACGGTGAAGTGATGCGGGTGCTATTTCTGTTCTATCTGGCACCACTCTGGACCATATTGTTTGCACGCCTGCTGCTTGCCGAACGCCTGAGCAAACATGGTTACGCCATCATTCTGTCATCACTGATCGGCGCCCTGCTGCTGCTCTGGCAACCGGGCCAGAAACTTCCGGTGCCAGCCTCTTATGGCGACTGGATGGGGCTCATCGGGGGATTTATGTTCGCGTTGACCAATGTACTGGTCCGCAAGGATCAGCAACACGATATACGATTGAAATCACTTGCCGCCTGGTCCGGTACGGCCCTGATCGGCTTCTCCGTGGCACTGATGCTGGACAACATCCCCGACCTCCTCCTGCTCCAGCCGGAGACATGGCTGCTGTTGCTGAATGTAGGATTTCTGGTGTTCTTTCTCGGCTTGCTATGGCAGTACGGACTGACCCACACACCGGCCAATCAGGCAATCGTAATCTTATTGTTCGAGTTGGTGGTCGCCTCGTTCGCCGCGCATTATCTCGTAAACGAATATCTGGCAGCCAAGGACTGGGTCGGCGGCCTCCTGATCGTATCCGCCAGTCTGTTTTCCGCCAGAGTCAATCGTGACCGGGCATAAAAAAGAAACCGCCAACCGGGTGTATGCATCCGGTTGGCGGCAAGGGAGAAATTTTACAAAAACTTTTCCCTTTTATTTTTAGTGCAAGCTTTACTGACCAGGGTTAAGCTGTGCAGCTGTCAGACTCTCTTTGAAATTACTGGGTAATTTTTGCACCCAACCGTTATACACATTGGGAATCGCCAGCACACCCTGGCCACCCATGCCGGCCATACCGACAATACCATCATCCCTAAGCGTTTCATCATCAGCCACCAAGGACACAGTACCCGCGATCGCCACATCCTCGATATTGCCATCACCATTTGGATCAATATCGACCACAAACATACGGTTACTGAATTTGCTCGTGACATAAGCATAATAGCCGCCGCCTGCCTTGGCCCCAAAATTGGCACCGTGGCAGCCGGGATCACACTCGAACATCTTGACGATAGTGTCAGTTTCCGTATCAATGACAATAATCTGCCCACCGGTATTGGCCACCACGACCGCCTTGCCATCTGGCGACACAGGAATCTGAATCGGCAGCACACCAACCGGACCGTCAATCTCGCCCGTAATCGGATGATAGTTTTCTATCAGATCAATGGTTTTGACTAGATCACCAGTATGGCCATTGACCACACTGACTGTGTGATGCAACAAGTTGGATGCATAGATCTTGCTGTCATCAGGCATCATGCCAATGGCGATTGGATGTGCACCGGGAAGATTGTTCCCTGTCGCCGTTCTGGACTGGATAGCGCCATCTGCCGAATAAATTCCCACATCATCGGTATTAATATTCGGCGTCACGATCCTGGTTCCATCCGCGCTGACCCAGTGACCATGTGGATGGGCCGATTTATGCCCATGTGGTTGCGTGGGTGTGATTCTATTAACTTCGGAGGCGCCAGCGTCTATCATCGCCATCCCATTCTGGCCATTGATCGCCACCACAATCTGATCGTTGGTAGGCAAAGTCAATACATGCGACGGCGTTTCACCTACCTTGATATTGTGCAACATGGCGCCCGTTTCACGATTGATCGCAGGCAGCGCAATTTTGCGCTTGACCTTCCAATCACCTGCATCCAGCACAGTAATCGTACCAGGCTTGGTTTTATTGGCGGTTTTCTCAAACTGTGCATTGACCCATACCTCGCCGATTCCCGGAATTGACGGCGGATTGGGTGCTGGAAGCGCTGCATTCACAACATTAAGAATACTCAGCGGCGCAGCCACCCCTCCGTCCGTGAGTGCTTCACTTCTTGGTGCGCCTGAAATTCTTACAGGGAGACTAGGAAAAGTTACGTTCCATACGCCCGATGAATAATCCTGCCAATTATCTGGTGCGGTGGCCACAAAGAATGTGGTCAGCAAACGGATCGCGAGATCGCTATTGGTGGGCAAATCTCTGATACCGGTCACGAGATCGATGGTATAGTCTTGCGCCGGATTACCCAGATCGAGCCCCTCCGTACTGGGATCGTCCACAATGACCGCCCCAAACATGTAAGGATGCACCTTACAAGTAAAGACATACAGCCCAGGTGTATGCAAGGTTACAAATCCCCCTCCTTTATAGGCGGCAGACTGATCGAAAGGCATATGCTCCGCACCGCTCGGCCACAGCAGTGAACTGATAGTATGGACCGCATTGGTGTCGGACATCGTAAAGTTGACACTGCTGCCAGGAGCAATCACTTCAAGTGATTTGGTTTTAATATCAAAAGGCAAACCCACAATCGCATCGCCCCGGGCGCTCCTGAACCAGCTTGCTGGCTCATCCGAAACTTCGAAAGTCACGACACCCGGCACATCTTCAGGCCCCAACAAAATCCGCCCGTAGGGAGAAGCGCCGACTATGGCCGAACCATCGCCACCGGCTTCCACCACTTTGAAGTTGCCGTGCATGCCTGCTTCCATATGCGCAATCAGATGGCAATGGAATTGCCAGTCGCCCGCACCGACTCCTGATCCTGCCTTGACGGTAAATGAATGCGTATCAAATCCATCGGTCAGTATTCTCGTGTCGATCACTTTATCCGTGCCTTCCTTCAACCAACGATGTGCGTGGATATGGAAAGTATGGCCAGGTCCAATCGACAAAACATGAAATCTGACAATTTCGCCAAGAACTGCACCCGGCGTCGGGTTTGCCCAAAGCGGTCTTTGTGTTGCGCCATCCGCAGAGATTTCGGTACCCCAGAATGTTGAATCCACCATAAACAGCACATATTGCTTGTCCAGGTTATCCTGGGTAACCGGTACGATCGCACCATCATCATCCACGTAGTGGTCCAATGGTCTAGGATCTTTGTTATCCACTATCAGTGCGCCGAATAATCCCAGGCGCTCCTTGCCGTTATCCCCATGATATAAAAAGGCACCCACAGTACTGGCGGTAAAGCTGTAATTTCTGCTTGTACCCGGCAGTGCCTTGGCTGCTGCACCAAGCAACGGTCGGCCCGGTATGCTAAATCCTACCGGCACGGCGGTATTATTTGTAAGGGTGACATTGACTCGATCACCTCTTTTAACGAATATAGTCGGACCTGGAATAACCGCTTGCTCACTGTTAGCCAGCTTGTAAGCCAGCTGACCATTCGGCAGTGTTTCTCCCTGTATTCGTTGGCAGGTCTGCTGGGTTGGCCAGCCAGCTTGTAAGCCAGCTGACCATTCGGCAGTGTTTCCGCTGTCAATGCGATATGATGAACAGCCGCCAACACCATGGGAGAAGCCAATAGCGCGACCGCAAACAGCAGCAGCGCCATTAACGTGGCAATCGAATCTTTAAATCCAGCAATATTTCTATTCATTTTCTCTTCCCTATCAATATTCTGTAAATTCGCTCGCTTAGCGAACTTCAAACAATCCACGCACACCCATTAAATCGTTAGTAAAATTTTTGTCGCGGTAATACGCGCTTCGGTTGGCTCGAACAGCGAAGACATGTTTTTCAAGTGGGCCGATCACGGCACGATCAATACGCCTTCTTGTCCCTGGGTCGCTCCAGCGATAACTATCGAGAACAAACTCATGGAGATCGGTGCCCAATGGAATCACGTGAAACCTCACATCGCTGCCTCTTGCAGCTGACAGGCCGGGATTACTGCCATGCTTGCTTTGAATTTTGGTTACACCATCGATCTCCATTCCCCAGAAAGAATCATCCGTCAAATAGAGAACATATTCCTTTGCGTATTGGGGCGCACCGACAGAATCCACAATGATTGCACCATATAGCCCCTTGTGCTCCGCACCATTATGCGTTTCATAGTTATGGTCATGGTATGGCCAGGTGCCGGCTGTTCCCAGCGCCACATCCCATTCGTAGGTGTAATAGTGAAAAGTGTTTTCTGGCCCCACTCCCGCGCCCTGGTCTTCCAGTTGATTGATTACTTTGAGGGTGCCATCACTGACTATTTTGTAATGTACGCCATGCACATGCACGCTGACTTGGTTGCTGATTTTCCCTAGATGGTGATCTACATCAGTAATTTCATCAAATCCATCAGAAATTTCATTTTCAATCGTCAGTTTGACTGTGTCGCCTTCAGTCAGAAATAAAGTCGGCCCGGGAATCGTCGCGTAAGGACTATACCGACCAGTAATATCGTTGCCGTCAACGGTATGGCTAAGCATTTTGTAACCCAACAGTTTATTGCCCAACCCATCATCATAGGCTGCAACTTCTTCTGCAGACATTCTAATTACATGCTCAGCGGCAATACTTGCACTAGCAGGCAATAATACTAGTGCAAGGATTGCCGACATCAGGACAAATGTGATGGGCAGTCCACTATTGATAGACTTTGACCAGAAGCTACCTGGATTCTGCCTGCTACAATCGAACCATCCACATCTTTGGGAAAACCGCAGGCAACTTAGGCCCACAAAACTTAATGCAGTTTGCTTCATTTTTTACATCCCCCTTTACACCTATTGATTTCATGGCAAAACAGAGCCATTACCAAAAAATCAAGAAAGAACAAAAGACTCTGCAAAAGAATAAGGGCAACATTTATGCCAAAAAATTATATTAATTCATATTGAATATGAATGGAGGCGCTATATCCACAACATGAGTATGGATTTCATTGGGTCGCAGGGGGCGGCTCCATTAGCCGCTATGGCTAGAATCGATAAAAGCAGGCGTCTGATTGTAAAAAAAACCGACATTTCTTACCCAGTTATTACGCCTTTCTTTGACTATCCCTACACAGATAATCCCTATAGATGCGACAAAATGCCGCACCCGCAGGGCATCTAGGGGGAATACTTACGCACGTAAGAAAACTCGACATCTTCCGTCGCCATTTCGAACATTTTTTCAGCGGCATATCATGCTATCTGCGCATCTCCGCACAATAAAACATACATAAACAATTGATTACAGAAACTCAAAAACCGTCTACAAGAAAAAAGGGGTGTAAAAAATATCGACAACCGCTCTCTCAGAATTGCATTGAAAACCGTCAGCAACCCTTCTGCTGCACGACTTTCTTCAAGAATGATCACTGTTGCAGCGCAACCCGGCGGAGCAGCTAACCCCCTCCCCCTTCCGCATACTATGCACGATGACAGCCAGTCCTCGCTGGCCGGGCTCAGCCCGATATAAATTTTGAATCGCGAAATACAGGGTTTATAATCGAGTTGACAAGCACAAGGCCGTTCGCTAGTCTGCGTGGCGCATTTTTACCAGCATCGATACCAAAGCGGGCTATCCGCACCATTCCCGCAGGAACGGGATTGTTCCGTTTAGATCCAATATGAAATGCGCGCGCGAGACAATCTAGTACTCCGTTCCGCCAAACCGCTTACATGAAATCGCGCCTTCGCCTGTCATGCGTTGTTGCAAATCCTCGCCATAGCTACGGCTATGACTGCGGTTTGCGCCTAGCCTGGCAGGCGAATCCATCGATTTCATTTGTAAGCTAATTGACGGAACGGAGTACTAGGAGGCTGTCCGAGAATAGCGATCGTAGCGAGGGCGAGGCTGGTTGAGCGGGATTTTTCGATCATTTGAGGCGAATAGTCGTTCTATTTAACGAAAAAGATCGTAAAATCCGGCCAATCAGGCTCGTCCGCAGTAGATCAGTCTATTCTCGGGCAGCCTACTGGTATCCGGCCATACTTCAGTCACATAATAAAATTAATCATTTTTTACTTTTGTATTAAAAGGAGAGCACCATGCAACTGAAAGGATCTCAAACCGAAGCGAATCTGAAAGCCGCTTTTGCTGGCGAATCTCAGGCCAATCGCCGTTACCTTTATTTCGCAGCCAAAGCCGATGTTGAAGGACAGAACGACGTCGCGGCCGTATTCCGCTCCACCGCTGAAGGTGAAACCGGCCATGCGCATGGCCACCTGGAATATCTCGAAGCTTGCGGCGATCCAGCGACCGGTCTGCCATTCGGCTCATCGCGCGAAAACCTGCAAACAGCCATTGCCGGTGAAACCCATGAATACACCGACATGTATCCTGGCATGGCCAAGGCTGCCCGCGATGAAGGATTCGACGAAATTGCCGACTGGTTTGAAACCCTGGCCAAAGCGGAACGTTCGCACGCCAACCGCTTCCAACGGGCACTGGACAGCCTGACTGACTAACTGTCCTACGCTTCAGACCGGTGCGCAAGCCACGCGGCCTGCAGCGGTCTGAAGTGCCCACCAGGTGAGAATCGTCGTCCCATACGGCACGCCAGGCTGATTATCGGCAGTGGCAACCAACCCGCTCCTGTTCGAAAAGCGCGCGCTTCACCGGATTATATTGACACGCGTAAAAACCAGTTATCCGCTGGCAGAATTTCTTGTTGAACTTATACCTTTTCTACTTGACCCATGACAACTCGCGAAGGCAGTCTGGACGCCCCCAAACGACAGCCCCTTGACTGGAAAAACCCGCAATTCCATAATGAAAACGCCCTGTACGATGAAATGTACCGAGTGTTCGATATCTGTCATGGCTGTCGCCGGTGCGTCAACCTGTGCACAGCCTTTCCGAGCCTGTTCGATCTGGTAGACGAAAGCGCCAGCGGGGAACTGGACAGCGTTGCCAAACAGGATTTCTGGCAAGTCGTCGACCGCTGCTATTTGTGCGACATGTGCTTCATGACCAAATGTCCCTACGTGCCGCCCCATCCCTGGAATATCGATTTTCCGCACTTGATGCTGCGCGCCAAGGCGGTCAAGTACAAACAGCAAGGCGCCCGCTTCCGCGATAAACTGCTATCCAGCACCGACGCCATGGGAAAACTGGCCACGATTCCCGTCGTAGTGCAGACCACCAACGCCATCACCCAGACACCGGCCACACGCAAACTATTCAGCAAAGCGCTCGGTATTCATCCGAACAGAAAATTACCGTCCTATGCCGCCCAGACCTTCCGCGCCCACGCACAAGCCAACGATAGCTTTGCCGTCCGGGACGGCGCGCATACACCGGGCAAAGTTGCAATTTTCGCCACCTGCTACATCAATTACAACGAGCCTGGAATCGGCCATGATCTGCTGCGCGTCCTGGCGCACAATGAAATTCCTGCCCGCCTAGTCGAAAAAGAGGCCTGTTGTGGCATGCCCAAGCTGGAGCTCGGTGATCTGGAAAGTGTGGAAGCTCTCAAAAACCGGAATATTCCCCATCTGGCAAAACTCGCTCGGGAAGGCTATGCCATCCTGTCGGCAGTCCCTTCCTGCACACTCATGTACAAGCAGGAACTGCCGCTATTGTTTCCCGATGACGAAGCCGTACAGGCCGTTGCCGCAGCCACTTTTGACCCGTTTGAGTACCTCATGCTCCGCCATCGCGATGGCTTGCTCAGAACCGATTTCAAGCACTCGTTGGGCAAAGTGTCCTACCACATCCCCTGCCACTTGCGGGTACAGAACCTTGGCAAAAAAACCCGCGATTTGCTGCAGATGATTCCCGACACACAAATCACTGTCGTCGAGCGCTGCTCGGGCCATGACGGGACATGGGGCGTCAAACAGGAGCACTTCGAGGATTCAATGAAAATCGGCCGCCCTGTTTTCAGACAAATGGCGGACGCGGCACCCGATTACATCAGTTCCGACTGCGCGATCGCCGGACGGCATATCCACCAGGGCATCGGCGATGATCCACTGCAGACCCTGCATCCCCTAACATTGCTGCGCATGGCCTATGGAGATGACCCGGCCGGATTACCGGCAACGTCTCCAGAGAGCGAGACACCCTTCATTCCAGGAGACAAACCGATGACCAAATTATCACGCGACAGCCTCATGACGCTGGAAGCCTATGCCAAAGCCAGGGACGCGTTCCGCTCCGAGGTCATGGCACATAAAAAACACCGCTGCGTGCACCTCGGCGAGCATGTGACCCTTCTGTTCGAAGATGAACTGACTATCCGCTATCAGATCCAGGAAATGCTGCGGGCTGAAAAGATTTTCGATGAGGAAGGCATCCTGCAGGAGCTCGAAGTTTACAATCCGCTCATTCCCGATGGCCATAACTGGAAAGCCACCATGCTGATCGAATATGCCGACCCAGCTGAACGGGCGGAGCGGCTGGCGCAAATGATCGGCATCGAAGACAAAATATGGCTCAAAATAGCCGGACATGATCCTGTCCATGCCATTGCCGATGAAGATCTGGAACGCGAGAATCAGGAAAAAACATCCGCCGTCCATTTCCTTCGTTTCGAATTGACCCCGGCCATGATCCAGGCGCTCCATCAGGGCGCAGCCTTGAGCATCGGAGTCGATCATCCCGCCTATCAGGCGACCATAGCGGCTGTCGAAGAAAACATACGCACAGCACTCGCCAAAGATCTGGTCAGTAGATGAAAACTGCCTGCCGCTTGTCTCTGTGCCTATTCTTGACTGCTTGCGCGAGCAGCGGCGAATTCATCGACACGCTCGATCACAATCGGGAATGGGGCGCGATTCAACCGCTCCTTCCGGCTTACCCGCAATCGGAGAATTTACTCGAATTCGATGCCGGCCCCGCCAGAACTCTGCGCTACTTCATCGACGCCGACTCGATCAGCGTCGATGAGAAACGCATCATTCGTTACAGCTTGATCATCCGCTCGGCACAAGGCGCGGAAAATGTTTCGTATGAGGGTCTGCGCTGCGAGACCCGCGAACACAAGCGCTATGCGCTGGGAAACAGTGACACGCGCGAGTGGGTGCGCGCACGCGCGTCAGCGTGGCAGCCACTGGAACATGTCGCGCAACTCCATGCCCAGAAGGAACTGGCCAAATATTATTTCTGTCCGCGCGGACTGGTGGTAGGCTTCGCCAGTGAAGCCATCCGCGCGCTCAAGGCAGGCATTCATCCCAAGCTTGAGCGCTGAAGTTACCGCAGGAACCAAAGCAATCCTAGGAGGCTGCCCGAGAATAGCGATCGTAACGAGGGCGAGGCTGGTTGAGTTGGATTTTTCGATCATTTGAGGCGAATAGTTGTTCTATTCAACGAAAAGGATCGGAAAATCTGGCCAATCAGGCTCGTCCGCAGTAGATCAGTCTATTCTCGGACAGCCTCTTAGTAGTTCCCAAAAAACCGGGGAATTGCTTTGGCTGGTTTTATGCCGTTATGATAACGAGAGATGAGAACACCGCATCACAAAGAGTTGGTACTACTCGGCTGTTTATTATTGTCAGGTTGCTTTTCCGTTATTTTCTGTAAAGCAGACAAAAATTCCATCGGCAGCGGAAAAACGATCGTAGAATTTTTCTCACCAGCGATTTCTGTCAGCGTCTGCAAATAACGAAGTTGTATAGCCTGAGGCTGTTTCGATAACACTTGCGACGCTTCCAGCAAATGCTGGGAGGCCTGCAATTCACCCTGAGCATGGATCACCTTGGCGCGACGCTCACGTTCAGCCTCGGCCTGCTTGGCAATTGCCCTGATCATGGTTTCATTAAGATCGACATGCTTGATTTCCACATTGGCCACCTTGATTCCCCAGGCATTGGTCTGATCATCCAGAATCGCCTGGATATCATTGTTCAGCTTATCCCGGCTGGCCAGCATTTCATCCAGTTCATGCTGTCCCAATACAGATCGCAGCGTCGTCTGCGCCAATTGGCTGGTGGCCATGTTGTAGTCCTCAACCTGAATAATCGCCTTTTGCGCATCCACCACGCGGAAATAGATCACTGCATTGACTTTCACCGAGACATTATCCCGGGAGATCACATCCTGGCTGGGCACGTCCATGACAATGGTACGCAAATCGACCCGCACCATCGTCTGGATGATCGGGATTATGATGACCAGCCCCGGCCCCTTGACCTTCCAGAACCGTCCGAGCATGAATACCACTCCGCGCTCATATTCCCGCAGCACCTTGAAGGCACTGGCCAGAAAAAAAGCAATGAAGACAAGCACCATCGTAATGGCATATAGCATATCCGCATCCATATTGAAATCCATGATTAACGCTCCTTAGTATGATCGGTTAGACAAGGTTTCACTTCCAACATCAAGCCATCAACAGCCGTCACTTTCACTTTTTGCTTGGATGACAGCGGCGTATGCGCCCGCGCCCGCCACAATTCGCCATGCACCCGAATCCAGCCTTCATGTTCAAAATCTTCCACGACTTCACCCATGCTGTGCAAGAGCTCCTCACTGCCTGAAACCACCGGCCGCTTTCTGGCTCTGAGCACCATACCGAGCACAAATATAAAGAATCCCGCCGAAAGCAGCGTGAATGTCACAATCAGTGGAATGGAAATGCCGTATCCCGGTATCTCAGTATCAATCAGCATAATGGAGCCGATGACAAAGGCGACAACCCCCCCGATACCCAAGGCGCCGAAACTCGGTATCAGCGCCTCTGCCAGCATAAAGACGATGCCAAGAAAAATCAGCGCAACCCCGGCATAATTGACCGGCAATACCTGGAAAGCGAACAGCGCCAGCAACAAACTGATCGCCCCAATCACACCGGCAATAATCGTGCCCGGATTGGCAAACTCCAGAATCAGACCATAGATGCCGATCAGCATCAGGATATAGGCAATATTGGGATCCGTGATGATCGCCAACAGGCGCGTCCGCCAGTCCTGCTCAATGTGGGCCAGTGTTAACGACTGCGTGGACAGGCTCATCTCCTGCCCCAGCACATTGACCGGGCGGCCATCGATCCTGGCCAGCAAATCGTCCATATCCTCCGCGACAAGGTCGATCACTTTTTCTTTCAATGCTTCGCTGGCGGTCAAGCTGACGCCCTCGCGCACCGCCAGCTCCGCCCAATCGGCATTGCGTCCCCGCATCTCGGCCAGACCACGGATATAGGCCACCGCATCGTTGATGATTTTGTTCGTCATGGCATCCTGGGTGCGGGGCTGTCTCGTTTGTTCGTCTCCCGGCTTGCCATCCGGCGCATCCGGCAATTGTGGAAATCCACCGATCTTTACCGGCGTGGCCGCGCCCAGATTGGTCGCCGGCGCCATGGCAGCAACATGGGTGGCATAGAGAATATAGGTACCCGCGCTGGCCGCGCGGGCCCCGCCCGGCGCCACATAACCGACGACTGGAATCGGCGAGGCAATGATCTCCTGAATGATTTCGCGCATCGACACATCCAGACCGCCTGGCGTATTGATGCGGATGATGGCCACTCGCGCCTGTTGCTCCACCGCCTTGGCTAGGCCGCGTTTGACGTAATCATGCGTCGCCGGGCCAATCGCTCCCTCGACATCCAGCCACACCGCCAGGCCGTTGGCACGGCTGTTGTCCTCCGCATTCACCTGCCCGAACAGAATACCAGCCCATAGCAAAAGCCCAAGCAACCCGACACATCGCATCATGAAATATTGACTGGATCTGTATGTATGCATGCTTACCCCGATAGCCAACGTTGACGAACAATTTCCCGATTCAGCAGCAGCCATTGCAAGGCGATGATGGCGCTGGCCGAACCGATCCGGCCGCTATTCAATAACGCCCGCGCCTGAGCCAACGCCATGACATGGACCTTGATATCCTCATCTTCCTCGGCCTGGCCATGGATACCACCGATCCCGGTTGTATCCACACGCCCACAAAACAGCGCAATCCGCTCGGTCGTGCCACCAGGACTGATCAGATAATCGTAAAGCGGAATCAGATCGCTGACATGACAGCCCGCCTCTTCCACCGATTCCCTTGTCACAACCTGCTCAGCCGACTCATCCGTGTCGATCATCCCCGCCACGATTTCCAGCAGCCAAGGCCCGCCCGGTGCTGACATAGCACCCGCCCGGAATTGTTCGATCAGCACCACCCGATCCCTTTCTGGATCATAGGGCAACACTGCGGCGGCATGTCCCCGCTCCAGCAATTCGCGGGTAATCGGACGGCTCCATCCGCCGTCAAACTTGTGGTGCCGCAAACGATACCGCTCCATGCGGAAAAAGCCCTGAAAACATATGACTTTCTCCAGCACCTCAAATCCCATTTCCGCTTGCGCTGGCCGCGCTGAATCACGAGACATAACCGGTCTCCAATGCATGCGCCCAATCATAGAAATGGCGTGACTGCGCCAGCTTCGCCATCGATCGATAATCATAAGGCACCGATACCAGCGCCACGCTCCACTCATTGCGTACACGCTCAAGCAAAGCGTAGTGGGCATCCGGAGAACCGGTCTGGATCACATGCGGATAGGGCGTCGCATCGTCGAAAGCCGGCAATCCCACGCTGCCCGGATTGACCACAAGCTGGCCGGATGAAACCCGGATCGCGCGCGGCTTATGCGTATGTCCACACAAAATCAATTTGGCCTGCGTCGCGCCCAGGCGCGCTTCCACTTCCTGGCAGCTGGCCATGCGTGCCCCGGTGGGTTCAACCGTTTCCAGCAAATACTCGAGATCGCTGCTGGGCGTGCCGTGACACAACAAAATCCCCGAACGCCATACCAATTTGACAGCTGGCAACGTTTTCAGCCAGGCCAACTCGCTGGCGCCCAATTGCTCATACGCCACTTCATCCACATCGGTACAAGCTGGTGTCCCATAGGCCAGAATCTGATGATCGTGATTCCCAGCCAGATGCACCCAATCCTGGGCCATCAAAAACTGTGCGGTTTCAAGAGGCAGGAGGGGACCGGATAAACAGTCCCCCAGATTGATGACTTGATCCACACCATGACGCTTGCAGTGCGCCATGACCGCCTCCAGAGCAGGCAGGTTGCCATGAATGTCTGAGACGACTGCAAGGCGCATGGTATGAAGAAACTGCAGTTAGTGTTTCATATCCGACACTTGCTGAATGCCAGCCAACAGCCAGGCAGCACGGGAATCGTCGAGATCCTTCTGCACATGCCAGATTTCGTCAAACGACTCGGCCTGCGCATCCGGTGCGTCCCGCAATTGCCCGCTGAAGCGCACACTGGCGATCGCCTGATTGCCTTCGGTTGTCATATCGACCAGGCTGGCTTCCACGAAGACAACTTCGGTTTGTTGCGCAACAGGCCCTTCCTCCTGGATCTGCTTGTTCAGCTCGGCGAACAATTCAGGGGTCGTATAAGCGCGGATTTCTTCCAGATCGCCTTTGTCATTGGCAGCCTGCAAGCCGATGAACGAGCGTTTGGCATGCATGAGGAATGCATCCACATCGAAATCCGCCGGCACTTCAAACGTGTCGCCACTGGCCGCACCACTGGCTGCAGCCGCGCCAATGGGAGAAGAAGAAGAAGAAGCCGGCATTTCCGGCTTGGGCGACAGCACACTGCCCGCCGCACCCCCGGCTCCGGCGCTGGAATACTGCATCGGTCGCGACGCCTGCCCGCCCGCGGATCTGCGCAGCATGCGGATCACAAAGAATATCCCGGCCGCAAGCGCGATCAACACCAGAATATCCATGAAATTGATGCCATCAAATGCGCCACCCATGAACAATGCTGCCAACAGGCCACCAGCGGCCAATCCGGCCAGAGGACCTAACCACTTGCTGCCCCCGGCGGCCGCACCGGCTGCCCCTGCGGCACCCGTGGCTGACTGGCCAGGCTGCTGCGGTTTGGGAGCCGCCTGCTGTTTGTTGAGATTGAGCGACTCGCGCTGTTTGCCAAAGCTTTTTCCGCCACCCATGCGTCTGGCCTCGGCATCGAATGCCATCAAACTGAAGGTAAACAAGGTTAGCGTCAAAAGTGTTAGTATTCTCATCATGAATCTCTCCGTGAGTCAAAAATATATTTCGAATATCGAGTATAGCACCATCCTGAATATCGCTGGACCACACACCAGGAGAATGCACCCATGATCACTAGCATGACAGGTTATGCAGCAATCTCCAAGGAAATCCCGCAGGGTTCTCTGGCATTGGAGCTGCGCTCGGTCAATAACCGTTATCTTGATCTCCTGTTCCGGCTGCCAGATGAATTCCGGCCATTGGAGCCGGACATGCGCGAACTGCTCGGCGCCCGGCTGGCGCGCGGCAAAATCGACTGCCGTCTGACCTTCACCGCCTATCCCGGCGCCATTCAGCGGCAACGGCTGAACAACGAGCTCCTGCACGAGCTGCGCGACCTGAGCCATGAGATCAAATCGGTCTTTCCCAATGCCGGCGATCTCACCCTGTCGGATATCCTGCGCTGGCCCGGCGTACTCGACAGCGACCGCGTTTCCTTCAGCGAACTGCACGCCCCCTGCATGGAATTATTGCAAGCCACACTGCATGAACTCATCGCCACTCGCGAACGCGAAGGCGACAAGCTCAAGCTCCTGTTGCTGGAACGCCTGCACCGGCTGCGCCAACTGGTGCTGGACCTGCTGCCCCGCCTGCCGGCCATGCTGACAGGCTTTCAGGAAAGATTGCTCAACCGGCTGCAAGCTGCCGGCCTTGATGAAAAAGACGAGCGTATCCGCCAAGAGTTCACATTATTTGCCAATAAAATCGATGTGGATGAAGAATTATCGCGCCTGCAGAGCCATCTGGACGAAGTCGAGCGCACCCTGCAAAAAGGTGGCGTGGCCGGCAAGCGGCTCGACTTCCTGATGCAGGAACTCAACCGGGAGGCCAACACCCTGGCCTCAAAATCAGTCGACAGCGAAATCACCCAGGCCTCGGTCGAAATCAAAGTGCTGATCGAACAACTGCGCGAACAGATCCAAAACATTGAATAATTATTTATGCCTCGATACAATTTCCAGTAGGATAGAAGCACGGCGCAGTTCTTTGTCGGTTGGGTAGTGCGCAAGCGCATCCTAAGCAGGAGCCGGTGACGATCCAATCGTCGTAGGGTGCGCTTGCGCACCGATCGATACCGCCACTTACCGCCTGGATAGGGACCGGTCACATCTGTCGCGTTACTGAAAATAATTCACAGGCACATAATTTTTTGCACACCCCAAAACCGCCGCCGCTTGCCATGTCGGCCCAAAGTCCTGGGCGAGATAAAAACCCTCAATAAACCCAGTGGTTGTGCGCCAGCGGCATCCTGTTGAGAAGATTCCTACGCTCCTTCCAATCAGGCAGGAATTTATCCATATACGCCTTAAAGCGTTCACTGTGCTTGCGTTCCAGCAAGTGAACCAGCTCATGCACCAGTATGTATTCCAAACATTCTGGCGGCTTCTTGGCCAGCTCCAGGTTCAACCAAATGCGTTTCGCTTCGGTATTGCAGCTTCCCCATTTGGTTTTCATTTTTTTTACGCCCCAACTGGCCGCCTCAACGCCCATTTTGCTTTGCCAGTATTCCAGCAGGCTGACTATTCGTGCCTTCAGACCCACGCGACAATACGCCGAAAGCACCAACGCTTTATTCTCAAGCGAGGTACCGGGATTGACGTACAGGTGGATTTTGCCACGTCCAACCCTGACTTCATGACGTCCAGATCGTTCCACGACATTCAAGCGATACCGCTTGCCCCACAGGTAGTGACATTCGCCGCTCACCATCTCCCGGTCAGACTGTCGGGGTTGTTTGGCGAAGTCACTTTGCTGTTTCTTGATCCAGGGTAGACGACTGATCACCGCCATGCGGATAGCCGTCTCCGTCATGGACTCAGGCGCCGATACCCGAACGCGACCATCTGGCGGCAGAACGCTGATATGCAAATTCTTGATCGCCTTGCGATGGAGCTGCATCGTGATTGGACCGATCTCCAGCGTTGCCATCAGTGGTACTCTTTCTGCGCCTTGGCCAGCGCCATGACGCGCTGGATATCCACCTGGTAATCGGCAGTTTTCTCGCGTATCGCATTCGCGATTTCGCGTTCTTTAAATCGGTCGCCCACCCAGTCGGCTTTTTTAGTGTAGCGAATGGCGCGATCGATTTTGGTCGCCAAACCCTCATCGTTGCCAAAGTTATCGTAGAACGCACGTTTGGCGCCCGTATTCATAGACGGCGGATAGTTTGAAGCGGTCTGATCCGGACGAACCACCTTGTGCGCCAGCGCCCGAATGCGCTCCAAGTATTCCTGGTATTCAATCGACTTTTGTCTGCGCAGCGTAATCAGCTCATCCAGCAATACCGACATCTGCTCATAGTATTTCGGGTTGACCGGATTTTCATCCACAATGGTCCTGCGCACGTTATTTTCGATCGTTTCCGCCATCGCTTCAGGGTTGTTGCGAAGGCGCTCGGGCAGTGAGTCCATTGCATCTGCGCCTTTTTCAACGATCAACTCGATTAAGCCGAGCTCTTCAAAATCCATCAGTGTTTCGCTGTTGTCAGCACGGATATACATATCCAGCAGGTGACGCATGGCTGGCTCGAAGCGCTTCATCTCAACCAGGTCGCCACTGGCCAGCTTCACTTCTTCACGGACTTTTTCGTAATGAGTCACCTCGTTGCGGACCGACTCGATCTCCTGTGCAGAATAACCCGCATCGGGCATTTCATTGGCAATGTTGGCAAAAGCACGCAGCAATTTCGCCACGTTTTGATACAACGTCAGGCGTAGCGCTTCTTTTTCGGTCAGCTCGTCTTGATTGCTGCCCGACTCACCACAGAAATAGTGAATATAGTCTTCCGTATGACGCGGGGCTTTTACCGGCTCACATAGCGCACGCACCATTTCCAGCGCATTGTCCAAGTCGAGTTTGGCTTGTTCCAAACGGTCTTTCAGCAAACCCGCCACGTCTTCCTTATCGTATCCGTCAAACGCACCCTGGGTGTAATCGGAGATGGCTTTATCCAGAGACCGGAACAGGTCTTTATAGTCGACGATATAACCGTATTCCTTGTCGTCCCCATCCAGCCGGTTCACCCGGCAAATGGCCTGAAACAGGCTGTGGTCGGACATTTGTTTATCAATGTAGAGGTAGGTGGCAGAGGGGGCATCAAAGCCGGTCAGTAGTTTATCCACCACAATGAGCAAGCGCATTTGGCCTGGCTCCTTGATAAAACGCTGCTTGACCGCTTGCTCAAACGCCTCGACACGGTTGACGGCCTGCTCTTCAGATTGCTCGAAGTAGTCGGCCAACATCCTGCGATAGATATCGTACTTGAACAGCTTTTCGGTCAGCCCTTCGCCGGTTTCTTCGCCCTTGATACTGGCCGCTGTCGGCTGAAAACTGGTGACGATGGCCACTTTGCCTGCCAAATCGGTGTGGCTGAACATTTCATAGGCTTTGCAGGCTTGGTACACGCTGGAGCAGACCAGTATGGCATTGCCATAACCATCCATCAGCCGTGGTTTGGTATCCATATCCAGCAAGATGTCATTCGCGATCTGCTGCAAGCGCGACTTGCTGGACAGCACCTTTTGCAGGGTGCCCCATTTCTGCTTGAGATGAGTTTTCGCCAGATTAGACAACCCTCGGGTTTTCGCCTCAAACCATTCGTCCACCTTTTTCTGCGAAGTGATGTTCTGATCAATATCCCGCGCTTCATAGCGCAGATCCAGCACCACCCCATCGGCCACCGCCTCATCGAATTTGTAGGTATGAATGTAAGCGCCAAACACCTCGATGGATTTCTTTTTGTCCTTTTTCATCAACGGCGTGCCGGTAAAGCCCACAAACATGGCTGCCGGCAAGATCAACTTCATGGCTTCATGCAGTTTGCCAGACTGCGTGCGATGACACTCATCGACAAACACAAACCAATCACCCTTGGCCTTGAAGCCGGCAGGCAAAGACTGCTTCAACTCTGCAATAAACGCCTCGGTGGCCGCATCGCTTGCACTATCCGGCTGGCGGCCAAATTTATGCACCAGCGAACACACCAACCAGGGATTAGGCTGATGCAAGGTCGCAATCAGGTCGGCACCGCTTTGGGTGCGATAAATGTCTTCCTCAACGCCCGTGAATACTTTCTCGATCTGTTCATCCAGTTCGGTGCGGTCAGTGACGATCAATACACGGCTGTCTGTTACATTCTCCCGTATCCATTTGGCCAGCCAGACCATGGTCAGACTTTTGCCCGAGCCCTGGGTATGCCAGATAATCCCACCTTCCCGTCTGGCGACATGGCGCTTAGCGGCTTCAACACCAAAAAACTGATTGTGGCGGCAGGCCTTCTTAATCCCTGCGTCAAACACGATGAAATCGTGAATGATTTGCAAAAATCGCTGCGGGTTGCAAATGCGGCTTAGGTGAAAATCCAGCGGGCGCGCATAGGGATTGGCGACATCCTCTTTCCATTCCAGGTAATACTTTTCAGGCGTCTCGATCGTGCCATAGCGCAGCCCCTGGGTATCGTTACCCGCCATCACCAGCTGCAGGGTGGTAAAAAAGTTGCGGATAAAGTCTTTCCTTTGGTTATCCAGATTCTGGCGAATACCTTCACTCACCGAGACTGACGAGCGCTTGAGCTCAATCACGCAAAGCGCGATACCGTTCACAAAGAGCACGATATCAGGGCGCTTTTTGTATTCGCCTTTTATGGAAACCTCTTCGGCAATGGCGAAATCGTTGGCTGCAGGGTTTTGCCAGTCAATCAACCACACGGTCTGGTTCTGCTCGCCCGCGCCTGCTTTGTCCTTCACGCCATAGCGCAGCAAGCGGTAGACATCCTTATTGGCGTAGTAGAGCTTTTTGCCTTCTCCCAGTGCCGCCGCTGCATCCAACTGGCGAATCGCGCGCGTGATCAGCGCAGCACTCACCCCACGCTTTTTCAGCCAGGCGGTCAGCATATCCACTTCAATATTTTTGTTATGGTCTCTATCCCGCCAATCGCCCAAATAGCGATAGCCCAGTTCCGTTTGGAAGAACTGGACGATGCGATTTTGTGTGGCGCGTTCGCGCTGGCCGACCTGACTCAAAGCAAACTCCTACTCAACTAACGGTACACAATGCTTATCGGACAATCATCCGTGTTTTTCTGACGCCTGCTTTCATCGTTCAATGATTGCAGTGCTTTAATTTCAGCCTTCATGTTATGATCTAAAATGATATGTAACGCAAAAATTTAAGCTTCTCATGAAAATCAAACGCAGCAAGAATAAAGAAATCAAGGTTACCAAAACCATGATTATTCGTGCAGTCGCCAGCTCCACCGCCATCGAAACGGGTCAGCCCATACCTGTCATAGAAGCCAAGCTCAAGGCAGGCAGCACTAAATTCAGACATTTAGTGCTGGCACCCTAACGCCTTAAATCTCATTAAACGCTCGCTCAATCCAGTTCATCATCGGCTGGTAATTGCAATCCAGCCCTTGCCGAATCGCCGCAAAATAGGCATCCCGGTTGTCATCCCAAGACGAATAATCCAACGTACCATATCCCGCCTGAACGGCCATCGCATCGGCCAACATGCGCGCCAACCCGCCGTTACCTTCGCGAAACGGATGCACTAGAATAAATTCCACATGGATGATCGCCATGGCCTTGATCAGCTCATCGTCCGTTAACGCACGACAAGGCGAGTTTGGATAAATAATCGCTATCCAAGCGCTTGAGCAAATAAGGAATCTGCGCCGCGGCAGCGAATTGAAACCCGTTTTTGCCCATGTTGACCGAACGCTCAGCGCCCGCCCAATCGTAAAGCGGCAACAGCCACTGGCGATGCCATGTTTTCAAGTGTTCGGTCGTGATGACGCCTGCCGGCAGTTGCTGAAGCAATACCCGGTCATACAATTGTTGCAATAATAGCAGCTCAGCCTCATCGATCTCCTCAAGATCGGTAATGCCCAGCTTATTGAGCAACACGCGCTTGCCGGAACCCGGCTGATAAGCGGTTTGCGAGCCACCGAGCGCGTATTTATTCATACCAACCTTGTTTTCCCCGTCAGCAGCTCTTGCATCATGCCCTGTTTGATCTGGCGGGTTTTAGCGAGGCGTTGCTCCAATGCCTGAATGTCATCGTCCATATCGGACAAGATGGTGGCGATGGCGGTTTGTTCCTCTTTTTTGGGGATCACAGAACGAATTCCTTCTATAATGCTTGCGTTCAAGCTTGGTACTCCAGAAGCTTCGTTGTATTGCATCCAGTCAATCATACAAAACTTGTAGTAAACGAACTTTGCATCTACCCAAGGCTTGATTTCTGAGTAAAAGAGTGTGTCGACTGTCCAAAATGGTTTATCTGCATAACGTGGTTTATCGATTGTGCCCTTTCTACCGATAAGCACCGATGGCTTATCCCACAAATAACTATTTGCCCATCCAATTTGTCCGCCAGTAGCTAAAATTGGATATTCCCCATTCTCAACCTCTACACTTTTCTGATTTTTGCCGTGACGAATGGATAGCAGGCTTACAAATGGTGCAATCTCCCAATCCTCCGGAATTTCCCCCAACTCACTTTGCTTATAACCCTTTTTCGAGCCATCTTCGCGCAGGGCGAATTGGGGCAGGCGGGTGCGGCCGGTGAGTAGTTGCTGCATGGTGGCGGTTTTGATGGCCTGTTTTTTGGCGATCAGTTTTCCCAGCTCGCTGATCAGCGCATCGACATCGGACAGGGCGTTGGCGATGGCGGTTTGTTCTTCCTTGTTAGGAAAAGGAATTAAGTATGGATAAATGTGCTTATTATTAATTTGTGGAATAGATGTTGTGTCGGCAACCGAATCTATACCTCGGTAAGCTAGCTGGTTATATAAATAAAGTTCATCCAAACTTGCAGAGCATGTAAGAGTCATTAAGTTTGTATCCATAAATGAATCTGTCTTCAATACTCTAATTTTATTGGAAAATATTGATGCTCCTCGTTTGGGAAATATTACGCTTCCGGCTGGCACAACTTTCGATGTTAGAACAAAATAGGGCGTTGCCTCTGCGTATACGACTCCATTGTTCAGTTGTTCGACCTTAAAATACGGAACACCGTCTGACTGAAACTGGAATTTAGATGGGCTCTCGCCACTGCAAATGTATACAAGATCACCGAGTTGTTTCGTTTCCCAATCCTCCGGAATCACCCCAACTTCGGTTTGTTTATACCCAGCAGGCACAGCATTACCCGTTGCTTCTGTCAGATATTCCGCACTTACTTCCGCAACCTGATGGTTATTCATTGCACCCACTCCAAGCCCATGGCCTTCAGGTGCCTTGCCACTTTATCGCTCAGGTTTTCAACCGTCTGGGTAATCGTGGGCAGGGGCTCGGCATAACGCTCTTCCAGCTCTTTGACCCGGTTGGCTAGTTGCTGGGTGATGCGCTCGATTTCGGCCTCGATCCGGGCTTTGAGGGTGGCCAGCCATTTATCCTCGACTATCAGGGTTTGGATGTCGGCGTCACTGAGTTGCGGATACTGTTTCAATACCGCCAAATCCAGCGCCTCTTGCGCATCCTTGAGGGCTTTTCTGGCATCGGCCTCAAGATCAAACAGCTTTTTGGCGTGTGCCAGGGCGGTTTTTTCGTCTGGATCGGTGGCGAGTTTCAGCCGCGCCATGACCGTGGTTTTGGTGACTTTGTCTTTTTCGTTCAGGGCCTCGCTCAGGCCACCGTCTTCACCGCTGTTTTCCTCGATAAAGCTTTCCAGCGCTTGTGCCGCACCATCCAACTTGGCTTGCAGCGCATCCATGTTGGCCTGCTCTCTGGCAAAATAGCGGGCGATAATCAAAGTAGGCGGGATCAATTCGGCTTTGTACTTGGTTTTGTTGAGGGTGAGGTCGGGAGTTTCTTTGAGTTTTTCGCCTTTTTTGGCGACCAGTTCCCGCAGCACTTTTCCGGCTGGCCAGCCGTCCTGCACCAGCACATAGACATCGTCCTGCATGGCTTCCGCCCAGTAGTCCATCAATATTTGATAGATATCGTACTTGCTCAGCAGCGGGGTGTGGGCGTAGCTTTCCAGCAGGTCTTCACTGATGCGGTGGATGATCTGTTTGGGCATCTCCCCCGGTTGCAGGGCTTTTAGCGCCGCCCGTTCGCACCATGCGCTAAAGGGTCGCAAACTTTGCTCGGCAAAGGTCTTGAATTCGCGGTGGTTCAAAATGGTGCTTTTAACCTGGCTGGCCGCTACCAAGCCTTTGCTGTAACCCGCCCTGTCTGCCGTGAACAACGTGGCGCGAAGGCTGGGGAAAACTTGCCAGTAGGGTTCCAGGGCATCAATGTCCCGGTTGGGAATACCGCCTTGCAAATGAGCACGCAAGTCGTGCAGGTCTTCCGGCTCGCTGGCGTCGATATAGCGTGGGATATTCAGGTTGTAATCGTTGGCCGCAATCGCTGCAAGCGGCACCATGCGGCTGTAACGTGGCAGTTCCAGTTGTTTGGTGAAGACATCGACGATTTTGTGCATGTCCTGGCTGCGCAGGCGGTTTTTGTTGCCATCCTTCATGAAACCCTTGCTGGCATCGATCATAAAGATGCCCGTGCGCGCCTGGGCGTGTGCTTTGTCGATCACAATGATGCAAGCGGGAATGCCGGTGCCGTAAAACAGGTTGGCGGGCAGGCCGATTATGCCTTTGATGTAACCCTGTTTGATCAGGTTTTCACGAATGCGCGCTTCGGCATTGCCCCGGAACAACACGCCATGCGGCAGGATCACCGCGCCTTTGCCGGTGCTTTTCAGGCTTTTGATGATGTGCAGCAAGAAGGTGTAGTCGCCGTTTTTCTCCGGTGGAATGCCCCAAGTGAAGCGGCCAAACTCGTCCTCCGCCGGGTTGATGCCGCTGGTCCAGTTCTTGTTGGAAAATGGCGGGTTGGCGACAGCGAAGTCGAAGGTTTTGAGCTGGCCGTTGGCGTCTTTCCACTGCGGGTCGGAAATCGTGTTGCCCTTCCAGATTTTGGCGGTGGCGTTGTGGTGCAGAATCATGTTCATGCGCGCCAACGCGCTGGTGGCGTTATCCATCTCCTGGCCGAAAATCGACAGGCCACGGGGCGCTTCGTCACTGGCTTTCAGCAATAGCGAGCCGGAACCACAGGTCGGATCATAGACGGTGGCATCTTGTGACGTGCCGGCATGAATGCCGATCACCTTGGCAAGCACGCGCGACACTTCTGCCGGCGTATAAAACTGCCCCTTGGACTTGCCCGATTCGGTGGCAAAGTGGCGCATCAGGTATTCATAGGCATCGCCCAGCAGGTCGTCGCCGTCAGCGCGGTTGGCCGAGAGGTTCAACCCTTCAAAAATACCGATCAGTTTGGTCAGGCGATCGATCATTTCCTTGCCTTTGCCCAGCCTGTCTTCATCGTTGAAGTCGGCGACATCAATCACACCCTTCAGGTCATTCTCTTCGGCCAGGGCGCTGATGATTTTATTGATCTTGTCGCCAATTTCCTTGTCGCCTTTCAAGGCGATCATGTCATCAAAACTGGCGCCCTGGGGCACAGCGATCATGCCGTAAGGGTCGCCTTTGTATTTGTCGGACACATACTTCATGAACAGCAGCGTCAGCACATAGTCTTTGTACTGACTGGCATCCATCCCGCCGCGCAACTCATCGCAGCTGGCCCAAAGGGAGGAGTAGAGTTCGGTTTTCTTAATGGCCATTTGGCGTCCTTAATTTGCTGACGTGCTGCCCTTGGCCGGCACACGCTCAAGAATATGGTGTATTTCGCAGTCAAACAGCACGCAAAGCTTATCCAGCGCTTCTAAATCCACTTTTTGAGCAGTTTCTTTGTAAAGCAGGGTGACGGTATTGCGGCTTAAGCCGGTTTCGCGGATCACATCGCTTATGCGCATTTTATGCTCGCCCATCAGCCGAGCCAGGTGGCAGCGGATCATGTAGATTCTCCGTGGTTGGGGATACTTTTCACCCTTATTGCCGGTATTGGATTGATGTTCGATACCCTACCACGATTTCCATTTATGACAACTTATTTCAGTTGAAATGAAATTTTTATTGACATACTTACATCCTGCAGGGTGCGCTTGCGCACCGGCTTTTGCTGTGTGACGGCTAGGAGGTTGTCCGAGAATAGTGATCGTAGCGAGGGCGAGGCTGGTTGAGCGGGATTTTTCGATCATTTGAGGCGAATAGTCGTTCTATTCAACGAAAAGGATCGAAAAATCCAGCCAATCAGGCTCGTCCGCAGTAGAACAGTCTATTCTCGGACAGCCTCCTAGCTGCCGGTCGGGTATTTAATGGTGCGCAAGCGCACCCTTGGGACGAGCCGCGAAAGTAGCAGACAATACGAAATTTTCCCGGACAATTGTTTCGTTAACCAATTGATTTAATATTGTACAATTTCTGTATTCGGCGAGCAGATCCAAAACATTGCGCGATTTTCCATGATGCTCACTCTCTTAATTTTTTCCCCAGCAAACGTTGCCGGGCTAACCCAGCGTAAGCACATTGCGCCTAAACCAAAGATCATGCAATGAAGAGGCCACTCATGTCACGATTCATAATTTTGTGCCTTGCCACATTAGTTTGGGTCTGTTCACTGGCCGGTTGCGCCACGCGGCCCCATGCGACTCAAGCCCTGACTGTACAAATGGACTGCGGGCGCCTGCCGGTGACAGTCACCTACGCTGACGAGCACGCCACGGTCCTCGCCGGTGAGACGGAGCTGGCACTGAAGGCGGCGCGCAGTGCCTCGGGCGCCAAATACCAACTGCCCGACAACGAGCAGACTTTTTTCTGGAGCAAGGGCAGCAGCGCCTACTTGCAGATTGCCGGCCGCCCCTGGCCAGACTGCATTGAACGGGGTTCCCTGCCCGACCGGCTGCAAGCTCGTGGCAATGAGCCTTTCTGGTTGACCGATGTCCACAGCGGCCAACTGACGCTGCGCACACCCGACAACCCGGACCCAACGCCAGTCACAGGCCACCGGCAGGCTCTCGCCAATGGTGGCATACGGATCCACGCTCAAGTCGATGGCGTGGAAGTGGTGCTGGATATTTACCAGCAGCTCTGCAAGGACTCGATGACCGGCATGCCCTATCCTTATCGTGCCGAACTGGCACACGGCCAGACACGGGCACAAGGTTGCGCCGGCGCGCCGGAAAACCTGCTACAGGGCGCAGCATGGCGAGTCATCGCCATCGATGATGAACTGGTGGCAGAAGATGCCATTGGCACCATCGAATTCTTCGCTGACGGACTGGTGACAGGCCAGGCGTTCTGCAACCGCTTCAGCGGGCGGCACGCGCTGAGTGGCGAGGGTTTGCGCATCGGCCCGCTGGCCAGTACCAGGATGGCCTGCAGCGAGCCACTCATGACACTGGAAAACCGGCTGATCCAACACCTCGAACAAGTCATCCGCTTCGATATCGGCACTGACGGCGAACTGGTGCTGATCACCGCAGACAACCGGCGGATCAGCGCCCGCTTGAAACTCGACCAGCCGGCACTTCACGCACGGTAATTGCGTTGGCCCACACACAGCCGGTCCCGGAGAATAATTCAAGTTCAAGCGGAATTATTCTATTTTTCAGGTACATGACTAACACCCACTCCATCACGCCTGGCATACCCGCTTCGTAATCAGCAATTTTCTACCGGAGTGAATGCGAGCCGATTTGCCGGCAAATCGCCATTTCTTCCAATCTGTAAGTCATCTGTGAGTCCCATCTTGTTAGATTCGGTAACGGGTCAGCACTTTATCAGGCCCGCGACACTCAGGCGTCAATCAGCGACCCCGTATCGTCGGCATCTTGCGGAAAATTTGATAGTGGGGAATTAAAAGCTGGTCGCGCCAGGAAAGAAGAATCACGCAGCTTCGGTTTCGATGAGGATTTTCCGAATTTCACCCACGCAATTGGAGGACAAGAATATGAACAAGACATCTCTGTCAGCCTTCTTGCTGACTCTATCGACATTCTCTGGCATGCAGGCAGGCGCATCCGATGGACTTATCCAGAATATGCTCACGACAGAAAATACCGGCACATGGGCGAAAGTCGCCAATCATGTCATCACCAGATCAAAAGGCAAGGTCAATATAACGATTCAAGCGGATGGCCCGGTTCCAACACAAGGCTCGCTTGGCGCCATCGGCTACGGTGTTATAACCGGCGTTAACAGTGACGGCTATCCGGAAAACGTACTCGCTCTGACCTCCCACCTATGCGTGGCGGACAGTCTGGTGCAGGGCCCCGCAGGCCATGCATGCGGCGACAACACCACCGGCCTGCTGGCGGCACTTTTTGGGATCAATGATGAAGAACACAATGACGCAACCTGGCATGCACATTTTCTGGATCTGAAGCCGGCAACCGATATCTGCCTGGCTGCAACCGGATCAAGCAGCCTGGGCCTGGAAGTCGATTTGGCGAGGACCCTGGCAACCCGGAATAATGTCAGTCCAGAGAACGAAGTGATAGTTAACAATGACGATGAACCCGGTCCAGCTGTTTCAGTCCAGAACCTGAATCCGCAAGACTTTCACAACGCGGCTTTCAGAAAGGCCATGGTAGTATCTTTCCGAATCGTGGCACACGCCGACGATAACAAAACGGTAACGAATCTTTGTCTTGCCAAACCCTAACCAACCAGATCGCTTGCGCCAGCACAATAAGACTGGTGGGAATGGTTCTAATCGTGCTGGTGCCGGAGCAAGCAGCCATGGTGAGAATTATCGAAGTGTGGCAGAGGTGAGATGGTATGCGTGCATAACCGGCAAGACACAAATAGCCGGGATCCTTACGAATCTTGCTTCAAACGCCAGAGGCACGGACACCGATGCCATGTTCATAGACCAGCTTGCCGCCCAGCCAGCCAGCGATGCACAAGGTCACGGCACCTGCAACCGACAGGATCAGGGCAAGCGTGCCTGGCTGGCCGAGGCTGGCGCCATCGAGGCGCAAAAACAGGCTCACGGCATAGCATGACCAGCTTGCCAGCATGAGCAGCATATGCTGATTGGCGGTCTTCATCGCAGGATGCTGTGGATCGATTTTGCCAAGCTCCATCAGACCGGTCACCATGGCCAGCAAAGCGGTAATGGTACCGACCGTGAGTAACACCCCTGCCACCCAACTGACTTGCTCGTTGCCGAACAAGCCGGCCATATCCCCAATGGTTGAGAGGAGCCAGGTTGCGACGGGAAAATGCACGATAATCGGGTGTAAGGGGTGTCTCATGGCATCACCTGAATGTTGCTTTTAAAACAATAGACTGAGTAACGTGAGGAAGCCTGCGACCGCCACCCCTGCATGAATAATGACGACATTTTTGGGTGCGACGGTGCCTTTGGCATGCAACGACGCAAGATAAAATCCGCCCAACGCAGCGACCACCAACAAGCCGAGCGCGGCACTCAAACGCCCTTCAGCCGCGCCCCCCAGCACCATCATGATCAGCATGACCAGACCCGTGGCGCCCAGCAAGGCGTGTACAATGGAGACTGGCCATGGCGCCAGCTGGCCTGAAAAAATTTTAGAAGCCAGAAAAATACCGCCAACAGCAGCAACCGCTAATATCAGAATGACATATGTAAGCATTGATTCCCTCCTTTTTTGCGTAAGGATTTCAACTATACTGCATGTTCCGGCACTTTTTCAATATATATATGTCAAAAGTTGCAAATTAATCCACCTATCCTGAAAATGTCTGCACTTTCACTTTTAGGCCAGCGCCAGCAATCGCTATTGACAACACTGCTCCATCATCGCGAGGGGCTCACCATAGAAGAATTGTCAAGCCGGCTCGCAATTTCGCGTAACGCCGTCAATCAGCACCTCGCCAGTCTCGGCGAGAGTGGTTTTACCCAAAGCACCTTGCTGGAAAGCACCGGCGGCAGACCCAGTCGCGTCTATACGCTCACGCCGAGTGGCCTGGAGCTTTTTCAAAGACAATACGCCCTTCTGGCCAAGCTTCTGCTTGCCTGGACAAACCAGCACATGGGAGAGCAAGCGCTCGAAAGCTGCCTGACGGATCTTGGCCAACAAATGGCGAGCGAGTATGAGAGCCGGCTCGCCAAACATGCATCACAGGCCGGCAAACTGCGTGAAGTGGCCGCCATCCTGTCCGAGCTGGGCTATGATGCCCATGTCGTGCAAACGCCAGAACAGCGCCTGGAAATCATTGCCAACAATTGCGTTTTCCAGGCGCTTGCTCAGCAGTGCGAAGGCTTCTGCACGCTCGACTTAAGCTTCTTGGCCGCGCTGCTCAAGGCAAAAATCGAACACAAGGAGTGCATCGTCCGGAACGGCAACCGCTGCTGTTTCAGGATCGCCGATTCCGCCAACTAGGAGGCTGGCAAGATGCCCCCGCTAGCGCTGCGTGAAAAAGAAAAGCAGGCTGCGCACCAGCTCTGCCATGAAATCGATATCCAGCGTATCCATGGTGTCCGAGCGGCGATGGTAGTGGGGATTGCGGTAAAAAGCGGTATCGGTCACCATGACCGCCGGATAGCCTTCATCCCAGAAGGAGGCGTGATCGCTGAAGCGGATGGTCGGCATCAGCCAGCCGTTGAATGGCACATTCAGCGAAACGGTGGGCAGCGCCGGGTTGTTCTGGAAAGCCTCCTGCAGCGCAGCCGTAAAACTTCTGGATGAAAAATTCCCCACGATACCGATGAAATCGCCTGTTTTGGGATAATTCATGAAATTCAGGGGGAAAGGGTAGGATTGGCACCCTTTCTCATGACAGGTGTAGCCCACCATTTCCAGGCAGATCATGCCTTCCAGCGACTCCTGGCCGGCCTGCATGGCGCGTGCATGCACTCTGCTTCCCATGAAACGCGTCGAGAAGACAGGCGGCTCTTCGAGCGCAAAGGCAACCAGCCGAATCACCAGGTCATCGGCCAACAAGGCACGGTTTTGCTGGAGCATGGCCGCCAGTTCCAGCAAAACCGCCACGCCACTGGCGTTGTCATCCGCACCGACCGTGCCGTAAACGCTATCGTAATGCGCACCGACAACATAGCGCCGGGTGGGATGCTCTCCCCGTGCGATTTCGGCAACCACATTGGATACCGCCGCCCCCTTATAGTCGTAAGTTTCCAGCCTGGGCTGAAGACCGATCTGCTCAAAAGCCGCATGAATCGCATCCCGCGCTTTGCTGTGCTGATCCAGCCGGTACACACTGCGCTCACCGATTTCCACGGTGAGCAGACGCAGATGCGCCTCCATGCGCCGCATGCTGTCGCTTTTGTCAAACTGAAAGTTGGTCATGGATGCCCCGCCGGTGGATAAATACCCCACCAGGATAACAAAGACTGTCCAGATCCAGAGACTAGCAATGCGTCCATAAACAACTCCCGGCCTGATATTGATTCTGGCAAACAATGACTTGACATGGGTCCCGTTCATGAAATTTGGACAGCGCATCCGTTACCGTCCAATAGGAATCAGATACAAAGGCGCCTGCGGCGCGGGCAAACCGGCAGCCTGCTGCACGAGATCATCCTGGAATGCACCAATGAACACAGCGCCAAGCCCCAGGGAGACCGCCTGCAAAGCGACATTCTGCGCAACATGCCCGGCTTCCATATGCACATAGCGCTTGCCACGCTCGCCATACCTGCCGGTTGTGCGTGCATAAACGGCTGCCAACAGAATGGTTGCTGGCGCCTGGCTCACTGCCCTTTGCTGGAGCGCGGCCTGGCTGAGTGCAGAACGCTTCTCCCCGAGCGCTTTCACGGCCAGGGCATGGCGGTGCGGCACATATTGGTAGATACCCGCTTCCAAGCCGCCCACCTTCCCGGCGATCAGATAGATTGCCAGAGGATAAAGCGCCCCGGCCGAGGGCGCAGTCCTGAAGCCGCCAGGATGAGTCATACCCTGGGCGGCCCATAGCAGCTGAGAAATCTGCGCCAGCGTCAAGGGTTGATCGCTGTACTCACGCACAGATCGCCTCGTTGACAACGTCTGCTCCAGCGAAACCGCACCCCGGTGAACGGCAGCGGGCAACTGTATTTCACGCGTTTTCTGATCTTCGGACATGGCATTGCCCCCCATTGTCAAAATCAGGCATCCAGGGATGAACCAGCCCATCGCCCAATGCCGCCAGACCTTGGCGCATAAATCGATGCCGGATCGATGCATATATCGCTCCTTGACTGTGGCAGCTCCGTGCCGGTCAACAGTTATCAGGAATCGGCGGCCTTTACCGGAAAATCGTTCTCCGCGCGATCGGCCGCCTGGCGCCCGCGCGACTCGTCGACATTACGGCTGAAGAACAATGCCGCTCCAAACAACACCACACAGAACAAAATCGCGCTTTTGAGGCCAACCAGAATCTGCAGCAGACCGATCGCCAGCAATCCCACCATCCCGGCCAGCTTCATCGACAGTCCCCAAAATCCAAAATACTCGGCTGAGCGCGACAGCGGCGAAAACAAACCTATCAGCGTGCGCGTGGATGATTGGCAAGAACCCAGGCTCAAGCCCGCCACACTCCCCACCAGCAAAAATATATATTGCGCCTGCCACTCGAGCCCGAAATGAATACGCCCTGCTTCGGCGATGTCGGGTGTCAAGAAAATCAGCGCAATCGCCAGCATCCACAATACCAGTGTCAGCCGATAAGTAAACAAAGCCCCGAACCGGTCCTGAATGAAACCAAAGGCCACCGCCCCAAGCGCGGCTGTAATCTGCACGATGATGAACATCCATGTCCTGACCTGCTCGTCCCAGCCGATGATCTGGGCGCCATAGATGAAGGCATAGGTAATGATGATATAAATGCCGCTCATCGCGAAAAATATCGACACCAGAATGATGGCCAGATCACGCCGATCCCGGATATGTTCGATGGTGGTCCGCACTCTGCCAAATCCCAGACGCAGATAATTGACCCCGGACGGCAAGGGCCTGGGGATCCCCCGTTCCCGAACCCAGAGAAAGGTTGGAATGGCCGCCACCAGAAAGAAGAACGCCGCCCAGGGCCCGACCCAGCGTATGTTTTCGAAATTTTCCGCGCTCACCTCACCCAGCACCAGCAACACAAAAATGGCTGACACCATGCCACCAACATAACCCAGCGCCCATCCAAAACCGGATATTTTTCCCAGATCCTCCGGCGGACCCAAATCTGGCAGAAAGGCGGCAATGAATGCCTCGCCAATCGAATAAGCAAAATTCGACACAATCAGCAACAACACACCCAACCAGGCATAACCCGGCGCCACAAAATAGAGTGCCGCGGTACTGACGACGGTCAACAGATAGCTGGCGAACAAGAAGCGCTTTTTGCTGGCGGTGTAATCCATGACCGCACCCGCAATCGGCGAAAGCAGCACCACCCCCAGATAACCCGTTGCCAGTGACAAGCTCCACAAGAGATTGCCCAACCGGTAATCGGGCGCATCCCCGACTATCACCCGGGTAAACAAGTCGCCGAACACGACCGTCACGATCAGCAATGTATAGGCCTGGTTTGCGAAATCGAACATCGCCCAGCCGAATATTTCCTTCTTTGAAGCCCTAACGCGTTGTGTCATAAACCCTTTCCCGCCGGATAACGATCAAGCCCAACCCATCCAGCCTATACAATGCCAGATATATCACAATGTTTGCGCAGTTTCGTCAAAATATCCAACCATCCTCACTCTGGGAAAAGCCTTGCAGGGTGTGCTTGCGCAGCGGTTATTTTCAGCCGCCGCGCATTGCGAGCGCGGCAAGCGCTGATTCCAGCCAGCCAAATCCAATATGTTCCTGCTCAAGCCGGATATTTTTACCGAGCCGGTTATCACGCAAATCGTCATACAGCGCCTGTTCTTCCAGCCCAAGCCGTGTCAGGTTGCGGGCAGTTGGTCTAATTTCCGTGCCCCAGTGCGCCTCGAACGCCAGTAGGGTCGCGCGGTTCATCAGGAATGATTCCACATGCCCGAACTGGCTGCGGAGCTGGTCGAGTATGGCGAAACCATGGGTATCGATATCGCCCCAGTAGTGAATGCGGCAACGCGCCAGCCATTTTGCCCGGCCCAACATTTCGAAGCCATAGCCTGCCCCAAAAATGATCAGGCTGTCCTGAATGGGAGGAAAAGCCAGGTAGTTGATTTCGTTCTCGGTAATGAACACTCGTGACACACCCGGACCCAGCCGGGAAAAACTCTCCGCATCCAAGGCCATATCCCGCTCGCCAATTTCAGGCAACAAGGCATGCGCGCGATCCAGCATCCGGAAGCGAATACAAACCGGCTTATCCAGGAAACCGTATCGGCGGGCGAATTGCGTCACGCCAGAGGCTGCGGTATCGATTGCCGCGGGCGGCAGCGCGCTGTCCAGCAGTTCGCTGAGCACCCCCCGGTGGCGCTCGATAAACTTGCTATGCACGCCCGGGATGTCGACCTGCCTGAGGTATACGCCTGGGCGCGGATGTGCCTTCAGCCAAGCGACGACTGCCAGCAAACGTTCCCAATCCTCGGCCAGCGCCAGTGCCCGCTGTGGCTTCCGGGCCAGCCAATCTGACAATTCCGGATGCCGGGCGCGCGTCATGTCAACCAATGCAATGAAACGCGCCGCTTCCCGCTGCTTGCCTAGCAGCTTCAAGGCATCTTCGGTACTGTCCAGCCATACCGCATGCGGCACTGCATTGGTGCCGAAGACCCGGTGCCTGAACGCGCGCATTTCCACCCGGCAGCAGGCTATTTCGCGCAGCGCACTGATCCAGGCGCGCACGGCATCGAAATGCTCGCTCATTTCAGCCGATGTAGGGCATTTAAGCGGCAAGCGCCGTGGAAACAGGGATTCGCCTGTCGCCAGACTGGCCAGAATGTCACCCCGCTCCCACAGCTTCTGTACCTGGGCGCGCAAATCCGCCGGACTCGTCCAGTTCATCCAGTCATTCTGGCCTTCTCTTCCTGGTATGCCTCGATCGAGAGATTGCGCAGCCTGGAAGCGCGGCCATCGTCGTTATGCACAAACCCCACGCTGGCAACATAAGGCTCGATGATGTGAATTTTCTGCAAAGGGGTGACGATCAGAAGCTGCAGATTGAGCTGAGCAAACAAGCGCAACCCATATTGCGCCGACTCATCCGAGCCCCGTCCAAAAGCTTCATCGATAACCACGAAGCGAAAAGAACGGGAGCGCACCGCGCCCCATTCCAGGCCGAACTGATAGGCCAGGCTCGCCGCCAGAATGGTGTAAGCCAGTTTCTCCTTTTGGCCACCGGACTTGCCACCCGAATCCGAATAATGCTCATGCTCGCTATCATCCTCCCGCCAACGCTCGCTGGCGGCGAACATGAACCAATTGCGCACATCGGTCACTTTTGCAGTCCAGCGGCGATCCAGCTCGGACTGGCCTTCGCGCCCGCGGAAACGCTCGATAATATGCCGCACCTGTAAAAACTTGGCCTCGGAATACTGACTGTCGTCCGATCCGGTCAGCGCGCCCTCGGTGCAGGCACGCAGTTCCGACTGAAAATCCCGGATATCGGCATCGGGTGTCGGCTGTGCTTCCAGTACGATATAACGGCCGCTGTTGTAGTCGATGCCGGTCAGTGATTCGTTGATGCGCGCAATTCGCTCCTTGATTGTTTCCCGCTCGCGTGCCAGTTGTGATTGGAAATTCGCCACTTCACGAATGGTGTTCTCGTTGAGCAACTCCTTGAAGCGCGCCTCAAAGCGTGGCAAGTCATCGCTCTGCAGACTCCGCAGCATAGTGCGGTATTCAAACGCCGCCTCGATGCTGGCGTCGATCTCGGAAGTTTCGAGCTTGAATGCTTCCTTATAGGAAGTCATCGCCTTGACGATCCGTTCTCCCAAGGTGCTGAGTTTCCTGGTTTCGTTTTCGATCTGCTTTTGCAGCCAGTCACGCAGGTCACGCTCGCGGTGGTCGCAAGATTCGACGGTCAAGGAATGTTCGCCCAGCACTTCACTGCGCGCCTGGTCGAGTATTTCAAAATAGGCCGCAGGATTTGAATCGGCCAGACCGGCGTCATTCAGCAGGGTTTGTGTTTGTGCATGCAAGGCTGCGCTGTCACTTTGCTTCTGCTCGATTTTGGAACGCTTATCCTTATGTGTTTCCAGCTGGGCCTCGCTATGCTTCAACGCCAGGCTGGCCTCATTCAATTGTTCGGTCAATTGCTTAAGCACATCGGAGGCCGATTCCAGCTGCTGCTTTTCATCCTGCAGTCGCGCCAGCTCCACGGCGAGCGACTGCCAATCGAGCTCATGGTAATCAGCGTACTCACCCAGTTTGGATAATACCGTCAGGCGTTCCTTGAGCAGGCTCTGCTCGGCCTGAATCTTGCCAAGGCGGCCACCCAGCTCGCCCAGATCGCTCTCCAGCTGTTTCGCCTTGATTTCGAGCGCGGCGATCTTGGCCGCGTTACCCCAGCCCAGCACATAACGGCCACGATCATCCAGCCGGTGGCGGTCGTCTTTTTCATGCCGCTCGCCGGGCGCTTTAATCTGTCCGGCGCGGGTAATGGCGCGCGTCTCGCGACGGAATTGCGCCTGGGTGTCGCAACAGGCAATATCGAAGCGGTATGCCAGTTCACGCTCGAGCCAATCGTAAAAGGGAGAATCGGGCTTGATAATCAGCTTGCGCGCCAGCGAATCCCGGTGCAACGCGGGAGGCTCACTGCGCGCATGCGGGCGCACCCGGAAATAGACCAGCCGTCCTCTGAGTTGTGTTTTATCAACCCATTCAGCAACGGCCATGTAATACGCATCCGGCACCAGCAGCGACAAACCAAAGTTGCGCAACAAACGCTCTGCCGCACCCTCCCAATCGCGCGCCGCCTCATGCACTTGCAATAACTCGCCGGCAAAGGGCATTTCCGTTTCGGGCACCTCCAGCGCTTTGCAGAGCGCGGCACGCATGGCAATCTGCTCCGCCGGGATATTACTGCGCCGGGCTTTCAAACTGTTGATTTCGGCACTTAATGCATCATGCGCCTGTTTACCCTGACGCAGACTGACGCCATGCTCGGTCAAGTCATTCTGCAGGCTGGCCTCGCGCGCCTGCGCCGCTTCTTCCAGCTGCTGGAATCGTTGCCGCTGCACGATAAAATCCGCTTCATCACCAGCCGGGATTTCATCAACCGCCCGCACCAGTTCAGCATAACGCTGCGCCTTGCGTTCACGTGCCTGGCGTGTCTGCTCCTTGTTGTGGATCTCGACAGCCAGCCGCTCAAGCCGGTCGCCGCCGTTCTCGGCAATGCTGCGCTTGAGTTCTTCCATTGCGGCGCGCCGGGCCTCGCGTTGTGCTTCGCCTCGCTTGATCAGTGCATCCAGATGCGCCCGCTCAGCGGCAAGATTCGCCCGCCGTTTCTCCAGCAATGCCAGCTTCAAGCCCGCGAAATAAGGCTTGAGTGCTTCACGGCAGGCGCGGCGTTCTTCCAGATGCTGATTCAGCGCAGCATGCCGCTCGCAATCGGCAACCAGTGGAGATAGCAGCGCCACCTGCTGCTTGGCTTTCAGCACGGCCTCATGCGCCCGGTTGAGATCATCGAAATGGTCAATCAGCGCTGCGATACGCGGCGCGACATCGAAAGGTTCGAGCATGTGACTGCGGACGAAATCAGTCAAATTGCCAACCGATTTCATCGACACCGTTTGATGGAACAGCTCGAGTGCCTGTTCATTGTCGATCCCAAAGCGCCGCCGGAACCAGGCGCCATAGGGCGGAAAGCTGTCGAACACTTCCGCGCCCCGACCGCCGCTGTCCGCACGCAGCCGCTTGCGTAATTGCGTGATATCGGAGCCAAAGTGTGCAAAATCAGTAGCGATCGACAAAGCACGTTCCGCGCCCACAAAAAAACGGGCCGGCTGACCCTGTGCATCCTTCATCCAGAACACCTGCGCCAGCGTCACTGTCTGGTCGTAGCCCGCATTATGAAATACCCCCAGGATCACGGAATAGCTGCGGGCATCACGCAGCGCCACCGGCTTGGCGGCGCCGCTGGCTTCATTCCGCTCCGACTTGTAGTGACCGAGCACATAGGAGCGCAGCGTGCGCTCCTTGCTGTCCGCACCGGCAGCCTTGTTGTATGCAATGCGCTGCGCCGGGACCAGCAAGGTCGTCACGGCATCGACCAGCGTGGATTTACCCGAGCCAATATCGCCCGTCAGCAGGCCGTTCTTGCCGTCAAGCTGCAAAGTCCACACCCGCTCACCGAAAGTTCCCCAGTTGAGAACCTCCAAACGGTGCAGACGGAAACCGGCCAATGTGTCGTCGCCCACGAAATCCAGCTGTTGCGTTCGCAATTCACTCATCCCCGCGTTCCTCTATCTCCCCCGCAAGATGCGCCCGATAGCCGGCCAGGCGCGCATCCAACTCAGCCAGCCATTGGGCATCGACAAACGCCTTGAGTATGCGCCGCACCTCGAACACCGCTGCCTGCCCTCCCGGGTTCGCCGCGCCCGCACGCAACCGGCGCAGGAAGCCCAGTTCCACCACTTTATTGAGATATGTCTCGATCTGGTCGACCAGGCGTGCCTCATTGCTGCTTTCCGGCAAAAATACCCGCATCAAGTCAACGATCTCATCCCGGGTCAGCACCAGCCGCGTATCGCTGCCACTGGCGTCAAATTCGGCCAGCTTCTTGCGCAGCAGCGCCAATAGCAGGCTCACCGGAAAAGATAATGGGCGCCTGGCAACCAACCGTGGCAATTTGGAAACCGTATCATCCCCCTCGTCCGAACGCGCGCGCAGAAAAGCATAGCCTTCCGCCTCATCCAGCCCCAACACCGCCACATAATCCCGCACGCGGGCCTGCAGCGCAAGCAGCGCACTCCATTGTACGGCATTGCCTTCCTGATAAATCACACCTTTGAGCAATGGAATGACCAATGCCGATAAATCGTGGGTGGCTGTAGTTTCTTCAAAGATATCTTCTCCCATTCCTACCTCACGAAAATCACGCGTGGCATATGCACGCGCTTCATGGCTTGCTTTCCATCGGCCGTGGCGCTTTGCCAGGTGATGGTTTCAGTCGTATCCTCATCGACGACGGTTTTGGATGACTTGCCCGCAAGCTCCAGGTAAGTCACCAGCTCCGCCAAACCATGCTGCAGCGGATGCAGCTGACAGAGCGTGCCAAGCGTAATCTGTGAACGGTCCTGCAAGGCATGCCGAATATGCCGGGCCATGCGTGCCTTGTCGATGACTACTTGCGAATACAGCGCGTCCATCTGCCATTCCTGCGCATCGTCGTCATCCGATGGCAGCACGATATCGACGATCGCTGTTTTGGCATTGACAGTATACAGTGGGCGCTCCAGCGGCAACTCGACGGATGCCGCTGGAGCGTCAATGGTCATCACCTCGCCCGCTGGGGATGATGCCCGCAATGCCAATGCCTTGGCTTCCAATCCTTGCAGGATATCCATGATACGACGATTTTCCAGCCAGGCCTGATCATCCAGAAAGCGCCGCAATTGCTGTGAAAGCCGGGCCACCGTGCGCTGTGTATGCTCACCGGCTTCCAGCCAGTCATAATGGATCCGGTGAGTGCGCGCATCGGGTTTGAGTTCGGCAATCGGCGCCAAGGACAACACCCGTTCAAGCAAAGCTGTCAGTTCCTCCTGCCGGCTGCTCGACATCAAAAAATCCCAGAACGCCCGGAAGCTGCGGCCCTGGTCCGAATCGGCAATCGCATCGCGTTCACCCATGATCTCTTCCAGCAACACGCCTTTCGCGCCGGCCCACAATGCGATGCGCTCACGCACGCGCCGATCCAGACTGCGAAAGTTGTGCTCCACTTCACGGAAATCCGTGAGCAATTCACGCGCCAGTTGCGTGAATTGCTGAAAGCGATCTTTCAGCGCAGTATCGTCCAGCAGCGGCAGATCCCCCGCCTCTATCCGGGCTATCTCCATATCGATCTCGTCACGGCGCTTTTGCAACTCCGCAATCCGCGCCTGCGGATCCGTTTCACTGCCTTCGCTCATCTGCTTGAGCAATTCGAACAGCGTCAACAAACGTGATTCCGTTCCGACAAAGCTACGCTCTACCAGCGTTCCCAGCCAGGCAATCGCTTTCTCGCTGGCCGGGGTCAGGTCAAAATGCGGTTCATCCGATCCGTGGGTGTAGAATTTGCGCAACCAGCCTTTCTCAATACTGGCCCAGTCATTGAGGTATTCCAGTGCAGACTTGGGAAAAGCCGCATCTCCCAGCTGTTCACGTAAATTAAACAACTCATCCTCCAATGCCTCGGACAAATCCGCCTGCGCCATCACCCGCACATTGGGAATGACGAATACTCGCTGCAGGAAACTGGCTACCAATGGAGCATGATCGGAACGCAACAAGCGCCAGGCAGGATGGTTCTGGCGCAGCAGATCAAGCGTGGTGTAATCGAGGGTCATGACAGGAATGGCTGCATTCGTTCTTGCGCGGCCAACCGGCGTGCAAGAACGATTCAGCCCACATGGTTACTTGAGTGTTTCTTGAGTGTTTCGTGGAAAACTGTAGATTTTCCTATATTTCACACGATCATTCAGCACAAAAACACGCCACACAAACTGTTTACTCTAATTCAAACAGTTAACTTCTCTGCAAAGAGTTGATTGCCAGTATCTCGACTGCTTGCCACGAGCCTTCCCGCCAATCGTATTGGATGTCAGCATGCGCTGCATCACCGGATAATCACTCCCATGCGCGGGTTAGTCACCCATTCGGGGTGGAGCCATTCTTGTGGATAGCCATACGATATGACTGTCGTATTACGGCCTTGCGGAGAGAGGAGCAGTAACAAACGAGGTATTTCTCACTACACAATCCGGCCATTCAGAACGAGCCGGAGAAAGCGCTACCGCTGCGGAGAGCAAATCCGGTTGAGAAAAGTGATGGCGGAGAAGCGGTTTGCCCCAGACCGCCCTTTTCCTGCCTGATCGTAGATATGAGTGATTTGCAGGCTACCGTCTTGCAAGCGTGCCTGCACAGTATAGGCATCATAACCGAGGTCGACGCTGAAATCGATCCACTCCAGCGGAACGATGAACTCTACACCCTGCGGAATACGTTTAACGGCAAATCCATCGGACGAAGCCACAGTCCCGAATTTTCTGCCGACTAGCACTGGGGGTGCATCTTCCGACTGAAGCGTACCTTCGTAAACCAGTCCATGCAGGTTCTGCTGCGCATTGATCAGGATCAGCAGTATATAGTGCTTTCCATGCAATATCTGCAGCAGCAAATATTCATCTGCTGCACCCGATTGCCGCTCTCCTTTGGTTTTGACCTGAAAAATCAGCTGGCTTGCTGGCGAGAGCGTGACAATGACGCGCAATATATCAAGTTCGGGCGACAAGGCTTTATCCCTGAATGACAGGATCGTACGCGGATCGTCATACATGCTCATCGCGTAAACTGGCAAACTGGTCGTCAGCCACAGCAGCAGAAAAATCAATAGCGTTTTCATGACGCGAACAATGCCCTGTTTTCACGAAACAGTTTCGCAAGCTGTGCGGCATCTTCAAGCGCATCGAAAATCAGCCGGATCCTGCCGGCCGGATCGATAAGGAATGCGGTGGTACTGTGATCGACCTGATAACTCGACTGATTGCCTGCATTCTTGGTAAAAAAAACCGCCTCCACGCCGAAAGTGGCTTTGAAATGCGCGAGCGTCTCCCCCTCGAAACGCAAATAGGCAATATCCGACCCGAAGCCCTGGATATAACTGGCCAATTGCGCGTGGGAATCCCTGTCCGGATCGACTGTCACGAACACCCCGCCCAGATCGATCTGCTCAACGGCCGCCGCCTTGACCAAAATGGACAAATTGGCAAGCGACATCGGGCAGATGTCCTTGCAATGGGTAAACCCAAATACGACCAGCTGCCATCGATGCCCGGTACCTGGCTGCGCAGATTTCAGTTGCGTCACCACCTCGGCAGGTAACGCCACCGGTTGTGACAGAATAAACGGGGCTGCCTGTAAACTGCTTGGGACACCGACAAACAGGATGAGATACATTGTCACGATCCGCAGCCTCGATAGAACTGCCTGGATTGTTTGCATAACCAGTCTCTTCTGTTTCATGGCCAAATCCTCCACTCTGTTCAGAAATACCGGCACAGACCAGCTTGCGACCGGTCATCTATTCCTGCTGCCAGTTGATGAACAGATGAACCGGCGCGCAACACTATTCTGCATTCAGGATCAACGGGTAGCGCCGGCAGCAAAGATGCCATGCGGCATCACAAGTCCATCCTCGGGTCCGAACACTTTGACGACGGTATCTGTCGTCGTATCGATCTTGACTACGTAACCGGACACCCAGCTTGCCAGCATCAGATAGCGATTGTCAGGTGTTGGGCTGATTGTATGTGCTACCGCATAGCCGGTCGGCAGCTCGTGGCCGGGCCGGAGTCTTTTGATGAAGCGGGGCCGATAACGATCGCTCAAATCGAAGATCGATACATAGCCGTCTCTTCCAAATTCATAGTCAATGGTATCCTCCTCGGCGATATAGAGCTTGCCGTTGACGACTGCCAGATCGGAAGCGGAACGGAAAACGCCTCGGCCACGGACATGCCGGGTATGCCTAAGGATCTGCGTAGCACGCCCCTCCAGAGTGTCGATCAGCCAAACACTCGGCGGGATAATTGCCTGTGTGGCGGCAGAAGTCAGCGAGGTTTTATCAAACTGCATCGAAGCGGTCAGCGCAAAGCGCTCGTCCAACCAATAGACAAAATGGGTAAACGCTGCATGCCGTCTCTCATCGCCGAGCATGATCTGACCAGCTGCCTGTAATTCACCGGTTTCACGGTTGACTCTGTAAACATCGATCACGCTGTTATCAAAGAAATAACCAGTTCCGAGGCCAACCGTACCCGATTTATTGAAATTGATGCCATGCGTCTGCTCCGTATAGTCGGGGATACTGATGGGATCAACACTGGCAAATTCATTGGTCCTGTGGTTGATCACCCGCACCCGGTCGGAAGTGAATTCGGTAAAGTAGAGATAATCCGAGTAAGGCAGCAGCGTGGGCCCATGAATCTGGGTCGATCCGGCCTGCAACCAAGCGGGAACAGCCTGATTACGATTGATCGCTTCGACAAAGGGCAGCTCGGCTGGGGTACCCGCAGTATCCGCAGCCAAGACCGTCTCGACGGCCAAACTGACTGTACCGGCATCCCAGTCAAGGTGATCGACCCTCAAAGCAATGATGTAAGCCGGATGTTCCTGGGTATTATCCGATGTGACGAAGATTTTGTTGCCTTCCGGCAGGACAACCGTATGCTGCAATGGGATATTCCCGGGCCAGTGATCGATGCTGGCCGGATCCACAATGATGAGCTTATCGTCCTCATAATTAAACAGGTAAAGCATCCTGGAATGATAATCGATAGCAGTGACAACCGGTTGCAGGTAGTGATTATAAACATTGGGATACTGGTGAACCGGCAACAACGAATTGTGATGGTGACCATTCGCACCGGCAGGCATTGCAACCGATATCAGTAGAAATAGCGCGATAATCGGAATGTTGCGATGAAAGATTTTATTCAACGAAATCATCAGTGACCTCCTCTCTTTGCTAGTGACACAACGCATTCTTAAAGAACCGGCCGGCAATCAAACCGGCTGTTCAAGAACACCCAATCGAAACAAACCCTCTCTTTTTCGATCTCGACCAATAATCCCCAGGCAGCACATTAATACCGAAGACATAATCGTTCGCTTCGTCATGGTCGACAGGCATATTGCGTAATCCAGTATTTTCATGTTGCCGCCTGCTTTCAGGCTGGATTGCCTTTCCATCCACTCACCCAGTAAAAATCCACTTTGCATACAAAGCTACCAAGAGTAGACTCACAAACAACATACAAATTGAATAAAAGATCGATTTGGGATAGGGGGGTTGTCATTAAAATGCGTATGCATCCTGCCAGAATCGTGCCGCCAGACCATTTGCATGTCTTCGAGCGCACTCGCTTGTTGGCACTTGCCGAGCAAAGAAAGGCAGCAAGGCTGATGTGGGTGAGCGGTCCTCCCGGATCGGGTAAAACCATCTTCGTGAGAGATGTGCTGGAAAAGCGGCAAGCTTCCTTTCTATGGTATGGAATTGATGGGCAGGATAATAACCCGGCCGATATTATTCATTTCCTGTCACTGGCTGCCCGCAAAAATCATCCCCACAAAAAACTGAATTTGCCCACACGCCACCCCCCTGGCGACGCGCGGAGCCTGGAAAATTTTGCACGTGGCTATTTCGAGCGGCTTTTCACTGTACTCACCACAGAAACGGTCATCGTGCTGGACAATTGTCAGGAGATGGAAAAAAGCGCCAATTTCCTGCCCCTCTTGCATGCAGCCGTCAATCAGCTGCCCCCCGGCCTACAAATTATCTGCACCAGCAGAAACCAGCTCTCTCCTGTACTGAATCGATCGCTGCCACCAGAACAGATTACGGAAATGGGCAGCCGTACATTACGGTTCGATGGCCAGGAAAGCTACAGCTTTCTGAAATGGTTGAACCCATACCTGGATGATCAACTGATCCATCGCATCCAATCCTGGACAGAAGGATGGGCAGCCGGGATGGTGATGCTGGCGCAATCAGCCTGTATCGCTGACCGGTCCTACAATCCCGACTCCAGAACGCATCTCTTCGATTATCTGACATCGGAAGTACTTGCCCATATTCCGCCGTCCCTGCAGGTATTTCTAGCTGCCAATGCCTTGCTCCCCCAATTCACTGCGGAAACCAGCGCTCAACTGACTGGCTGTCGACTGGCTCAGCAATATCTCGATGAAATGGCTGTTCGCAATTTCCTGACCGAATGCTCAACAAAGCCGGATTCCCTCCCCATTTATCGCTTTCATCCCCTACTCAGAGAATTGCTGCTGCAGCAAGCCCCGGCACTTCTTACGCCGGATGCTTGGCAGCACGCACAACGTAAAGCAGCAGCCATTCTCGTCAAGCAGGATGAAGCCATGCTGGCCATGTCGCTTTACCAGCAATTGGAAGACTGGTCCGCCTTGAAAGATATACTGATCCAGCAAGCAGAGCGATTGATCAGAACGGGGCAAGCACTCGCTGTCAGCCAGCTCATGCAGGCGTTTCCGGATGGCTATCTGGATGCAGATCCCTGGTTGAACTATTGGTATGCCATTGCGCTGCAATCAACCGCCCCCTGTGCAGCCGAGCAGCGACTGGAGATCAGTTATCGCCAGTTCATGATCAAGCGCGACGCGAAAGGCGCTTACACTGCCTGGCAGGCAGCAGTTGAATCGATCCTGTTTGCCTGGAACGATTTTTCCGGAGTAAAACGCTGGCTGAAACGCTTCGAAGAACTGCGCAAGCAGTACCTGCCTTGCCCGGTTCCGGCAGTGGATATTCAGTGCCAGGCCAAGGCGCTCCATGCATGCGCCACTTATCACGCCCACCCTGCTGATCTGCATCGGTTGCGCAAGCACTGCGAAGCTTTTTTCTGCACCGCTCCGCCTGGCAACGCAAAATATGAACTGGCGGTGGCACTGGGCAGCTATTATTCACTCACGACACGACCGGCCAGACTGCAGATGATCGTACCCTGCCTGCAATCGGCACTGGCAGAGGACACGCTGTCCGCTCCGGTACGCATCATGAGCGCCTATCTGTTGCTCTTTCTTAGGCTGTACGCTGCCGACACCAAAAAAGCACTTGAATATGCCCATCAAGGGCTTGAATTATCAACCCTATCGAAGATCGGTTTGTTCAAGCATCTATTGCTTACCGGCATCGCTGATTGCCACATCGCCGAGGGTAATCTCACCAACGCCGAGGATGCCTTGTTCCAGGCGATGAAATCAGTCGATCTCGAACAACGTGGCGCCAGCGCCCTGCTCTATGCGCATACTGCATGGATCGCCACATTATCCGGCCACTTGCACTACGCCCTGGAACAGAACAGGCAGGCGCTGCGCTGGGCAAAACTGGCGCACTGGGGAATCGGCCATGTTTATGCATTGGCACTCGAGGCGCAAATCCTGACTGGATTGTCGCAATGGCGTCAAGCAGAATCGACACTGTCCCGGCTGCACAAATCGGTCAAAGACATGCCCACCCCATTCACCATAATCCAGTATCACATGACGGATGCGTGGCTGGCCCATGCACAGCGGAACGAAACGCGCACCATCGACGCACTCAAACCATTGCTGCGTATCATGAGCGCCGAGCAGGTTTATTTTTGCACCAACTGGCAACCCAAGATAGTGGAATCGCTCTGCCTGGTAGCGATCGAGCATGATATCGAGAAAGCATTTGCCATTCGCCTGCTCAGACGTTACCGCTTACCGGTCCACCCGCCCTCGTATCTTGCCCAATGGCCATGGCCGGTCCGCATCCACAGCTTTGGCACTTTGATTGTCGCCGCCGAAGGCAGGCCGATCGAGCATTGCTGCAAAAGCCAGAAGAAAATACTCGAGTTGTTGGAATCACTCGTGCTCCTGGGTGGCCGGCATATTCAATGCGACCAGCTGGCCGAAATGCTTTGGCCGGATGCAGATGGCGATTTGGCCAGACATGCCCTGGAAACCTCGCTCCACCGGCTGCGCAAGCTGATCGGAAAGGAAGCCATACTACTGAATGCCGGCTTGGTATCCCTCAATGAAAATTATTGCTGGTTGGATTTATGGGCATTTGAAGCCACGATCGTTACGCTTGAGCAAGCCCTGCAGCGCAACGAGCCGTCTCCTGTCATCGTCAAGTTGACCGACCGCTTGTTGGCTCTGTACCAGGACACATTCCTGAAAAATACCAGTACCGGGCCTGTGATACTGAAGCAGGCACAATTGCTGAACAAATTGTGTCAAGCACTTGACCAGTCCATCGATTACCATGAGCGGCAGGGGGAAATCAAGCAGGTCTGCGCCTTGCTGCACAAGGCGCTGGAATTCAGGCCGCTGATCGAGGGAAACTATCGGCGCCTGATGATACATTACCGCAATCTCGGCCAGCCTGATCGGGCACTACAGATTTATCATCAATGCCATCAGATTCTACACCAGGGGTTCAATCTGCAACTTTCAAATGAGACCCGGCTTCTTGCGCAGCAACTGCAACAAGGACAGGATTGATTCCTGCAACCCTCATAGCCGACGACCAACCCGCGTGAGCAGGCAAGAGTAACAGGTGCTGGGGTGAGCGATTATCCCGGATTCTCCAAGCATTTTATATTCAAAATCCATGTAACTGTCCTCTCGGCATGGCCACGACCGCAGTCTTCTGTTGCATAGACACCGGCGGCGATGAGTATAAACCCAGCGGCCGGTTATGCTGCTCCCCTTTCTGCCCATCACACTCTCACGGGCACATCATCGGCAACTTATTCCATATTTTTGACTCAGCAACGGCCTGTTAAGGCCCACCTCCTTCCAGTTCTTTGGCGGGAGAATCGCTTGCCTCTACTGGCCTCTTGTCAATTCTGGGTGTTTGACGCCCGGTTGGTCGTGCAATTTTCCCGATCAGGACAAAAAAGAGTGGCACAAAGAAAATTGCCAGGAATGTAGCTGCAAGCATTCCCCCAAACACACCCGTTCCGATGGAATGGCGGCTGGCCGCACCCGCTCCCGAAGCGATCACAAGCGGAAGCACGCCCAGAATAAAGGCCATGGATGTCATGATAATAGGACGGAAGCGAAGACGTGCAGCCTCAATAGCCGAATCAGTCAATGACATACCTGCAGCACGTCGTTGATTTGCAAATTCAACGATCAGAATCGCATTCTTGGCAGCGAGTCCAATTAATGTTATCAATCCGATCTGGAAATAAATATCATTGGTTAGATCTCTTGCCCAGATCGCCAGCAACGCACCCAGTACTCCGAAAGGTATCGCGAGAATAACCGCGAAGGGAACAGACCAGCTTTCATACAATGCAGCCAATACCAGGAAGACCATGAGCAATGCAAATGCAAATACCAAAATGGACTGTCCGCCAGCCTTACGCTCCTGATACGAAATACCGCTCCAGTCAAGCGTGTAACCTTGTGGAACAAGGATTTCGTTAGCCACCTGCTCCAGCGCCTCAAGAGCCTGCCCTGAGCTATAACCGGGTGCAGCACTTCCCAATACGAGTGCGGAATTGAATCCATTGAAATGCGTAACAGGATCCGGTCCGCTGTTAAATTCGGTCGAGACAACGGCATCCAGGGGAATCATGGTTGATGTGGTGCCGTTCCGGGCGCGAACATATATTTTGCTGATATCATCCGGATTGGACCGATATTCTGGAAGCGCTTCAGTTTGTACTTTGTAGATACGACCGAATTTTATGAAATCGTTGATATACAAGTTACCAAAATAAGCCTGCATAGTATCGAAAACATCAGAAATAGGTACGCCCAGTGCTTTCGCGCGCTCACGATCTACGTGGGCAAATAATCTGGGTGCGCTTAAACGGAAATTTGTATTGGCAACCGCAATGGCCGGGTGCTCCATCGCTTTGGTGATGAATGCCTGTGCGATCGCAGCAAATTTTGAAAAATCACCACCACTTGGGTCCAGCACCTGAACCGAGAACCCTCCGGTGGAGCCGAGCCCACTGATCGATGGCGCATTGAAGGCTAAAATCAGGGCTTCTGGTATTTTGGCAAATTCCTGGAAAGCCGCTGCTATCAGACCATGTACTTGTTCGTCTGCATTTTTTCGTGTATCCCAGTGATTCAGCGGAACAAACATTGTTGCCTGATTCGCGCCACGTGTTCCAAATACGAAATTTTGCCCCGCCAGAGTATCGGTTGAGTGAACCGCCGGAATCGACAGAAAGTAGTCTTCTACCTTGTCAAGCACCTCGGTTGTTCGCGTTAAAGACGCGCCATCTGGCAAATGAATCACAGTAATAAAATAGCCCTGATCTTCTTCTGGAAGAAAGCTTTCCGGAATGGTTCTAAACAAACCCGCTATAACGAGTATTAAAACTGAGAAAATAGCCAATGCGATCATTGATCGCCTAATAATCAGTCCGGCAACCCCAACATACCGCGCTTGGAACCATTCAAATGATCGATTGAAGAGTTTCCAGAATCCTTTTGGAGAATCATGGCCCGGCTTGAGGACCAGCGCACATAAAGCGGGGCTGAGCGTAAGCGCCACAAATCCGGAAATGGTGACAGACAACGCAATAGTAATTGCAAACTGCTTGTACAATTCGCCAGTAATACCCCCTAAAAATGCAGCGGGCACAAACACGGCTGCCAGCACCAGTACAATCGCAATTACTGGACCGGTCACTTCATCCATTGCTCGCTTTGCCGCCTCTCTGGGTGATAGCCTGCCCTTGGACAGGTGTCGCTCAACGTTCTCTACCACCACAATCGCATCATCGACCACAATGCCGATTGCCAAAACCATGCCAAAAAGTGTCAGTGTATTGACCGAGAATCCCAGTGCTTGCATGCCCGCGAATGTCCCAATCAGAGAAATTGGCACCGCGACAGCCGGAATAAGTGTCGCACGCCAGCTCTGGAGAAAAAGAAAGACAACCAATATGACCAGTAGTGTTGCTTCTACGAGTGTTTTGACAACTTCCTGAATAGAAACATCGATAAATGCAGTCGTATCATAAGGGATATCGTAGGATACGCCAGCCGGGAAACCTCTAGCGAGCCTTTCCATTTCCTGGCGAATGCCTTGAACTGTATCCAGCGCGTTGGCGCCTGGCGAAAGAAATGTCAAGATGAAGGTATTCGGGCGCTTATTCCATCTTCCTTCCAGATCATAGGATTGAGCGCCCAGCTCAATTTTTGCCACATCCTTGAGCCGCACCATAGAACCATCCGGATAAGCCCGAACGATCATGTCCTCGAATTCCTTGACTTCACTCATCCGTCCACGTGTAATGACTGGAATGGTAAGCTCCGTTCCCTGAGGGGTAGGTTCGCGCCCTATTCTTCCGGCTGGAAAATCACGGTTTTGCTCCCGAACAACTGCCGCTATTTCAGTCGGTGTGAGATCAAGTTGTGCCATACGGACAGGATCGAGAATCAATCTCATGGAGTAATCCTGGCCACCAAAGATAATTGCATCCCCGACACCCGGCAGGCGCTTGACATTGTCGAGAATTCTCAACAATGCATAATTGGACAGAAAAATTGTGTCGTGTTCTGGATCGGTAGAACTCAGTGCTATAACCGCCAATAGATTCGGCGATGTTTTTTTGACCGTTATCCCCTGACGAATGACTTCGTCCGGCAATTGTGGCTCAGCTAAACGCTGTCTGTTCTGCGTCTGAACCTGTGCAATATCTACATCAGTTCCTATCTCAAACGTGAGCTTCATCGTCATGTGCCCATCGTTTGTACTCGTGGATTCGTAATACAGCAATTTGTCGATGCCAGGAAGCTGCACCTCGATCGGCCGCGCCACAGCCTCTGCCACAACCTCGGCGCTCGCACCAGGATAATCGGCATCAATTTGCACCATCGGCGGGGTAATCTCGGGAAACTGTGCAACTGGCAGCTTCTGCAAGGAAACCAGGCCGATTACGATAATAATGATGGACAGGACCGATGCGAAAATCGGCCGATCAATAAAAAAACGCGGGCTCATGGCATATTTCTCACAGTTTGTTCTGTTTGTTCGTCGGGATGATCAGGCGTGCTGTGACTATTCCGATACTGCACGGCATCTACCTGAACACCTGGCTGAATCCGAAAGAGGCCTTCCACCACCACCCGCTCTCCTGCACGCAGGCCTTTCTCGATCAACCACTCAGTCCCATGCCAGCTGCTGGCCTGAACAGGACGAAGTTCTATTTTTTCTTCCCCATTGATAACGTAAACAAATGACCCAGTCGGTCCCTGCTGAACAGCTCGCTGGGGAATGAGAATGGCATCGATACGGCTATAGCCTTTGATACGAACCTTGACAAATTGGCCAGGATAAAAATAGGACTGTCCGGGCGATCCTTTTCCCTCAGGATTGGGAAAGACAAAACGACCCTGTAACGTCCCGGTCTCGGGACGTAAAGCGACATCCGAAAAATCCAGCACGCCCTCTTCAGGATAAATACTGCCATCGGAGAAAGTCATCAAGCCGCGCAGCTGGAAGATATCGGGCCGCTCAACTTTATGTTCGGCCAGTTCACGGCGCCGGCGCAGCAAATAGCTTTCCGGAACACTCACGTTGACATACATTGGGTCCAGCTGATCTATCGTAGCCAGCAAGGTCGTTTGGGCGGAAACAAGACGCCCTTCATAAAAATGGCTGCGGCCAATCCGGCCATCCACCGGCGCAGTGATCAACGTATTATCCAGATCGAATTTCGCCTTGATGAGATCGCTTTGCGCAGCCTCCAAAGCAGCTTTGGCTGCGCCTACTTCTGCAACCGCATCATCGACATTCTTTTTGCTGACTGCCTGCTGCTTAAGAAGAGGCTGGACACGTGCCAGATCCTGCTTGGCCTGATCCAGTCTGACCTGAGTCTGTGCCACCCTTGCCTTCGCGCTAAGATAAATCGCCCTGAATGGAACAGGATCGATGAGATAGAGTTGGTCACCCTTTTTAACGTTTCGGCCCTCGGTAAAGAATACTTTCTTTATGATTCCACTTACTTGGGGACGAATCTCAACCGGGCGAAAAGCTTCCGTCTGCCCAATGAATTCTGGCTCATCCGGAATGGTTCGAGTAGTCACTGAAATGAACTCTACCTGTGGAATTGCTGGCAGCGATTCAGTAGATGGAGCTTTTGAACAGCCAGCAAGCAACAGGATAGTCAGAAACAATCCTAAATATAGGATTTCTTGGGCAGGTTTGCTTATAGAATCAGTCAACATAGTCAATTACCGAATCGATTGTGAGGTAAATCCGATTTCCCTAAATTTCAGCAAGTGGGATTTTTCTCATTCAGTTTTCATAAGATATTTCACGTGTTACCGCTGGTGGCAGGCTGAGCGCTTCATCCGGATTCCAGCCCCCCCCCAGTGCCCTAAAAAGCTGAACGACAGAAACCAAATGCAAACGATGCATGGACATCAAATCAAACTCGGCATCGAACAAATTTCTTTTTGCGAGCAGCACATCGACATAGCTGGTAATGCCGCTCTCGTAACGCAGATTTGCAATCCGCAAAGCCGATTGCAATGCTTCGACTTGCCGCAATTTTGCGCTTCGCTGATCACTTGCCGTCCGAATAGCTATCAAGGCGTCCTCGACTTCCTGCAGGGCCACCAGTATGGTTTGCTCGTATTTCGCCAGTGCTTGTCGCGCCTGCGCTTCTGCCGCTCGCTGCTCAAAGCCTAACGTTTGTGAATTGAGCAAAGGCCCAGCAAGCCCGAGACCTCCTGCTCCGAACTCACTGCCGGATTGCAGCAAATTGGATAACGCAGGACTTGAAACACCCAGAAAACCAGTAAGTGAAAATTTGGGAAACCGCGAAGCCTTAGCAACCCCAATTCTAGCAGTAGCTGCTACAAGCTGTTGCTCGGCCTCAAGTATATCGGGTCTCCGTTGTAACAGATCGGATGGCAAGCCTACCGGTATCTCAGGCGGAACCAACTGCTTTGTCAGTACAAGCCCGCGCGGAATCGGTGCTGGAATGCTGCCCAATAACACGCTGAGTTCATTCTGTTTCTGGGCAGTCTGTCTTTCGAGCTCAGCCAACCTTGCCGCTGCTCTGGCGTGCTCCGCTTCAAATTGGTCCAAATCAAGGCGAGAAATCAAACCGCCTTGTAACTGTGCCCGGGAAATCGCAACTGACTCATCCCATGAATGCAAAGCTCGACGGGCTATATCAAGCTGCATGTCAAACTGCAACAAATCGAAATAGGAATGGGCCACAGCGCTGACCAGAGTCAACACAATCGCACGCCGACTCTCTTCGCGCGCGACCAAATCAGCACGGGCAGCCTCATTGGCGCGACGTATCCTTCCCCAGAAATCCAGCTCCCAATTCAGAATGGTTTGCCCGAAATAATTGTAAGGTGTGGGAAATCCAGGCTGGCGGAAACCGCCAAGGGTACCAAACGCAGGCGCATTGGCATCTATTCTCATATCCGGAACAAAGTCCATCCGGGCCATGCCCAGGCGCGCCTGAAGCTCATCAACACTGGCTGCGGCTGCCTTGAGTTCTTTGTTTCCCAACAAAGCCTGCCTGATAAGCCGCTGCAATACCTCATCCCTGAGCAATTCCCACCATGGAAGATTGGCTATGGACGGCCCCTCCACTTCAGTCATACGAAATTTTTCAGCGAGATCAACAGGAGGTCGCGAATAATCAGGCCCCATAGCACAGGATGCCAGCAATAAGCTCACACATAGCGGTAAAATGTGAGTACGGTCGTTATTCCAGCTCCTTGCCGAAAGAATTGCGGAGATCCTGCTCATCAATCGTCCAGACGTCACCAGAACGATTCCAGCCATCAAATAAAAATAAAAAAGCTTAAAACATGACATGCCGCCACTTCCTTTTTTATTATCAATCAGAGGATTATACTCTCTAGTACCCAGCATCCGAAATATATCCGATAACCTATACGAGCAAAGGTTTGCCAATATAAGTCCAGCGAAACGACTTTGCCAAGGTTTCATTGAAGAACTCAATAAAAGCCAGGATACGCTGATTCA
>NZ_FNOY01000061.1 GCF_900107165.1 Nitrosomonas halophila
TCATCTTCTCAGAGATTGGGCGGGGTGCTCCACTATCACCGGCCATGGTCTTACAAAAGGCGCTTTCGGTTACCCACAAATTCTGCCGAGGAGCCTGAATTTTTAGAGGTGTCCTTCAGTCAGAGGAAGCAGCTGGCGCAGCCGTCAGCAACGCCTGCATCGCCGCTTCGATGCGGGCGGTGGTGGTAGCATAGCTATCCGTGGCGTTTATCTGCATCGGCTTGCCAAAGCGAACGGTCACGGCGGCAATCGCTCGCGGCAGAACGGTATCGGGCGGGATGACTTTTTCGGTGTCTTCGACCACTACCGGTATGACCGGCACCTGCATTTCCATCGCAATCACCCCAGTTCCGCCTTTGAGAGGCAGGATGCCGAGATCCTCCCGGTTCTGGCGCCCTTCCGGGAAAATCAGCACATTCCAGCCATCGTCGAGCAAACGGCCAAAATATTCGAGGCCCGGCCGGATGTTTTCATTGACCCCTGTTGGAAATGGAAACGCGTTGAGCGCCAGCTCTCCGATCGGCACTGACCAGGCATATTTCTGATAGAAAACATCGGTTGCCGCCGCAATCCCCAGCCGCCAGCGGAACGGCTTGGGCAATGCGAAGGTAACTACGGCGGAATCGAGGAAACTGCGGTGATTCGCCATGAAGATTACCGGCCCTTGCAGCCCTTCCAGGTGTTCTGCTCCCTCGACCCGCAGCCGACAACATAACGAAATCCAGGATTGCAGAAAGAACCATTGCGCATAGGGCCGCAACCGTCTCGCCCAGGGTTTGAGCGACCAGCGCGGATATTTGCTCAGTTGCGGCGCAATTCGTTGCTGTGTCTCGAGCAGGGTCTCCAGCTGACCGACGGTCGTTTGCGGCGTGATCTGGACTTCCTCGATCGCGATGCCCCATTGGTCTTCGATCCGGGAAACCAGTTCGATCCGCAACAGGGAATCGATGCCAAGATCAGCACCGAGTAGCGTCGCCTCGCCCATCGTATCCGGCGGGACACCCGTCACCTGCCCCAAGAGACGTTTGAGAGGCGTCACCTCGGCCGAAACCTCAACTTTGTGGGCACCCTCCTGCTCGGCCAACTGATGCATGACTTCTTCCTTCTTGACCTTGCGCGTGACAGAGCGCGGGAAATCCGGCTCGGGCCAGACCGACCAGCTCATGATTTGCTGGTGTGGCGCCAGGTTCCGGTTGGCGCGCGCGATCGCCGCTTCGCCAGCAGCCGGATCGCACAGCAGCACGGCGTGAATGATGGTCTTTCCTTCCTTCTCCAGGCCGATGACAGCGCTGTCAGTCACTGCCGGATTGCGGTTGAGCTCGGCTTCGATATCCTCGGGAAACACATTCTCGCCGCTGGGCCCCAGGATCATGTACCGCCTGCGCCCAAACACATACAGATAGCCATCCTCATCCAGCCGCCCGCCGTCATCGGTCTTGAACCAGCCGCTGGCAAAAGCGGCCTCGGTACGCCGGGCATCATGATAATAGCCTGCCATCACCATCGGGCCACGTGCCAGGACTTCTCCATCGGTCGAAATGCGGATCTCCGCCCCTTCGATCGGTTTACCCACCGAGCCGATGCGGTGGCTGTCCGGTGTATTCACTGTCAGAATCGGACTGGTCTCCGTCAGCCCATACCCCTGCAAAACCTCAAGACCGAGCGACCACCACTTTTCTTCCACCACCGGGTCGAGCGCCGCGCCCCCGCAGGCAATGGCTTCCAGCGGACCGAAAATACGGCGGCAAATCTGCCGGCCGACAGGACGCCGTATAAAACCCGGCAGTCGCCCGATCCGCTCTTCCAAGCGGTCCATCATGGTTTTCAAGACTTCCGGCACGGCCACCAGGTGAGTCACTGGCGTATGCGCAAAGGTCTCGAGAATGGTGCGGGAAGTCGGCGTTGGCAGGTAGGTAACGGCGCAGCCTGCGTAGAAAGGACAAAACAGACTGGTCATCTGGCCGTAGGCATGGAACAGCGGCACCAGGCTGACAACATGATGATGCGGTGCCAGCGGAATGGCCTTGGATACCGCTTCCAGATCCGACAGCAGGTTTTCATGGCTCAGCATGACGCCCTTGGGATCGCCGGTGGTGCCGGAAGTATAGATGATCTCTGCGATTGCACTATTTTCGGATACAGCTGGCCACCGGAGCTCGTCCCGGATTTCCTTGCCGGCCGTCTGAATGGTAATCGTCGGCATGGGGGATGCCGGCCACATGGCATGACTGGAAATCAGCAGGCATTTTGGATTGGCCGAGGCAACCAGGCGCTCAATCTGACCGCCAGTACTTTTAGGATTGACCGGCACGACAACAGCGCCATGCGTCAGTATGGCAAGAAATGCGGCAGCCCAATCAGGTGAGTTCTCCGCAAACAGCAGCACCCGGTCTCCATGCCCAACGCCTTGTTCTTCCAGCACGGCTGCCAGCGCGGCAATCCGCCTGCCCATATCCTCGTAACGCCAGCGTATGGTACGGTAACGCGGCCGATACTGGATCGCCAGATGCGAGCCATGCTGGGCGATGCGTTCCCCCAGTAAAGCCGCCAGCGATTTCATTGCACCCAGGCCGCGGCAAAAGCCATGGCGTAATCGCCGTCATGGGAAATGGAAACGCTGAGTGTTTCCAGACCAGGATAGGGAGCAGTCAGCACGGCCTGCGGCGCACCGGATGCGGCATGCTCGATACCGATATTGAGCCAGTGTCCGGGCATCAGCGACAGGGCCTTGCCTACCGCCTCCTGCGCTGCAAAAATCCCGGCCAGCTGCTGGCTGGAGCGGCCACAAAGCTCGGCGGGTAGAAACAAGCGTTCGACAAAACTTGAACCACTCTCGAACAAACGCTTCTGGAAGCGGCTGATGCATACAATGTCGCAGCCGGTTTTCAGCATCATTCTTGTCTCCTCCTGTTCTCAGCGAGCGCCACACTTGGCTGATCGAAAGCAATCCTGATACTTTGCCAAAGCACTTCCAACGGGAATGCCGCTCTTGGAAAAGATAACTGCCCAGCCTTGGCTGCTTAAACATTTGCGCACAACCCTATTGCCAGACTTTCTGACAGTCTACCAAAGTAGACTTATTTAAGAAATCATTCCTTGCCATACCAGTCAATTCTTTTACGTTGGGCCATGAACCGATAGAATACGCATCCGGCTACAGACACTTCGCTTGGCAACAGTATCTGCATCCTATAAGCGGTTAGATGATTGCATCCAGATTTCTCATTTAGCCATCCACTCCTAATCAATCAACGCTCCAATTCATACGACATGTGGTTCAAGAATTTACAAATATATCGCTTTACTGACTGGCAAATCACACCTGCCGAACTGGAGGAATTGTTATCAAAGCGCCCGTTGCAGGCTTGTCTCAGCACGGAAATGCAGAGCCAGGGCTGGGTGCCGCCCGGCATTGAAAAAGACCAGCTGGTCTATGCGCGTGGACAGCAAATGCTGATTGCGCTCGGAACAGAGAAGAGATTACTGCCGGCTTCGGTCGTCAATCAGCTGGCCCAGACCAGAGCGCAGGAAATGGAAGCGCGGCAGGGATTCGCACCCGGCCGCAAACAGAAAAAAGAAATCAAGGAAGCCGCCTATTACGAATTGCTGGCGCGCGCATTCACTGTCCGCCAGGCCAGTTATGCATGGATCGATCCGGTTGACGGCTGGTTTGTTATCGATAGTGCCAATATCGCCAAAGCGGATGCATTGACGGAAGCTTTGCTCAAATCGATGCCAAGCCTCGCACTGCGGCGCATCCGCACGACCTTGTCACCGACATCGGCCATGACGCGGTGGTTATCGGGCGATGAGCCGCCTGCGGCATTTTCGGTCGACAGCGATAGCGTATTCCGGAGCAGGGATGACAAGAAAGTCTCGGTGAGCTATACCCGGCATCCCCTCGATCCACAGGAAATCGCCAAGCATGTCGGCACCGGCAAAGAAGTGACCAAGCTGGCCATGGTCTGGGAAGACAGGATCTCTTTTGTACTGGATGAGAATCTGCAGGTAAAGCGGCTGACCTTGCTGGATATCAACGAGGAGCCGGCCGAATCGGCCGAAGAACAGTTTGCCAGCGACTTCTTCCTGATGACCGAGGAACTCAAGCAATTGTTGCCCGATCTGATCGATGCAATGGGTGGTGAAGCCGCTGAATAGCGATTCAATTACCAGATTGATACATATTTATATGTCTTGGTTCATGGTGCGTGAACGCGCCCTGCATGAAAGGAAGGCATGCAACGGCCACCCATAGGGTAGCCGCTGCGGGATCAGGCTGGGTTTACTCGGAAGATTCCACTTTTTCCTGCTTGCGTGCCTGATGTTTTTCACGCCATTTCTCGTAACGGCGCTGCTTCATTTCTTCCAGTTTGGAAAACTGTTCAGGTGTCAATATCGTTTGCAGCTCTGATTGGGTTTCCTCACGGATTGCCTTGAATTTCTGTTTCTGTTGCTTGAAGAGTGCTTCCATTTGAGTTTTCTGGTCCTCGGTCAGCGACAGCTCCTTTTCTAGCCGCTCCATCTTCTTCGCGCGATACTGCTGATGATCACCTTTCTCGCTGGCGTATGCGACGGACGACAAGGGAAGGACCAAGGCAAATACGATACCAAACATTTTAGCGTTCATAATTGAGTCTCCTGGTTAATGAGTGAATCGATCGTGTTTATCGGCGCAGCATCCTGGCTGCGCTTGCAAACAACTTTACGCAGCAAATGCGTAAGCACTTTGCAACGATTGTGAAAAAAATGTGAAAGTTGACGCTGCCGCTACGCAATCACGATAGAACTGGATTAAAATCCTCGCGAACCGGGTTGTCCCGTTCCACCGGGGATCTGGATCTGTCGCGGCGACCGCCAACCATTGAGAGTCAGAGTCCCGTCATCCAGCTATAGTTCTGAATGAAGTGGTAACGGAACGTATCGATCACCGGCATCGTCTTATCCATTCAATCAAGTCTCTGTCAACAACCATTGTTCGGTCTGCAGCATGCTTCGAATGGCACTGTGCATTTGTCTAGCAGACAATTTAAATATATATTTGAATCTTTTGTTTGAAAACAGGCCATGATGTCCCATTCACCACCGAAGCTTTCCAAAACCAGAATGCGACTTATCGCCGCAGCCAGCCGGATTTTTGCTGAAAAAGGCTTCCAGGAAACGACAATTGCGGAAATCTGCAAACAAGCGCAAACCAATATCGCTGCGGTCAATTACTATTTCCGCGACAAGCAAAGCCTTTATCTCGAGGCTTGGCGTCATGCTTTCCATCGGGATCTTGCAATGCATCCTCCAGATGGCGGCATCGCAGCCGATGCCCCGCCTGAACAGCGCCTGGCAGGCCGTATCCGCTCATTGATCGCCCGGATCGCCGCCGACGATTCGCATTTTTTTGCGATCATCAATAAGGAAATGGCTCAACCGACCGCATTGCTCCCGGAAATTCTGGAAAAGGAAATCAATCCACAACGCCGGGCAATGCTCGCACTGATCAAGGAATGCCTGGGGCCTGAAGCGAACGACCAAACTATTCATTATTGCCACGCCAGCATCATCGGCCAGTGTTTTCATTTACTGAGAATCAAACATATTCAAAATAATTATCCGGCCATGAAAACCTGCCCGGAACTTGACGATTCGGCCGCCTATGCCGAACATGTCATAGGCTTTTCGCTCGCCGCCATCCACGCATTGCGCGACCGGCTCGAACACGGACATGGAGACAATCCATGGCCCTGTTGAAATATCCGGCCGTACTATTGCTTTGCCTGCTCAGCGCATGCAGCATCAAGCCCAAGGAATTCAACGTACCGGTGACATTGCCCACATCGTTCTCGATCAGCGGCAAGGAAACGTTACAGGATCGCTGGTGGCAGGATTTTAACGACCCGGCATTGAACCGTCTGATTGACACGGCACTGCAGCAGAATTTCAACCTGAGCGCCGCTTTCGAACGGCTCAAGCAGGCTCAGGCGATCGCCCGCAGAGCGGGTTCCGAGCTGATCCCTGCCATTAACGCGACATCCGGGGTGAGCCGCTTCATGAGCGATGATGCGGCAACCGGCTCGTCGACGTTCGACAATTTTTCACTGGGCCTGGTCGCCAGCTACGAGCTGGATCTCTGGGGCCGGATCCGGGCCGGCAGGTATGCCGCCGAGCAGGATGTCAGGGCTTTCGAACAGGATATCCATACCGCCGCAATCGCTTTGTCGGCTGAAATCGCGCACACCTGGTATCAATTGATCGAGCAGCAGAAACAACTCAACTTGCTGAATAACCAGATAGTCATCAACGAGGAATATGCCGATCTGGTTGAAGTCCGGTTCCGGGGCGGACAGGCGACCGCCGCTGACGTGTTCCAGCAACGCCAATTGCTGGAAGGTGTGATCGGTGACCGCTATACCGCGCGCGCCAATATCGATGTCCTGAAGAACCGCCTGGCAGTATTGACCGGGGAAGCGCCAGGCGCGCTGGAAATCATGGTCAGCGAGCATTTTCCCGAACTCACCGACCTGCCCGAAACCGGCTTGACCGCAAACCTGATTCAACGCCGCCCGGATGTGCGCCGGGCCTATCACCGTTTGCAGGCTGCCAATTTCAGAGTTGCCGCCGCAGTGGCCGATCGTTTCCCGCGTATTGGCCTGTCCGCCAGCCTCGACACCACCGCTCCCGATCTTCAGGCTTTCTTCAATAACTGGATCGCGACGCTTGCCGGCAATCTGGTGCTGCCACTGGTCGATGGCGGACGACGGGTTGCCGAAGTCGAGCGGACCAGAGCGGTAACCGAAGAAGCGCTCAACCTATACGGACAAAGCGTGCTGCAATCACTTGCGGAAGTCGAGAATGCCCTCGCCCAGGAAACGCGGCAACGCGAGCGCCTGGACAGTCTGAAACAGCAACTGCGTTATCTGAGCGAGGCCAACGACAATATTCGCATCCGTTCCGCCTACGGCGTTTTCGACTTCCTGCGCGTGCTCTCGACCCTGAACAGCTTGCAGGCGATGGAACGCACACTGATCCGCGCCGAACGTGAACTGGTCGATTTCAGGATCCAGCTCTACCGTTCGCTGGCAGGCGGTTGGCCGCTCGCACAACCCTCAGCAATCAGAACCATCCATAATGATTAATTTTCTTAAAAAACTATTCATCCTGTTTCTGTCGCTATCAATCATTGCCGTAGCCGGTTCGCTGTCATATTACTGGCTGACCAATAAACCCAGAGCCGAACGCAAACCCGTGACCGTCACTGCCCCGCTGGTTGAAGTGATCACACCGGGCGCCATCGATCACCAAGTGACAGTTTTCGCACTGGGCAATGTGATCGCTTCGCAAAGCGTCAATCTCAATTCGCAAGTGGATGGCATGGTCATGTCGGTCAGCAAGAATTTCATTGAGGGCGGCTTATTGAAGAAAGGCGAGGAAATCGTCAGGCTGGATCCGACCGATTACAAACTGCGCCTGCGCCAAGCGCAGGATGATCTGGTGCGGGCCAAATTCAACTTGAAGCTGGAACTGGGTCAACAGGCGATCGCGCAACGTGAATACCAGCTGCTCGGCGAAGAATTGGACGAACTGGCCAGCGAGCTAGTGCAGCGCAAACCCCATCTGGAAGCTTCCAAATCGGCACTGGATGCCGCCCAGGCAGCGCTCGAACAGGCCCGGCTGAGCCTGCAGCGCACGCGCACCATCGCACCTTTCAATGCAGTCGTCAGCGAGCGCAACGCCAACATCGGTTCCTGGGTATCGACTTTTTCGACCGGCACACCGCTGGTGCAGCTGGTTGCGACCGATACTTTCTGGATCGATGTCTCGATACCGCTCAACAAATTGAACTGGATCGATATTCCAGGCTTCAACGGCGAACAGGGTGCTGCCGTGACCATCAGTTACGAACAGGTCTGGGGCGCAGGCGCTTTCAGGACTGGCAAGGTCAAGCGGCTCAAGCCCGGCGTGGAACCGGAAGGCCGCATGGCCAAGTTGATTGTCGAGGTGGAAGACCCGCTGGGACTCAAGCCCGCCAACAAAACCGCGCCACGCCTGATACTGGGCACGCTGGTACAGGTCGCGATAGCGGGAAAGACGCTCAACAATGTGCTGCCAGTTCCTGAAACCCTGCTGCATGACGGCAATCAGCTGTGGCTGATGACCGAACAAAACAGGCTGGATATCGTCACCATCGAACCGCTCTGGAGCGAGCAAGGTTACGTCTATCTGAGTGCGGCAGCGCTGCCGGCCCAGCCCCGCATCGTCAGCAGCAATTTGCCCGCTCCGGTTCAAAACATGCAGCTCCGCACGCATGAACCCGAGCACCTCAACCCGACCACCAGTCAACCATGATACCCACCGCACAACATTCGAAACATGCAGGCCCAATCGCCTGGATGGCCGGTCATACCGTTGCCGCCAATCTGGCCATGGCGGTATTTCTGATCGGGGGCTTTTTATTTCTGCTCGGCATGCGGCAGGAAGTGTTTCCCGAGTTTGAAATCGATACTGTCAGCATCAGTGTCGCATACCCCGGAGCCAGCCCAGAGGAAATCGAAAACGGCATTATTCTGGCGATAGAGGATGCCATTGGCGGACTTGAAGGCATCGATCAAATCAACTCCTCGGCCCAGGAAGATGTCGGCACGGTCATCGTCGATGCACTGAGAGGCACCAACATGCAAAGGCTGGTGCAGGAAATCCAGAGGGAAATCGACCGCATCACAACTTTCCCGCTCGACGCTGAAAAACCGCAAGTGGCCGTATCCGCCCGCCGGCGGGAGGTAATCTCGATCGTTCTGTACGGCGATGCCCAGGAAAATGTGCTGCATGAACTGGCCGAACAGTTCCGGGATCAACTGCTGCAGGATCCGGGTATTACCCAGATCGATCTGAGCGGCATCAAGCCGATGGAAATCGCGATCGAGGTTCCCCAGGAAGAACTGCGGCGCTACCGGCTGTCGCTGGGCGAGATCGCGCAACGCATCACTGCAGCCAATATCGACCTGCCGAGCGGCAGCGTCAAAACCGACAGTGGTGAAATCCTGATCCGCGTCAAGGAGCGGCGTGAATATGGACGGCAATTCGCGCATCTGCCGATCGTCACCACAGCGGACGGCAGCCAGATCAAGCTGGGCGATATTGCCCGCGTCAACGACGGTTACGATGAGAGCGATTATTACGCGACGTTCAATAACAAACCGGCGGTCATGATTCAGGTTTTCAGTGTCGGAGAGCAAACGCCGATTCAGATCTCTGAATCCGTCAAACGCATGATCGCACAAATCGGCCCCGAGCTTCCCGACGGGATCACAGCGGAAATCCGCCGTGACCGATCGGTGGAATATTCGCAGCGCATCGATCTGTTGTTGCGCAACAGCGCACTGGGCTTGTCTCTGGTGTTCATCATGCTGTCGCTATTTCTGGAGTTGCGGCTGGCGTTCTGGGTCATGATGGGCATTCCGATCGCTTTTCTCGGATCCTTCCTGATTCTGCCAGGCATTGGGGTCAGCCTGAACATGATTACACTGTTCGCGTTCATCATCGCGCTGGGGATCGTGGTCGATGATGCGATCATTATAGGCGAGAATATCTATCACTACCGGCAGGAAGGCCTGACGGCACTCGATGCCGCAATCAGGGGTGCGCGCGAAATGGCAATGCCGATCACCTTCAGCATTCTGACCAACATCGCCACTTTCATGCCACTGCTGTTCATACCCGGCATCATGGGCAAAATCTTTTACATGATTCCGCTGGTCGTCATCACAGTCTTCCTGCTATCGCTGGTGGAAAGCCTGTTCGTTTTGCCGAACCACTTGAGCCGCCTGCAGCCGATGAAACGGCATGGGATCCGGGCCTGGATACACCATCAGCAGCAAAAATTCAGCCATGGCTTCAGACATTGGACCCATCATGGCTATGGCCCTTTTCTCGAACTGGCGCTGAAACATCGCTATTTGACCGTAATCGCCGCCTTCGCCTTGTTGATTGCAACGCTTTCCTACGCGATCAGCGGGCGTATGGGCATGACACTGTTTCCCAAAATAGAATCCGATTATGCCCAGGTCACTCTGGTCATGCCATTCGGAACGCCGGTTGCCAAAACCGAGGCCATTGCCAGTTATCTGTCGGCAACCGCGCGGCGGGTGGCGGACAATACACCCGGCGGCGATCAATTGCTGACCGGCATTTTTGCCGAAATTGGTACTTCCGACAACCAAAGAACGCTCGGCAGCCATCTGGCCCGCGTCCAGGCCTACCTGGCACCGCCGGAAATACGCGAGAAAATCATGAGTACCGAGCAATTCAGCGATCGCTGGCGTGAAATGACCGGTGATATTCCCGGCATCGAATCGATCCTGTTCGAATCGGATGCCGGAGGGCCAGGCTCGGGCGCTGCGATCACGATCGAATTGAATCACCGGGATATCAGCGTATTGGAACAGGCCAGCCGGCAACTGGCGGATGCACTGAGCGCCTATCCGATCGTCAACGATGTATCGAGCGGCTTTGCCAGCGGCAAGGAGCAGCTGGACTTCACACTGCTGCCGGCAGGCCGCAGTCTTGGGCTGACAGCCGAGAATGTCGCACGCCAGATTCGCAACGCCTTTTTTGGCGCCGAGGTGCTGCGTCAGCAACGGGGGCGCAATGAAATCAAAATCATGGTCAGATTACCCCAGGCGGAGCGCATGTCGGTGCAAAACGTTGAGAACCTGATGCTGTGGACACCGGCGGGTGTTGAAATCCCGCTCACCGAAGCCGTGCGCATTGAACGGGGGCGGGCCTATACCGAAATCAACCGCCGCGATGGCCGCCGCAACGTTCAAGTCAAATCGGGTGTCACACCACGCAGCAAAGCCGGTGAAATCCTGAATGACCTGGAAGCGACCGAATTACCGCGCCTCAAAGAAGCATTTCCAGGCCTGCAATACAGCTTCCAGGGACGACAGGCCGAAATGGCAGACAGCATGAACAGCCTTAAACTCAGTTTCGTGCTGGCATTGCTGGCAATCTATGCCATGCTGGCGATCCCGTTCCGCAGCTACATCCTGCCTCTGATCGTTATCGTCAGCATTCCTTTTGGCATCATCGGCGCGATCTTCGGCCATCTGCTGATGGGATTTGATCTCAGCATTCTCAGCATGCTGGGTATCGTTGCGCTGTCTGGTATCGTTGTCAACGATTCACTGGTGTTGATCAACTATGCCAATACACTGCGCACTGGTAGCCACGCATCGCCGCTGCAGATCATCAAGACCGCCAGCATTCAACGCCTCAGGCCAATACTGCTAACCACCCTGACCACCTTCTGCGGGTTGATGCCGATGATCCTGGAGACCTCCCGGCAAGCCAGGATGCTGATCCCGATGGCAATTTCGATCGGTTTCGGGATTGTTTTCGCCACATTGATCACCCTGGTGCTGATTCCGTCCTTGTACCTGGTCGTCGAGGACATACGCAACTTGCGGAGAAATAAAGCGCTGCCACAAGTCCAGGAATGAGCCTTTATCCCAGTCAGGCTATTCGATTTGCTGCGGGTCATAGCGATAACCCGCACCATAGACGGAATGAATGATTTCCTTGTCCGGGAGCAATTCGGTCAGTTTCTTTCTCAGTTTCTTGATGTGACTGTCGATGGTCCGATCGGACACGATCCGTTGGTCCTGATAAATCAAATCCATGAGTTTGGCGCGTGAGAAAATACGGCCGGGTTGCTGATACAGTGTGTGAAACAACTGGAATTCCACTGTTGTCAGTTCAACCTCCCGCCCCTCGTACTGTACCTTGAAGCTTTGCGGGCAGAGCCTGATTGCCTGCCCGGTGGCGTTTATGGCAGCTGGCTGCAATCTGCGCAAGACGGCCTTTACGCGGGCAACCATTTCCCTCGGGCTGAAGGGCTTGCAAATATAATCATCGGCACCCATTTCCAGGCCAAGCAAGCGGTCAACTTCCTCAATCCGGGCGGTCACAATGATAATCGGCACCTGGCTGAAACGGCGGATGTCACGGCAAATATCAAGCCCATCCCGGCCTGGCACCATCAGATCGAGCAGCACTAGGTCAACCATGTTGTCCTTCAGCCAGGGTACGACGGCCAGGCCATCGCTCAAGCAGTGGGTTTCCATTCCGGCGTGACGCAGGTAATCCGCCTCCAGTTGTGCCAGTTTGGGCTCGTCCTCGACGATCAGAATACGGTTCATGGCACGACTGGCAGGGAAACAGATATTGACAGGCCGCCGAGCCTGGAAGGGGTCGCCTGCAGTTCACCTGCATGTGCCCTGACAATGTTGCTGCAAATGGCCAGTCCCAGACCGGCACCCCCCAGGTGCCGGTTGCGTGAGGGATCCACACGATAGAAGCGATCGAACAAATGCTGGATATCCTGCCCGGATACGCCGGGACTGCTGTCAGCCAGCTCGATCACCAATCTATCCGCCAGGCGTTGAATCGTGATTTCCACTCGCCCACCCGGATCGGTATGATTGAGGCTATTCGTCAGCAGATTGCGGAATAGCTGGGATAAGCGGTCGGGATCGGCATTGATCGATAAGGGCCTGGTCAGATGATTAATCCACTTGACACTGATTTGCTTGTTGGTGAAATCATGCATGAATGCAGCAAGATCCTCCTGCAATATCGGCACTGGATCAAGCAAGGTCTTCCGGTAACTCAAGGCGCCCTGATCGGACAACGACAATTGATAAAGATCTTCGGTCAGGCGGTTGAGACGCATGACATCGCCTGACAGCGACTTGATCGCCTCGGCGGTCAATGGACGTATCCCGTCCATAATCGCTTCCAGTTCACCCCGCAACACTGCCAGCGGCGTGCGCAGTTCATGCGAAATATCTGCCACCCAGCGCCTGCGGCTTTGCTCGGCCTGCGCCAGCGCAGCAGCCATATCATTGAAATTGCGTGCCAGCTGACCCATCTCGTCACTCGATTCGACTGGCAGCCTGGCCGCATAATCGCCTGCAGCCAGCTTTCTCGTCGCCGCTGTGATGCATTTCAGCGGGCGGCCGAGATGATAGGCCAGAAACCAGGCAATCAAGGCAGAGAGAAGCACCATGACCAAAGCCACCCAGAAGAATAAATTGGTCTGCCGTTCCATAAAATAAATATCGCTGGCCTGCACGACCGGCTTGCCGGGTAACAAACCCAGAAAACCGACGGTTTGCCGATCATGCCGGATAGGGTATAAATCTGCCTGGGACAGCAACGTTTCTCGTCCGAACAGAATCGCCCGATCGGCATCCAGCAACATCACACGCAAACCAAACGGCGTCCACCTTTTTCTGCTATTTTCAGGCGGCATACCGGCGGGTGGCCATGATTGTTCGGGTTCCCGTTGCGCTTGCTCGATCACCCATACCGGCGGATGGTGACGGTGTGGATCGGCATGCCAGAGCAATGCAATCCAGTTGTGCTTGTTACCGGTCAGATTCTGCCAGCCCTGGTTGTGGGCGTAGTGTTCTGCCAGCACATCGAGAATTTTATCCAACCGCTCCTGCTGTCTTTGTTCAACAAATTCGGTGAATCCTTTTTCGAGCGACCAGCGGGTAAACACATGCATCCCCAGCACCACCAGCAAAGTCGTCAGCAGGAAAGTTAGAAATAATTTGATCCGGATGGACATGACGTAGTACTCATTCTGCATACAAAGCCCGGCTGTGCCGGGCATAACTATTCCTGCAAGCCAGTTCAATTGGCCGTTTGCATGCGCTTGTCATACCACATGCCTGCTGACAACTGGCCTTTGGCAGACCTGTTCGCTAAGCACCACACACTGCAGTGCTGGGCGCCAATCGAATGCACAGACATGCTCCCGAATAATTGTCTAGGGAAATTGTGCAAGAAATATGAACCGGCCCGGGCTGACAGCGGTCGGTAGCGCGGCAGCTGAACCCAAGGCAGCACAATCTATAAAAACAAGTTTTTCTCAATCAAGCTATCATCTGGCTGGTTAGCGCTGCAAGCAATATGGCGGCCAATTTCCAATCAATATATTTTTCGATCGATATCCCGGGAGCGGCGATAATCATTGCTTTGTCGATCGCCTTGTACAATGACAGGGCAAATCAACGTTTCCCGGGATTCCAAATGGAGGATCATGCATGATCGGTGACAACCTGATCAAAGCTGTCATCGCAGTTGTGGTATTCATTCTCGCTACCTCGGCGCTAGGGTATTGGCTCGAGGATGAGTTAACAATGGCCACCACCTGGGTGGTTAATAAAATCGGCTTCTTCGGCCTCGGCCTAATCCTGCTGGTGACGGATACGCTGGTCACACCCTTCCCGCCGGATATCCTGCTATTGGTCATTGCCAAGAGCCCGTTGGCCGAACAATGGCAATCTTATGTGCTGATACTCGGCATGATTTCCTGCCTTGCCGGCATGCTCGGCTGGGGCATTGGCCGCTGGCTGGGGCGTTTTGAATTCGTCAAACGTACTTTTGGTGATTTCAAGGCAGAACATCGTGAGTTCATTCGCCGCTACGGGTTCTGGGCCGTTGTGATCGGGTCAATCACGCCTTTCCCGTTTTCAGTCACTTGCTGGACGGCGGGTATGCTGGAATTGCGCTGGATTACCGTACTCGCCGCCGCGATATCATTCCGGATTCCCCGCTTTTTCTTTTACTACTGGTTGATCACCTCGGCTGGCAATTGGATTTAAGCGCCGGCATGTTTCTGCATGATGCTCAAACTGACGACCATCCTGGTACAACCTGCCGCAACATTCATGCCTTTTCTTCTCCGCTCACTCATTACCTGGGAAACTTCAGCGTATATGTCCGATTATCAGGATAATGATGAGAAACAAGCCCAGTATGGCAATTATGCTATTGACTGCAAGCCCCCATCTGGCTGCATAACCCGGTGGAAACTCTACTGGTTGCAATGTACGCAGTACGATCGAGTACTGACGGGCGGAAAAGGCTGAAGCAAAACAGCCCAGGGCGATGAAAAATATGCCCACCCAGAATGTCAAAGCAACCTGCGCTGCATGCACGCTGTCAGGAGCGATGGCTTCCATCAGCAGGCCGGCGCGCTCGACGATAAAACCAAAAGCGATTAATGAAAGACTCGTCCTGTTCCAGGCCAGCAAGGTGCGCTCAGCCGCAAACAACACTCTTGGATCTTTGAGATCAGACACTATTTCTCCTCGTTACACATTGGGCATGGAAAACTGGCTTATTTTACAGCCGTACTGGGTCTGATCATTGATCAAACAATCTTGGTTTCAGCTCGACTACCTCCACGCGACTACCTCCACGAAGTTTGGCATGGCCGCAAGTCCGGACAATCAGACTAAATAGTCTCCAGACCATGGTCGAATTGACTAACCAGCGCAGCCACCACATCGAACAATGAACCCGCTCCCTGGAAAATATCGCGCTGCCGAATATAACCAATCCCATTGCCGGCCACCCGGCGATTCAGCTGCTCGAGATAATTCGCTTCACCCAGTTCCACGGCCACCGCCATCAAGTCTCGACACAGCTCAAGCCAAACCGTGCGCAGCGGTTTAACTTCCCCCCGGGGTGAATAGACAAAATTGGCACCCATCCCCAGGCGGGTCGCCTGATAGTGGTTTTCCTTCTCCAACCACCAGGGCAGCGCCGTGACCGTGCAGGCTGCAGACCAAGAAGCCTCTTTTTGTCGCAGGAGATAAACCGCCAGCACATGAACAAGAGCCGCGAGCGATGCTGCTTCGGCAATAGTCGTCTGGGCATCCATCACTCTCACTTCGACTGTCCCATAATAGGGACAAGGCCGGATATCCCAGTGGATATCACGGATATGGTTGAATACACCGGCCTGAGAGACAGTGGCAAAAAACTCGTCGAACTGCTGCCAGCTCTTGAAGGAGGGAGGAATGCCATAACTGCGGGAAGCTGACAGGATCCGATGCCGGTATGAAGCAAAATCGCTTTCACAGCCGCGCCAGTAGGGCGAGTTGGCAGAAACCGCAATCAACAGCGGCAGAAAAGATTTGAGATGGCGCATGACATAGATGGCATCCTCACCGGATGCCATGCCAACATGCACATGGGTAGCGTAGGTAATCTGATTGTGACTGATATAACCAGCTTCTCGCTCCATCATCTGGTAGCGGGGCAAAGGCGTGATTGTCGCTTGGCGCTGGCAAAAAGGATGGGTACCCGCACCGCACAAACGCATGCCAATTTGCAAGGCATTCTCCCTGAGTTCCAGCGCAATACGCTGCAAATCCGCCTCGACTTCGGTTGCACTTTTACAGATTCTGGTAGCGATCTCGACGGTATTTTGAATGAACTCGGGCTTGACGTAGAGATTGTCCGGATAGATCTCGAGCAGTGGGATGATGCCATCGACCAGGTCAAGGGAATGCTGATCGAGGAGTTGCAATTCCAGCTCCACTCCCAGGGTAAAAGGCTCTGAAGCAATGAAGTCGAGCGCGGTCATTGCGAGTAGCTATGTGCCGCCTCGCGCACCACTTCAGCAAAATACTTGGCGCCCACTTCAAGCACGCCCTCATGGATATCGAAATCAGGGCTGTGCAAAGGAATGTATTCATGTGCCGATTTACGTGCGCCAAACCGGACATAGCAGCCCGGAATTTCTTGCAGATAATAGGAAAAATCTTCCGATCCCATGCTGGGGTAATCCATTGTCATCATCCCGGCATGCCCCACAATCCGCTCGGCAGCCCGGTAGGCAATGCGGCTTTCCTGCTCGGTATTCACTACCGGCGGGTAACCTTCCTGAATATCCACCTCGATTCTGGCATTGTGCAGCACTTCCAGCGCCTTCGCCATGCGCTTGATACCCGCATGGATATGCTCGCGCACTTCCGGCAAGGTGGTACGGATGGAACCATCCAGCTCGGCGGTCTCGGCAATGACGTTGGGCGCGCTGCCCGCGCGCACGGTACCGATGGTGATCACCGAAGGAAAAATCGGATTGATTTCCCGGGATACTAACGTCTGCAGGGTGGTGATAAGCAGACCGGCAACAATCACGGCGTCGACTGCCTCGTGAGGTCTCGCCCCGTGCCCGCCACGCCCCCGGACACGAATCGAAAACCGATCCGATTGTGCGGTAATCACACCACTGGCCACCATAATCTCGCCCACCCGGTAATGGTGTGTCACATGGCCGCCAAAAATGGCTTTTACTCCCTTGAGGGCGCCCGACTTCAGCACCACTCTGGCACCGCCGCCCCTCTCCTCGGCTGGTTGAAATACCAACAATACATGGCAGGGTGGCGGATCCCGTTTCAGCAACGCGGCAGCCCCCAGCAGCATGGCCATATGAGCATCGTGGCCGCAGGCGTGCATCTTGCCTTCAATGGTGGAAGAGAATGGCAGGCCAGTGGCTTCGCTGCCAGGTAACGCGTCCATTTCCGCCCGCAAGGCTATGGTCGGCGCATCGGCATCCGGCACCGCCAGCCGCCCCACCACACCGCCACCGACGCCGCCGTATTCATGGGGAATGCCCAATTGGTCGAGTTCCGCCATGACCATACGAGCGGTATCGGCTTCCTCGAAGGCGAGCTCTGGGTGGCGGTGAAACATTCGTCGGCGTTCCACCATCCACTGATGGAGTGATTGCATGGTATCCAATGATGGCATCGCCCCTCCGTTCGCTCAGGCTGATTGGCAATTGAATGACGGATACAGGCTGGCAATCGCTAGCGCCTATCCGATCTTTCAGGCGGGTATACGAGAATAAATCTACGCAAAGTCACATGGATTGTCAAACAGGGCATGCGCCCATCAGCAAGTTGTCAGACCGCCGTATCCGCCTCCGGCATAATCAGGCCAAAACACAAGGTGGCAGGAGATAACAAGGACCGATGGCTCTCATCATCGATAAATCTATTGACAGACAAGTCAATACAGCGTACAGAAATATATGACTACGTGCTTTGCAAAACCAGGCGACTATGATCAATCATCACTCTTCACACTTTTGGTCCTTAAGGTGGAAAAGCAAATGAAAAACTTCATCCCTCTGTTGCCTTGGCTGCTCCATTACGACCAGGCAAATCTACGCGGAGATATATCAGCGGGTTTAACTGTTGGCGTCATGCTCATCCCGCAAGGCATGGCCTATGCGATGCTGGCCGGTCTCCCACCGATTTATGGGTTGTATGCATCCCTGGTTCCACTGCTCCTCTATGCGTTATTTGGCACTTCACGGCAGCTCGCGGTAGGCCCTGTTGCGATGGTCGCATTGATGGTTGCCGCGGGTGTCGGCACGATTGCCGAACCGGGAACGGATGCCTATATCGCTTATGCCATCCTGCTGGCATTCATGGTAGGAATGATACAGCTCAGCATGGGCATCCTGCGCATGGGGTTTCTCGTCAATTTTCTATCCCATCCAGTCATTACCGGCTTTACATCGGCAGCGGCGATCATTATCGCCTTCAGTCAGCTTCAGCATTTGCTTGGCATTCCCTTGCCCCAGACCAACCAAATCCACGAAATTGTCTCGCTTGCAATTCGAGAGCTCGAGGCTGTCAATATCCCGACCTTGCTATTAGGCAGTGCAAGCATCGCTTGCATTCTGTTATTAAAAAAATGGGGCTCCTCGGCAGAATTTGTGGGTAACCGAAAGCGCCTTTTGTAAGACCATGGCCGGTGATAGTGGAGCACCCCGCCCAATCTCTGAGAAGATGA
>NZ_FNOY01000070.1 GCF_900107165.1 Nitrosomonas halophila
TCAATGAAACCTTGGCAAAGTCGTTTCGCTGGACTTATATTGGCAAACCTTTGCTCGTATAGGTTATCGGATATATTTCGGATGCTGGGTACTAGTACTCCGTTCCGTCAATTAACTTACAAATGAAATCGATGGATTCGCCTGCCAGGCTAGGCGCAAACCGCAGTCATAGCCGCAGCTATGGCGAGGATTTGCAACAACGCATGACAGGCGAAGGCGCGATTTCATGTAAGCGGTTTGGCGGAACGGAGTACTAGTCGCCAGCCAGCCAGAAACTTTCACCATTTTGGAAGAACATACCTATGCGTGCAAAATTCTGGCAAACCCCGCTCATGCAAGGGGTTTACTTGATTGTTATTTCACTCTTTTTTTGCAAACATGCCTTAGCACAAGAGACATTCAGCGACACACCATCCACAAATAAACTCGCTATGGGTGACTTGCAGGAAATCACTGTTACCGCGACGCGCACCACCCGCGCACTCAAAGATGTCCCGGAGTCGGTCAGCGTGGTCGACAGCGAGCAGCTGCAAACCCGCCAGGCGGCCGATATCGCGGATGTGCTGCGCTATGTCCCTAACGTCGATCTGGGTGGCGGGCCGCGCAATATCGGCCTCAATCCCAATATTCGCGGCCTGGGCGATGCGCGCGTTCTGTTCCTGTTGGATGGTGCCAGGCAGGATTTCCGGCGCGGGCACAATGCACGGATCTTTATCGACCCGTCATTGCTGAAGCGCGTTGATATTGTGCGTGGACCCTCATCGGTTGTGTGGGGCAGCGGTGCACTAGGCGGGGTGCTTTCCTTCACCACTCGGGATGCAACCGATCTGCTGCGCGCCAATGAACGCTTCGGTGTCAAGGTCAGGAGCGGGTTTCAGAGCATGAATGAGCAATACACACCCGGACTCAGCATGTTTGGCTTGCTCGGGGATGAATTTGACTATTTGCTGGATTTTTCCTACCGCCATGCCGCCGATGACATCCGCCACGGCGACGGATCCAAACTGCAGCACTCCGGGTTCTCGTCCTACGCAGGCCTGGCAAAACTGAACTGGACGCCTGGTTTCCACCAGTTCACATTCTCCGCGCAGACATTCGACCAGGCTGGAAAAGTGCCATCCAATGCACAATCTCCTTCAACGACCAATACACTGGTCGACAGAGACACCGAACAGCGGAACTATACGTTGCGCTATCGTTACCAGAACCCGGACAATCAATGGCTCAATCCGGAATTACTGCTTTACCACAACACCACTCACTCCCTGGAAAAACGCCTATTTGACCAACGGCGCGACGAGACCAATTTCTCGACGACCGGCGTCAATCTGCGCAATACCTCGCAGATGGATATCAACACCCACATTACGCAACGGCTCACCTATGGCGTCGATTATTTCCACAACCAGGGCAAAGGCCGGCGCAATGGCGCCACGCGGCCGGAATTTCCGCGTGGCGATGCCGATGTGGTCGGGGTATTCCTGCAGGATGAAATTACTTTGTGGAAACGATTATCATTGATTCCCGGTGTTCGCTGGGACTACTTCCGCAGCCAGGCAGACGGACAGGCCATCAGCGCCAACCAGAACGACCGGGTTAATTTCAAGATTGGTGGGCTTTTCGAAGTGACTGATTGGCTCTCCATCACGGCCAGTTACAACGAGGCATTTCGCGCCCCCACGCTGGGTGAACTGTTCACTACCGGCACACATTTCACTTGTGGGCCAGGCTGCGCCAATCTGTTCGTCCCCAACCCCAACCTGAAACCAGAAACCGCCTTCAACAAGGAAGCCGGGGTGCGCATTCATCGCGCCAACCTGCTGAATAGCGGGGACCAGCTGGCCATTCGCGCAGCCTACTTCCACAACCAAGTCAAGGATTTCATCGACATGATGGTTACCGTCGCCCCTTTTCCGGTACCCGGCAATCCGGATAGAGGCGGCACCACAACCAGCGGCAATGTACGCAATGCGATATTGGAAGGCTTCGAAATAGAAGCCAATTATGCTGCAAAATACGGTTATGCCGGTTTCTCGTACGGCCAGACAAGAGGCCGCAACCAGACACTCGGCGGTCCACTTTCCAACGTACAACCGGATAAATGGATTGTCCTGGCAGGCCTGAACTGGCCCACCTACGATCTCTCCATGGGCTGGCGCAGCAGCATCGTCTCAGCCCAGAACCGCATTCCAGCCGGAGGAACGGCGACTCCCGGCTATACGTTACACGACCTGACACTCACCTGGATGCCGCAGAACGGAACCTTCAAGGGAATCAGACTTGATTTTGGCATCGACAACCTGACAGACAAGGACTACCGGCGTCATCTTACCGTCCTCAGGGATCCCGGCCGGAATTACAAACTCATGGCCTCCTACCAGTTCTGATCATTGATTCACTCACCTCCTCGCAGCCAGTTCACAACTGGCTGCCCCACCATAGGTCGCCTTGTCACCGCTTACTGCTGAACTAATAGTTGAAAGTGTCTTGTACAATCTTCTCAGTTTGTTTTTTAAGATCATGTTGAATAGTATGGCTATAGGACACACTGAATTAAGATAAAAAACTGCCAAAGGAGCTATGCATGAAAGTTGAAGTAACCGTAGAACTAGACATCAACCTGGCAAAAGCCAGTGTTGACGATATAAAAAAACTATTGGAAGAGATGATGAACCCAACCAAATTCGATGCATTGGATGCAATTCGAATCAAGGACATCAAACTAGGAGAATTTTAGGCTATGTCTTTACATTGATAGCTGTCACTGATTTCCTCATCCGAGAATGGCTTGGAACCAGTGTTCGGCGAGTTGGGTTACCCCTGTATTCCGCCCAACTTTGCCAGTTCAGATAATTTCCAGGTATTGGACCAAAACCCCCATGGAGAGATGTCTAAGTCGCCGGCATGAGGTTTTAGATTGCAATTTGTAATGAATTGATTCATCCTATAAATAACAAACTCATTCGATGAGTGAGTTTGTTATTTACTATAAGGAGCTTTTCATTATGAAACCGACATACTTATTCGCAATATTACTAGCACTAAGTCTTGCGGCCTGCGGAAAACCAACTACGCCCGAAAGTCCTGACCCTTCGACATACGGTCTCACTCATGAAGGAGATACCCCTACCGATCGGCATGAGCTTGAAGAAAAAACTCAAGATGGCGGTAGCTATTAGTCAGCGCAAGGGTAACCACAAGTAGCTGGTTTGCGCCTTTTCCTGTACACGCAAGAAACTGCGTGTACAACATTATCCAATAGAGAAAATTAAGACACAAGACAGGAAGCTCTGTTCGAAGCAAGGGGTCAAGTCTTGCTATGGCACAAACAATAGTCTGCTCTACGAAACACACAACGGGACCAAGTCGCGATTGCGGCTCGGCAATGCCGCATCAACGATGCGGGTATGAATCTCGTCCAGGTAACTGCGAGGCGCAATGGTAACGGATATGCCGACCGTGAATGCTGAAATCCCGAAATGACCGCATTGGAACTGGCTGATGGTTTCGAGACACCAGCAGGCAATAGCAGATACGGCGCGGAGTAGAAAGAGCAAGGTGTGTTTGACCATCCCGCAACAATCGGAGTCAAAGTGAAATTAATTGCAAAAACGGTGACAAGACTTGCAATAATGAGTTTTTGAGCGAAATTTTATTGATCGCTTTACTGACAGTAGAATAGTGCCGTCGCAAGATCTTACCCCTATCGTTTTGTTTTAGAACCCTTCGTTCTCTATTATGGACCTGGCACCTATTTCCCAGCAAACCTCACAGCCGCCGAGATTCGAAAAGATATTTTCATAGAGACAGAAGGGATTTATAAAACCGGGCTTGTCCAACAACCGGTTCAGATTGTGGCTCGCTTCGCTCTCACAATCTAACCTTATTCGTTAGACCGTCTGCTATGGCGTCGGTAGCGCATCAATGGATTGCAGGATTGCGCGGGTGATTTGTTCTCGCTTGGCAAGGTCGCCGGTTCGGTTGGGGGTATCGATGTTGAGTGCGAAGAATACCGGCCCAGCCGGCCACTCAACCCAACCGACATACCAACCCATTCGACCTTCCCAACCGGTCTTAGCGCGCAGGATCCAGTTTCTACCAGCCTCGACAATCATGATGTCCTTCACCAGACGTTGGTGCTCGGGTTTGAAGGGAAGTTCGTTCCGGTACAGACGTTTCATGAACGAAATCAGATTATAGAGCAGATTATAGGGGCCAGAGCAAAATTAAACACAAGAAAAAAAGGAAGTAGGCTTTGCAATCATAAGTTCTCCAGCAAAGTTTTATTGATCCCTTTAAAGCCCCTCTATGACAGGGCAGCTATATCGCATGACATAATCCCTGCCCCATCATTCAACACATCAATAGCCGTTGCCGGTAGAGTCCGATTCTTCTTTTAACTTGTCACCAGCTTTCTTCATTGATTCCTTGAATTCTTCCACGGCATCATCCATCTTTCTGCCCGCTTCTTCGGCCGGGCCTTTGGAAGCGTTTTGGAGTTCTTCAATTTTATCCGCCGATTCTTCAATCGCCTCATCGATAGATTTTTTGCTGCTATCTATGGATTTATCTATTGCTTCTCCGGTTTTCTCCATGGGCCCCTTTTCCGAGCAACCAGCGAAAAACAACGTCAGAAAAGTCAGCGAAAAAGCTAAAATCAGTTTATTCATATCACACCTCGCGATTGGATTGAAATCAACAGGATTGAGGATATTTACATTTGCAGAGAGATGGCCATAACAAATCTCGGCAGGCTCAAACGTTACCGGAGTCTGGATACCTTACATCAGCACAGACAGTTCTAGACTATGTATCATATTGACGGCCACTCTGATATACAACCTACAGATCTGGTGTGGAACTGTCAAGCGCGAGCCTCTTCCAAGAACAACCAAGCCAGGTCGTAAATAAAAAATATATAGACTTGTTTTATTTATCCTTTTTCCCTGGCCCGCGACCTGGCTGCTCTTAGCACAAGACTCACTCTGGCGCGGCAAACTCAAAAAACGCTGCATCATTCCTGTACTGCAAGACTCACGGCACCGCAGCAATCCGCTATCTGTTGATTTGGCATGTGCCAGTGTGGGCCCGGAAGCAGACTGGAGGTATTCAGCGTTCCCAGCCAGCGCCTCCACTTCTCTGCGGATACGGCCGAACCATTCAGATTAAAAAAATCGCTTGCATAAATCCCGTTACTATATATAATGAGAATCATTCGCATTTGAATAATTCTGAGGAGCGAAGACATGAACGCAATTGACATCCGCCACACATCGAACTCAAAGACTGACGACGATTTGAATTTGTTGTTCACACAACTGCCCATCAAACTGATCAGTAGCGAAAGCCTCTTTGGAATGGGAAGCGAAGTGCTCATCCAGCACAGAGACAAGCAATATCATTTGCGCCTGACGCGTAACGACAAGCTGATATTGACGAAATAAATTGTCGATATCAGCTTCAATGGTAAAGATCAAAATCAACCAGATACACAATTTCAACAGTCACTGGCAGTTCTCTCTCCTCTCCCGGTGACCCTGCGGCAAGCCAGCCCCCCCCTCCGGGCAAGCCAGCCTTTTTTTACCGTACGGGGCAACTGATCATGAAATCATTGAAACCAAATGCTTTAGCGTCCGCCTTTCAAGCTACGCCATCGCTATCCGGAACATTGACTGGCAATTCTCATGCGCCCATCCCTGCCAACCTCAACGAGCAGCCAATTACTGAGCTGAAGCGGCTATTCAGCCAACTCTGGAAAATGATTGCGCAATCATTCCGGCCCACTGCCGGCAACACAGCCACTATTCCGCTTGCGCCAGCCGCACCCCACGATGATACCCTTATCGAAGGCTACGCAGACTACGGCACACCTACTGCGGCCCATCAAAACATGCACTGGGTCAAGTTGAATGGCAAAACCTTGCACCATACCTATCTGACGATTGCCCACCAGCCAGACGCTTGTCAGTCACTTGCGGGCTGCTCTGTCCTGTGCGTAGGCGGGCAAGCAGCGCTTTATCCGGATTATCATCGCCTGATCGAAGCCATTGGCGGGCATTTCATGGTATTTCGCGGTGGCGCGCAAGACAACTCGCCATGCCTGCTCGCCCTGCTCGACTGCGTCGATGTGGTGATTTGCCCGGTGGATTGCATCAATCATCAGGATTTTTTTACGGTCAAGCACCATTGCCAGCGCAGCGGCAAGTATTGCGCCATATTGGAACGATCCAATCTAGCAACCTTCGGCAAGGCGATCGAGGAATTGGTGCGGCATTACCGCTGCCAGACTGAATCCAGCCTTTCCTCGAAACCTGCAATCCAGTAGCGAAAGAACTAGGAGGCTGCCCGAGAATAGCGAGCGTGGCGAGAGCGAGCCTGGCTGAGCGGGATTTCTCGATCATTTGAGGCGAATAGTGGTTCTATTCAACGAAAAGGATCGGAAAATCCGGCCAGTCAGGCTCGTCCGCAGTAGATCAGTCGCTATTCTCGGACAGCCTCCCTAGACTGTTTCATGGCATCAGGCCATAGCGGACGGGAATTAGTGCAGCGCATCCCGCATGATCGGCAACAGCAGGCTGAGTGCGCCATTTTTAGTCAAATGCTCATCATCGTAATAGAGCGGGCGGCCGCGCTCCTCCACAGGACAGGCAGGATTGCAAAGCCATGGTGCCGGCAGGATATAAGAAATGCCTTCCAGCCGGGCCAGCCTGTGCATAACCCTGTGCGCACGCTGATTGCGCTGCAAGACAGCATCGATCTCAGGCGGTTGTGGCATCGCTGACCCAAAGCGGCGGTGGCGCGCCAGCGCATCGGGAACATGCCAGCCAATTTCAGGTACCCCGCCAATCAATACCACACGCCGACCGGTTGCAAGAATGGCTGCCACCGTCGCTTCCAGACCGGAGCGAAACAAGGCATAGTTTCCAGATGGATCGGTGGGTGTTTCAGTATTGATATCGTCATCGTCCAGAATTGCCGGCTCAGCAAGTTCTCCAGGCACGCCATGACCTTCTGTCGCCAATGCCCAGCGCGCCAGCAAAATCACCGTGCCCAAATCCTCTCGCTGCTCGAGCATTTTTATTACAGCCGCATTGAAGTCTGCGCAGTACATGCCTGGCTCATTATCGACCCGATCCACTCCCAAAAGAGGCGGACAGCCGCTCTCGCCCGCAAAAAAACCGGATTGGCCCAGTTCCCTCGCCGCCACCCCGATAGCAGGTAGCGCGGCCAGTGCATGGGAATCTCCCCACAGCAGAAAATCACCCGTTTTGTTGCGAAGATCGTAAACGACTTCTGGTGTGCCATGTGCACCAAAGTAGCAAAGCCCTTCCTCGGGCAGGCGCTTGAAACAGGGTTTGCGATACGGATTGCGGTCCTCGGCATCGGGATAGGCGAGCCGCACAGACTCCGGCAGGCGTTCAGGCAATCCGTCGGTTTGCAGCACGGTGCCTGACAGCGCCATGACAGCAGCCAAACCAGCCAAAGAGGCAAAGAATACACGGCACCGGTCAGGTCCATAGGGTGGACGACGGCGAAAAGGTTGCTCCACCAGTCTCCAGGAAAGTACAGCGAATACAAAGGATGTCAGCACCACCCCGCTTGCCACCGGTAAAGCAAGCTCAATCGTTCCCGAGATACTACGCAAGAGAGCCAGCACCGGCCAATGCCATAGATAAAGAGAATAGGAAATCAGGCCCATGAAAACCATCGGCCGCAGAGAAAGCCAGCTGCCAATGATAGTTGGGCCATATTCTCCTGCCCGGATCAGGGCGGCAGCACCCAGACAAGGCAGAAGCGCGGATAATCCAGGAAAAGTGATTGTGTCGTCATAAACCAGCACCGTAACCAGTATCGCAGCCAATCCAACCAGTGCCAGTGCTTCACGATGCCAGCGCCGTACAGAAATGGTTACCGGGTGCAAGGCCAGCATCACGCCGATTCCCAATTCCCAAGCACGTGCCGGCAGCAAGTAGAAAGCGGCGGTAGGCGCCTGATCCACCACAAGCAGCGCGCTAACAAAAGAAACCAGACAAATTAGCGCAAAGATGCCAGATCTGGCATGCGCCGCCACACCGCGCATGCCCCACAGCATTAACGGGAACAGCAGATAAAATTGCTCTTCCACCGCCAGCGACCAAGTATGCAGCAAAGGCTCGAGCACGAGGGAGTCGGCGAAATAATCCCCGCTATCCTTCCAGAAATAGAAATTGGATCCAAAAAAAGCTGTCGCAAGCGCAGATTCTGCCAGTTCCAGGTAAGCTTTCGGCCCCAGAAATATCCCACCCACCACGAGACTGGCAAATACCATCGCCATCAATGCGGGCAAGATACGCCGTGCCCTACGCTCATAAAAACCGACAATGGAAAAGTGTCCTGCCGCCAGTTCATCCCGGAGCAAGCGGGCAATCAAATAACCGGAAATGACAAAGAAAATATCGACGCCGACAAAGCCGCCGCTAAAGCCTGCAAACCCGACATGATAAAAAACCACCGAGATGACCGCGACGGCTCGCAATCCGTCGACATCCGGACGATAGGATAATGATTTCGATTCGCTCCCACTCATGGCAGCACAACCTGCCAGGGACATCCGCTCAAGTCAAACATAGCCAGCTCCAATCTTTGTGCACGGGCAACGCCATACAAAATATCCAGTTTTTAGTGTGCAAGATCGGGTAATCTACTGGAAGGTCAACAAGCCGTCAAACACGCGCATTTGCCCAAGCAGTATTGTAAGCCGCCGCTTTTAACCGAGATATCAGTCACCTAAGGGCTCGTTAATGAATAACTTGGGCATACGTTGCTACTATTCGAGGAAGATGCAAGGCGCGAGGCGAAGCCGAATGGTCGTTCCATTCGCAAGCAGCAGATGCCCGAATACGCAACAACCCTTTGGGCTGGGGTCGCTTTTGGCGCATACCGGCGTTGCAAGCCACTGGTTGTGAATGACACAACGGCGTGTCTTGCGCCTTGGTCTGCGCCAAAAGCGACCCCAGCGTATGCTCAAGTTATTCATTAACGAGCCCTAACAACAACGCAAATAGCACCCGTAGACATTGCATAGCCACCCTCCCGCTTGCCCTCAGTCGAATCACCGCACCGTTGGATGGCATCATTCCATATCGTTTTGCCCTGCCCCGTAACTTGAAAACCGCACTTTCAGCCCGCTCAACCGAGATTTCCAGGATAATTTTATGGCACAAACCATCGTTTTCTGTCCGACCTGATCAACAATGCAGCCACGGTCGTACTGATGGCGCCGATTGGCCTGACCGTAGCCGGGGGCCTGGGAATTTCACCCGATCCGCTGCTGATGGCCACTGCCGTGGGTGCTTCCTGCGCTTTCCTGACGCCGATCGGCCATCAATCCAATACCCTGGTCATGGGACCGGGCGGCTATAAGTTCGGCGACTACTGGCGGATGGGACTCCCACTGGAAATCATCATCCTGGCCGCAGGCATTCCGTTGATTCTCTTTTTCTGGCCTGCCTGATGATAGACTATGCTGTTCATCAATCCGGATTTGACGCATGCGCAAACCCAGTGGCTTTTTGATCAGCCAAAGAATCGCAAGCTTTGGCCATGCGCTGGCTGGCATCCATGCTTTCGTGAAAAGCCAGCCCAATGCATGGATTCATCTTTTCGTGGCAGTGATCGTAGTGATCAGCGGCTTCCTGCTGCAGGTAACCCTGGTCGAATGGTCACTGCTGATTTTCGCCATCACTCTCGTGCTCGTATCCGAGGCACTCAACACATCGATCGAATACCTGTGCGACCTCGTTTCACCCGGCCACCACCCCTTGATCAAAAAATCCAAGGATATCGCTGCCGGTGCTGTGTTAATCAGCGCCATCGGTGCCGCAACCATCGGGGGCATCATATTTTTGCCTTATATCCTGGCGCGGCTTACTGGTTAGGAGCCGTGAAGGAATAAGTGTGGCAATTGGGCGCGTCTGGCGGGATGCAATGCAAGGCGAGAGGAGGAGTCATAGCAAGGCTATGGCGACGACGAGTAACGCCGCAGTGCGCCCGCCAGATGTGATCCAAGTGGAATGCACATGCAACCCAGGATAACGCCTCGTCAGTTTTATGGCGCGTAAACGCACCCGACGCAGGCCGGGCACAGATCGGCTACCAATGTTTTTTCATGCGGTTCCAGCGATACAATCTGGCTGCAAACAAGTTGTAGGCGATCTGCCCTGCCTGTCTGATAACGGGTAAGCCGAACCATCTTGCTTTCCATTGTTCATGGGGCGAATGCTGCCAAATGGTCAATAAGGCATCCCAGCCGACATGCAGTTTGCCTTGTTGATCGACGACATGCAGCCGCTCACGCACATACTCGATATCCGAACCAATCTCGGCTACCAACTGGGTATTCGAGTGCACGTCCTTCCATTCAACCGCGCAGCCTTGCATTTTGCCCTGCTGATTCTTGATCCCGGCATTGCAGACTGGACAGGCAGAATTATAGTAAACCTTGAGTGGGTGTTGTTTGTGCTTCATGAGTCATGCCGTCCTTCTTAGATAGAATATACCTCACTTGATGATGAAAATCAGGTTTACATACGATTAGGAGACCAGCAAATGCTTTATCAGGGTGGATGCCATTGCGGGGCAGTAACATTTGAAGTGCAGGCAGAGGATGAGGTGGAAGTCGAGGACTGCAACTGCTCCATTTGCCGGATGACCGGCTATCTGCATATGATTGTTCCACAGCGTCACTTCAGACTGCTGTCAGGCGCTGAATATTTATCGGCTTACAAATTCAACAGCGGTATCGCCGAACACAAATTCTGCCGGATTTGTGGCGTTAAATCATTTTATGTGCCGCGTTCGAACCCTGATGGCATCGATATCAACCTGAGATGCCTGAAAAACAAGCCCAGGCGCGTGAGAATCGTATCTTTTGATGGTATCAACTGGGAATCCCATGCGCACCGGTTGGCGCATAAAAGTGAATAAGCACAAATCCAGCCAAGCTTGAGCGGGCAGGAGCGATCAGAAACAGTGCGTCAACCTTGATTAAGGCGACTACCCGCCCCTGCCCAGGAGGAAAATGATGCGTTCTAACCACACGGCAGCAGCACCACAACTACCGCCGTGCAAGTAGCTGAGGAATCAGCGTATTATCGTTCGAAATAGCCATCCGAGAGGGTTTTCAGGAAGGCAAGCAACCTCCCGCCATCCACCCCGAAACCAAACGGCTGCATGACAGCCCGGTTCCGGTCCACTTCCGGTGCCGGAAACATATTCGGATTGGGGCTCATGGCAGAATTGTCCATCATCGCGCGCCAGGCATAAAAATGAATGATGCCATCCATTCCATCCAGTGACTTGAAGAAACCATTGTGGCCATAGGCTTTCACGAAATCTTCCGAGGGCCGCAGATCCACGTTTCGCAAAGTTGGCGTTCTGAACTTGCCCATCTCCGGCTCATATACTTCGGGCGGATAGCCTGCATTCTTCAGGAATTCACCAAGACCATTATCGACCCAGTTCTCTCCATCAGGATTCCATTTTTCCGGCATGCTGTAGAAGGGATTCTCCGGATTTTTTGGAGTGCCGATATTGTGATAGCGAAAATCGGTGAAAAGCGGATAACCGGCCGACCCTGGTGTCAAGGTATGACATTCTGCACAACCGGCCCGATCATTGAAAACCGCAAGACCCTGCAGCTCGATATCGCTGAGACCCAGGCCACGGTAGTGCTCCCAACGGGCAGGGTTGTTTTCGGCATTGCCGCCCATGCCACCACCACCCATACCGCCGCCGCCCATGCCGCCACCGCCCATTCCACCGCTACCCATACCAGCAGGCATCCCGGCAGCAGTGATTCTGGCAATGTCCTTGCCAGCTGCCCGCGCGTTATCCCAGAACAGATCGAACTTGGAATTGAAAGGGCTGACTTCAACGCTGCGCTCATAAGCGGCAATTGAGTGAACAATACGCTCATAGCTACCATCGACGTTCTTCACTGCGTCCAGGGATTTCGTTCCCCAAACGGCTTCAAAATGCTCTGCGTAATCAGAATGTGCCACACGGATGATCACTTGACGCGCACCAGGCTGTGCCTGCTCAAGTGGATTCAGAAAAGGTCCCTGGGCCTGTTCTGCCAAGGGATCGCCGAGTACCCAGCCGGTAGCACGGCCATCCCCAAACATGCCACCAATCCAGGCTTGCTCAGTCTCATCGTAGTGCAACACGGGACTGTCTCCAGCATAAGCGGCTGATGGCGGCTTCCGATTACCGAAACGGCCGGGTATCGCTCCCTCTATCACTGCGCCACCCTGATTCACCCAGGAATCGGGACTGGTATAACCCGTATCGGGATCATGACAACTGACGCAGCTTTGGGTACGATTCACTGAAAGATTGGCATCATTGAAAGGCTTTTCACCCAACGCTTCCAGCGGCGTGAGTTCGGCGCCTGCCTGTGCCGCGGAAAAGGTACCACTCCCCATCACCAGCAGCCCGCTCAACCCTGACGCAATCAATAACTTCTTTTGCCCCATCATACAATCCTCTTGAATAAATTCACCATCCTGCAACCACGGAAAACATCGATGCACGTCATGCCCTACCCGGCGAACAACCCATCACGCTCGGACAAGATTTCTACTGAAAGTCATATCTATAACAATGCGTGTACAGATATATTCAGACCATATGCCACCTCTATATAACTAATATATGATTCTTATTTACTTGTAGGCATATTGACGTGAGAGAATTGTAGTGACAATTTATTCTTATTGGAATGTGACAAATTGTCGCACCACGGCGCTGTGTGGCTGGGAGTGATGTTTCAGGAACCACCCATCTTGCTCCAGCGCAAGAAACGACTCTTAGAAGCTGTTTGGAAATTTCTATTTTGGGGCCATCTCATCAGCGCCATGTCCATGGCGGCAATGCATAGCCGGCGAAAAGCATCTGGATGGCCGCAGCGAAGATATGTGCGGCGGTCATTTTTTACTGTCCCGTCTTTGCGAGCGAAACCTGGGCTTACGCCACCATGATTCGCATCATATCAGGGTAAATTTGTTCTGGCTTCCGAGCCTGTCATTCCCGCGTAGGCGGGAATCCAGAATGCACAGTAGAAACTATGGGTTGCGTGCTTATCGGCGCTGCACCAAAACTGGTTGCCCGCCTGCGCGGGCATGACGGGAATTCAAAGGGTTAGCGACAGAACAAATGGCTCCTCGGCAGAATTTGTGGGTAACCGAAAGCGCCTTTTGTAAGACCATGGCCGGTGATAGTGGAGCACCCCGCCCAATCTCTGAGAAGCTGAAGTTGCGACACAAACAACTTCACAGGAGAGAGCGGGATGCAGATCCAGACTATCCTAAACCGTCTGCAGAAGTTCAAGTCATTTGTCTATGCTGGCGTTCGCTGGGGCGGCAGCAAAGAAACTCCCCATCTGGAGATCGAGGTGGTGGAGAGGCGTAACAGCCGTGCGGTATGCTCGGTCTGTGGTATGCCAAGGGCTGGGTACGACCGTCTTGGGCAAAGGCGTTTTGAGTTTGTTCCGCTGTGGGGTATCAAGACCTATCTGGTGTATGCCCCGCGCCGGGTTGATTGCCCCAAATGCGGGGTGCGGGTCGAATCAATGCCGTGTGCGCTGGGCAAACGGCCCCTGACACAAGCCATGGGTTGGTTCCTGGCCGGTTGGGCGAAGCGTTTGAGTTGGAAAGAGACCGCCGAGGTGTTCCGCACCTCTTGGGAGAGTGTCTTTCGCTCGGCGGAGATGGCTGTGCAGTGGGGACGTGAGCACCGGGACCTTAGCGGTGTACGCGCCAT
>NZ_FNOY01000066.1 GCF_900107165.1 Nitrosomonas halophila
TTTGCGTTCTTTTGAATATCGTGTCATTGTTTATTCCTTATCGCCCCCGAATATTAATTAAAAATTAGACACGACAACTATTCTGACACAGGGGGATCCATGAAAAACACGTTGTCTTTGTTCCTACCATGCTCGTGAACAAACCAGCCGCTGAGCGTTCCAGGTTTCTCTTGTTGCTTCCTGGCTATCGCGGCGATTTCATCCCATTCCACATAGTGCAACTCGTTGGTAACGGCGAACTCAACGTAGCGCGTTTGTGCTCCGGTCTTGGCGTCCTCGTAGGCAACTTCGTCGCGGGTTTTCTGGATGTTGAGCGCCCGTAACGTTTGCAGTCCTTCGTCGTAGAGCCCGTGCTGTTTCGCGTACTCCACTGCCTCGACAAGCCGCGATTCAAACTCGTCGAAAACGGCGTTCTGCTGGTCGGTTTTAAGTGACAGCAAGCGGTTCAGAAACTGCGGAATATCAGGAATTTTGGATTGATCGAAAGCGCCGTCTCGATCTAGCAGATTAAGCCCCATTTCCCGAGTGACGCTCTGGAAGCTCAGGCCCGTCCGATTGTGGTAGAGGTCAACGAAGAATGTGTACAGCGCGATCTTGGCATACTCGCTTTCCAGATTGTCGGAGGCCGTGAACATGCCCTGGCTGGTCGCTTGACGCTGACCTCGGGTCAGCGCTCCGAGCTGGTCTAGCCGGCGAGCGATTGACGACACGAACCGCTTTTGCGCCTTCAGGTTCGTCGTCGGTAGCACGTAATGCGGTTCGGTCGCCTGGTTCGTTCGATGTGTGCGGCCGAAGCCCTGGACGGCAGCGTCAGCTCGCCAGCCGGGTTGCAGAATGTAGTGAATTCGCTTGCGCGTATTCGCCGCAGTGTTGTCGGCATGAAACGAGTAACCGGTTCCGCCAGCTCCGGAGAAAATGAGGATCTTCTTCTTATCGGCTTGAAACAGTTCCGCGTCCACGCGAGACGAATTCTTGCCGCGCTTTTCCTCAACAACCTTCAGATTGCCCTCATCGTCTCGCACCTGGACGAATCGACGGCCACGGCCGGTGATTTCAGCCACGGTATCCGGGCCAAAAGCGTTGATAATCGAGTCGAGTGGGTTTTCCGGCACCCGGATATGCTGCAAGTTGGTCAACAGTTGATCGCGCAGCGCTATAGCTTCGCGGTCGAAAACCTGATTGCCCTCGGCATCCCGAACCGGCACATAGATTGCGTTGCCGTTGTCGTCCTTGGTTTCCTCGAACGCGGCGACCGGGAAGCCGTTGCGGACATAATCCATCAGCATTTGACTCGGGGTGAAATCCAGATCTTCGAGGTCGGAATTGTTCGCCATCGCATCGGCAATGATTCGCTCCTGGGCCGCCTCGTTCGTGTTGACGATCTGGATGACGGCAGCATGGCCGGCGTCGAGCTGCTGTTGAATATGCTCGATTACGGCTGGCGTCTGCATGGCCGTGATGATCTGGTTGAAAAACCGCTGGTGAGCGCCCCAGAATTGCGCTAGAGCCGCGCTTTTGCCTGGGCCGCTCTTACCGGCTTGGGTAATCTCCAACGCCTTTTCAACGTTATTCAGGACGATTTGCCAAGCCCCAGCCAGCTCGTTGTAAATATCCTTCTGGAGTTCGCTCAGCGTGTGCTCCATGCGCTCGTAGCTCACGCCGTCATACGACAGTGAGCGGGCCAGATACATGCCCATCGCTTTCATGTCGCGGCTGATGAGTTCCATCGATGCGATGCCGCCGGCAGACACGCCATTGATGAAGGCGTTTGCATCAGCAAACGGCGTGCCTTCGCCCCACAAGCCGAGCCGATCGGCATAGCTGAGATTGCTGACCTCGGTGGCTCCGGTCGCGGACACATACACGACACGGGCGTTTGGCAATTCGCGTTGCAAGTTAATGCCGGCAATTGCTTGCTGAGACGGCTTGCGAACGCCGCGCTTACCTTTGATCGCGATTGCGTTGCCCATGCTATGGGCCTCGTCGAATGCAATTACGCCGTCAAAGTCCTTGCCGAGCCATTCGACCATCTGTTGCAAGCGGGACTTGCCGCCTTTTTGACCTAGATCGGTCGCTTGCTTTTTCTCGCCGCTGCGCAAGGTGGAATAGGTCGTGAACAAAATTCCATCCGGCTGCGTGAGTTCGTTGCCGGCCTTGGCCTTGCCCTGGAAAAAGATGCTGTCGGGATTGCCGCCGACGGATGAGTAATCCCGGCGAGCGTCGTTGATAAGCCCTTCGTTGAAACTCACCCATACGGCTTTTTTGCGGCCTTGAGCAAGGTTGTCCAGGATGATGCCGGAAATTTCGCGTCCTTTGCCTACGCCCGTCCCGTCTCCTATGAAAAAGCCCTTGCGCGAACCGTTCGGCAGCACTTCAGAATGAGCTTGTCCCGCGTAGACAATCGATTCGAGCTGAGCAATCGACAACAAACCTTGCCGAACGACGCGGGCCGGCAGTGCCGGCGTGTAGGTCGGTGCCGGCGGTTCCACGGCCGACATTGCGGCCGACTGAACCAATTTACCCGGATGCGCATGCGCATCTGGAATGCTCAGGCGTTGCGGCGTGTAACGCGCGAAAACGGAATCAGTAAATTCGCCGGCAACGGTCTCGGTAGCCTCTACAGCAATGCCGGTTCCTGAGCCTTCAACGACGCTACCAGCTCCTCCAAAATCGTTGCCGCCGCTTCCTCCAGGTTCTCCGGTAACGTTATCTCGAACGTCACTCCGGGTTCCGATTCCGTCATCAGACTCATGGCCAGTGGCGGATTCTCCCCCAGCTTCGCTATCAGTAGCAGCGGCTCCGGAATCGTCGGCGTTTCCAATAGATTGCGTTCTAGCGCCTCGCGAATCAGTACCAAAGTCGTCAGTTCCTGGTTCGGGTCGAATGGAATCTCGTACCGCGTCAGAATTGTCGCGGCTTGTTGATTCAATGAGTTTTCGTTGTAGATGTTTACGGTCATTGCGGATGCCCTCCAATAGAGCGGGCAGTTCGGCCACGGCCGCGACTTGCCCAGTTAAAACGGGTTGGATGGTCGGCCCGGTCTTGTCGATAACCAGGATTTGGTTATCGAAATTCGTGCCGTATTTCGCGTACTCGCGGCCGGCGATGCCAATATTTGCGCGGACGTCGTATTTCGCCTCAATCTCCCGCCACCAATCACGGAACGCCGGTCGGTCGTAAGCCATGCCTTGGCCGACGATGGCAACAAGACGCCCGCCGTCACCAAGTCGTAGAAGTGCTTGCTCGATGTGCCGAGCACCGTTCGCATTACTGCGTTGGCCCTGGACACGGCCCGCCGTGGATGAAAACGGCGGATTCATCACGATGACCGTGGGAACAGTGTCGGCCGGCAGGACATTATTGAGCTGTTCGGCGTTTTCGCGGAACAGCGTCGCATCCGGGAACAGCTGAGTCAGCAACGCATGACGGCGTGGAGCGAGTTCGTTCAGCACGATGTCCGCGCCGGCAATGCGCGACCAGATAGCCAGGTCGCCGGTACCGGCGGATGGCTCCATCATCCGGTCGGTTGGTTGGACGTTCGCCGCCCAGTTTGCAACGAAGGCCAGGGCGGGCGGTGTGCTGAACTGCTGGAATTCATCCATTTCCGGGTCGCGCCGGGTTTGCGTCGGCAGCCGCTGAATGCGCTGAGTCAGTTCCGCCGCTTTTGCCTGCGCCCACTCAGCTCCATTGTCAATCCAGTTGGCGGGTTCCGTTGCTAGTAAGTGCAGATTGAAGCTGGTTTCCATTGCATCGTAGGCGTCCTTCGGCGAATACGTGCCCTCGGACTGCGTACCGCCAAAAATACGATTGGCGGTACGGGTCAAGAACGCGTTTGTAATCTCGCCTTCACTGTTCAACTTCGCTGCCAGTCCCATCGCCAATTGGTAGCGAGACTCGTCGATGTTCGGGGGATGTACCGGCGTTACCACGACCTCCGGCTGCACCGGTTCCTGAATGGCTTCAGGCGCTGCAGGTGTCGCATCGACAAGCCAATCGTCAAAGAGGCTTAGCTGTCTTGAATTCGGAGACTTTTTCCCCATGTCATTCCTCGTTCGCTGAATCCACCGCGCTTTCGATGGCATCTTCTTCAGTCAGGGCATCCTCGATGAATGCGCCGGCCTGCTCTGCTTCCTCGGGATCAAATTCGACCTGGTAACCTGGTGTCTGCGCATCAATTAGCTTCTCACGCAGCGTTTCAGTGGCGTTTGCATCGTCATCGAACGACGGTAGTACTGTATCGGTGGTGGCCTGATTCTTGAGATTAATCATGGTGTTACTCCTTCTCGGTGGTTGAATCAATAGGGTCGTTACGGCTTTTGCCGTTACTGTTGCGCGGCACATCACCCGGCGTGTACGCGTCCGGCTCGGCCTGTTCCAGCATGTGGCCAAAGCACCAGATTATTTTGTCGGTGCCGCGCTCGATGTAGCCGTCGCCTTTGCTTGTGATGCCCAGCACCTCGGCAATGGCCTTTGCCGCGGATGGTTTTTCAGCGATGAAAAGTCGCATGGTGATTTCCTTCCCTACCAAGTGATGACCGGACGAATCACGGTCTTTATCTGCGAAAGATTGATTGGCCCGAAGTAACGGCCATCGAATGATGTGCCGCTTACGTCCGACATAAGCAGTACCTCGGAATTGCTCAACATATAGTGGTCGGCCTGGAAGCGCGGCAATGGTCTGCCAACCGAATCGGCCTCGATTGGCTCACTCAAGGGCAGCAGCGCGCCATTCACCCGCACGCCGTCATCAGTGACGGTCACGGAATCACTTTTAGCGGCTAAAACCCGCTTCATCATGTAGCCGTAGCCGCCGGTGCAGAAACCGGCTCCGATGTAGCCTCTTTCCTTTGCATCATCGAACACGCCCGCTTTCGGAGGGCACCAAAGCACATAAGCACCCTTCTCCACCGGCGCGCTGCTTGTCCAGTACAGGCCGACCGGAATACTCTTGGTGGTGTTGATGCGGGCACCTGCGACATAGCAGGCCGCGCCCAGCTCCAGGACGGCCGTGCCGGCGATGGCTACGCCTATGGTGATGCGTTTCGCCACGTTCTTCATATCGTGATCCTCTGTCCTGTGTCTTGGACGTGGGTGAGCTTGTCGCTGACCTTAGGGGCCGGAATCGCGGCCCGCGCTTGGAACACCGGGTCTTTGAAGTAAAGCGGCTGCTTGCCGTAGATCGCGGGATAGCCGGTGACATAAACAACCATGTCGCCCGCTTCTTCAATCTCGCCTGTGGCCGACTTACGCGGCCCTGGCATACGCAAGCATTCATCTGGTGTCAGCAAGGCCCGCTGCACTTCCTGGAACGTGCGCGACACCTGTCCCAACATGGCGGCCGTGCGTCGGCCGCTGGTCGTGATCTGTTCCTTAACGATAGTGGTCTGGCCGGTCAGCCGCGAAAGGTGTTCGGCAGTCTCAACACGGTTGGGCGGATAAGCGTTTTGGACGTGGCAGTTACTGGTGATCGTTTCATCGTGGCCGTAGCCGGATTCACGACTCTTGAGCTGGTTAATGTCCTGGCAAATCAGGTAGCACTTGATGCCGTAGCCAGCGACGAACGCCAGCGACTCTTGCAAGATTTCCAGCTTCCCAAGGCTTGGGAACTCGTCCAGCATCATCAGCAGCCGGTGTTTGTAGTACGCGACCGGCCTCCCATTCTCAAAACCCATCTTGTCAGCTAGCAGCCGCACAACCATGTTGACCATGATTCGCACCAGTGGGCGCAGGCGGGCTTTGTCGTTGGGCTGCGTGACGATGTACAGGCTGGCCGGGTCATCCTGGTGCATCAAGTCTTTGATGCGGAACTCTGATTTGCTCACGCTGCGGGCCACGACTGGATCGCGGTAAAGGGACAAGTACGATTTTGCGGTGGACAGCACCGAACCCGCCTCTTCCTCGGGCCGATCCATCATGTCACGGGCCGCCGATCCGATGGCATGGTGGTTCTGGCCGTCAACGTGGCCATAAGTCGCCATTTCCATCCACAACTCGCCAATATCACGGTTAGGATCGGCCAGCAGGGCATCGACCGACGGCAAGGTGGCATTGGTGCCGTCTGCCTGGGCCTTATAAAGCGCGTGCAGGATCACGCCGACCAGCAAGGCAAACGCGGTTTTTTGCCAGTGGGAACTAAGGCCCTTGCCATCCGGATCAACGATGAGCTGGGTAAGGTTCTGTACGTCGCCCACTTCAAATTCGGTACCCAGCCGGATTTCATCAAGAGGATTCCAGCAAATGCCACCGTTCGATGAGGCCGGCTCAAATCGCAGCACTTTGTTCTTGGCGTGCTTCTTCCGCCATCCGGCAGTCAATGCCCACAACTCGCCCTTGAGGTCTGTAATAACCGCGCTGGCCGGCCAGGAAAGCAGTGTCGGGACAACCAAGCCAACACCCTTTCCGGATCGCGTCGGCGCGTAGCACAAGACATGCTCCGGGCCGCTGTGTCGCAAGTAGTAGAACGAACCGTCCTTATCTTGCCAACCCCCAACATAGACGCCACTGGACGTTGGCTTTTCCTTGCCGGTCACGATTTCCAGGATAGTACGCGGCCGTGGCAACAGACCAGCGGCTTGAATATCCTTCTTCTCAGCCCAGCGGGCCGATCCATGCAGAAACTGGTTTGCCTTGGACGTGTTTGAGGCAACAACCTTAGCGATAGCTACGCCCAGCAGCCCTACCGTAGAAACCAACATGCCGATATTGCCGGCACTCAAGATTTCGTTGGGATAGTGGCTGTACCACTTCGACGCCCATTGCAGGATCGACCAAGGCGCATAGACATGGTCAATGTGGCCGCCAAGGCTTGCCTGATAATCGAACGTGTGCGCGAAATACTGGGTAGCGGCTTGCAGGCCAGCACCCAGCGACAAAGCACCCAACGCCGGCAGCAATTTGCTCGCCTTAGGCTCCGCAGAACGTACCTGAGGGCCAACTGCATTGTTCATCTTTATTTTCATCTGCTCCTTCCTTTCGACGTTTTGATTGAGCCTTGTGGCGTGATCGAGACTGCATCCCCCACGGTAATGCGCTTCAAGCGGCGGGCAGTGGTCTGGTCGATGGGCACCACCAGCACGTCATCGTCACGTTTCACCAGGGCTAAGGTCTGGCCTTCGACATTCCGCATACCGGCAAACAACAATTCGCTATCGCCGTTAGTATAGCGCATGTATTTCGGTATATCGAAGCATTTTAGCCTCTTTCCTTCACGTTCAACAATGTATTTATCCATTGCCATGATCTGCTCTGGCTTGTATTGGAGACCTGCCTCTAGCCTTCCTCCTGGCCTAGATACTCCCCGTCGCAGTGCGTTATCTGGTTGGGTTCCTTGCTGCTCCATGTGACCAGGAACATCACGCGGCAGTAACACTTCACTTCCGCTGTCGATGCGAACCACACCGAGTTTTGACAGTGCTCGCAAACGGTTCTGGCTTTGGGGCGGCGGGACTCTTCCAATGCTTCCAATGTTCGGCTTCCGGTACTGTTTGACGGCGTGAATCCTTCCTGCTGGATCGCTGCCGCCTCGGTCATCGTTGATACTGGATCGGGCAGAGTTGTTCTCGGCAACGGGTCTTGATCCAACGCGGCCAGTGCCTCGTCCAGCTCGTCCTCGATCTTTTTGGGGTCTATCATGGGTGTTCTCCTTCTTCAAAAGAGCCTGACGCCGACTTTCAAGGGCCGGATCGGCAAACGTGATGGGTAGTTGTGAATCGACGGCTGCGCGGATGATCTGCGCCTTAAATTCGGTGGTGCCGTTGACGGTGATGCGGTTACCATACCGCTCCATTGCCACCCGAAGGGCTTCTTGCAAGCCCTCGCGGGTGGCCTCTCGGGACACTTGCAGCTTGTCGCCGTCATCCCGCACGGCAGTCTTGCCAGCGCGAAAAATGATCGTTCCCTTCTTCGTGATGTTGTCCACCACGGGCGCGTGCCCTGGCTTTGCCTGGCCCTGGCCCTCGACGGTGTTACCCTTGAGGCCATCGGCGGCTTCTCGGGCGCGCAAAGCGGCCAGCGCCTCGCTGTTGCCCTGCAATGCTTCCTTCTTGAGCCAGTCGGCCCATGTGTACCGCTTGTGCTCATCGTAGCAGCCCTGGCGATCCCGTTGGTATTCCTTGTTGATGCTGTCCAGTTCGGCCTGCAGGGCCTTGCTGGCCTGGGCATACAGCAGCTTCTTGTTCAAGCGGTTGTCGCCCAAGACCTTAATCGCAGACCGGCGCAGTCGATTCGACCGCTTTGCATCCTCGACCTTCCGGGTTTTGCGCTGCCTAGCCCTGTCTACGGCCAACCGCTGTGTGACCGCCACGGTTTGCTGGTCTGCCTTATACTTGGCGTACAACTCTGTTGTGTTAACTCGCAGACCTACCGGCTTCTTCTGGTACTGCCGCTTCGTTTTTATTTGTGCTTGACGTTCGGGCGATGCCTCGAACGAGCCAAACCTCGCTTCCAGCTTCAGCTTAGAAAGATCACGGGCTACGGTGCTTGCCTTGACCTGGGTGCCGTCGCCAGCTTCGATTACGAAGCCATTACCTCTTATGAGCAGATCTAAGCCGTTAGCCTGCAAAGCCTGGTATAGCTCTGCCCAAGACTGCGCAGCTTTGATTTCATCAAGACACTCGCGCTTGATCCAGCCGATCAGGCTTTCTACACCTGCATGACGCTCCATATCAGCGGCGCGACCCTCGGAAATACTGCGGGCCGAATTATGGTTGTCTTTTTCCAGCACGTAATCGCGTTCCAGGATGGCGCACAACTCGCCCAGCGTCCGAAAGGACTGGAAGGGTTCGTGCATAGTGTTGCGTGTCGGGTGAATTTTGTTGATGGCGATGTGAACGTGCAGGTTGTCAGTATCGTGATGCACGACACTGATTCGCTGATGCTCGCCATAACCAAGCCCTGCACAAATTCTCTCTTCAATCGCCTTAAGGATATCGGCATTAGGTTTCTCGCCGGTGCGAAAGCTCACCAGCAGGTGATAGGTCTTGTCGCCAGTGGCTCGTGTGTTTATGTGCTGTGTCGCCAGCACTTCTTCTGTGGCAGCCTGCACGGTGCCGGCCTGGCAATTTGTCAGCGTAACCAGGCCCAGTCGTTCGGACTTACTCTGTGCGTCCGTGATGTACTGCACCAGGCCCGCAAAATCGCTCTTGCCAAGTGTACGCATGGGGACGTGCTTAGCGATCACCAAAAGCCTCCGGTCTTTTTAGCGGCTAAAGTCATCGCTCTGCCCTCGGCCTTACAATAGCTTTCATGACGCGGCCCATATCATCCTGGGTAGCTTCGATTCGGCCCAGTAACGCTGAGATAGTCGCCTCGCCAAACTTAGCCGTTCGCACGTCGTCGGTCAGCCAAAGTTTCAGTAGTCCACCCAGCCGGCCAAGATCGCCATTGATCTGGGCCAGCTCGCGCACGCGCTCGTAGTCAGTAATGCCTTTGATTTCGTAGCCCTGGCCAACCTCGCGCAAGTAGCGCGCAACGCTCAAGCCAGCTTGCCGGGCTTGCCGTTCGATTTCTTCCTTCTCTTCCGGGAACACCGGCACTCGTAGGTGGTGGTGGCGCTTCCGGCCTGTTTGCTTTTCGTCTTTCCCCATCGTCCAACCTTGTTAGTTATTTCTTGCCGGCGGTAGCCGGCTGCCTCGCAGAGCAGGATTCCCGTTGAGTGCCACGGCGCGAATAAAGGACAGTGAAGATAGATAACCGGCTTGCCGATTAGCTAACTTCACCCATCCTGCCCGCTTTATACCCACGTTTACTCCAAGAACGAACGCAGATAAATTTTCGATTTACTAGCGATTTTTCCTCAAAACTGACACAATTATATCAACGATATAGCGAAATAAGTTAGATTTGCGCTAGAATCGTGACTGTAGTGCTCCAATCGATATAAAGTCGTGAAGAAATCGGATTAATGAAGGATGAGAAATCGTTATGGTTAAGAGCCTTTCAGAACGCATCGCTCTGAGGGTGAGTACCAAGAAACCGACTCGTATCGGAAAAAATCGGGCATCGTTCCTTGCCGTTAGGAATGATGTAAAAGCGGCGCTGGACGATGGCTGGCCAGTCAAAGTGATCTGGGACACCTTGCGTGATGAAGGAAAGATCGAGTTCGGGTATGACGCCTTTATCGGGTACGTGAACCGACTCATCCGCAATGCAGAAATCTCACTCATCAAGTCGTTAGACCACCCGGCGAAGACTGACAAGCCAGCACCGAAAACCAAGGCGAAAACCGATGCACTACAAGAACCAAAAAAGGAAACCCCGTTTATCGGCGGCTTTAATTTCAACCCAACACCAAATAAAGAGGATCTATTCTAATGGCTAAAATACATATGGTATTACAGGGTAAGGGCGGGGTCGGCAAGTCGATGATCGCGGCCGCTATTGCCCAGTACAAAGCAAGCAAAGGGCATAAACCCCTTTGCATTGACACCGATCCGGTCAATGCGACTTTCGAAGGATATAAAGCCTTAGACGTGCGCCGCCTGAACATCATGGATGGGGACGAAATCAACACCAGAAAATTCGATTCCTTGGTCGAAATGATCGCTTCGGCCGAAAACGATGTCATCATCGACAACGGAGCCAGCTCGTTCGTCCCGCTGTCGCACTATCTCATCAGCAACCAGGTGCCGGCGTTGCTCCAAGACATGGGGCATGAAATGGTGGTGCATACCGTTATCACTGGTGGGCAAGCACTGACTGACACAGTAAGCGGATTCACCCAACTTGCCGCACAATTTCCAGCCGAAGCCCTGTTTGCCGTGTGGCTTAACCCCTATTGGGGTGCGGTCGCGCATGAAGGTAAAAATTTCGAGCAAATGAAGGCGTATACGTCGAACAAAGCTCGTGTTTCGGCCATCATCCAGATCCCGAACCTCAAGGACGAAACCTACGGTCGTGATTTTGCCGAAATGCTGCAAGCCCGCCTGACGTTCGATGAAGCTCTGGCAATGGAATCGCTCACGATCATGGCTCGTCAGCGGCTCAAGATTGTACGAACTCAGCTCTTTGGCCAACTGGACAATGCGGCGGTACTGTGATGGAAGATAAGATCGAGGAAACCATTAAGGTCATTGCGGTACGGCACGGCATTGCCGTCAGCCGCGATGATCCGATCATGGTACTTCAAACGATCAATGATCGTTTGATGCAAGACAGCCAGGCCGCCCAGCAAGAAATGCTTGAAGGCTTCAAATCGGAGCTGGAAGCGATTGCGCACCGCTGGGGTGATGACTCCAAGAGAAAGGCCGAAAGAACTCTTAACGCGGCCCTGGCGGCTTCTAAAGAGGCAATAGCGCAAGGAATGAAAGAAGGCGCGAAAGCGGCTGCCGAATCCGTACAGCGCGAGTTTGATGCCAGCGTGACCAAGCTGGCCGACTCGATCTTGGACGCGCGCCGCGTGTCTATGTTGAACATGGTCGCCGCCTTCCTAGTTGTGCTGGCCGCAGCGTTGGTATTGTGGGCCTCGATATAGGCCCCATAATGCGCCAAAGAAAAAGCCAGGCATTGCATGGCTTTTTCTTATACGGTGCGAGATAAACTCAAAGAATGCGACCTTCCTAGTCGCTGCTCTTGGGCCAGTTTTCGTTCCCTTTCCTGCTTGCGCGTAAGCGCCTGGTGCCGGCGGGCCGCTTCGCGCATCGCATCCCAATCCGAAGCCAGTTCGGGATGCTCGGCGCGCATCTTACGCGTGGCTAACTCTTCAATCTTGGGTCCGTGGATGCCCATGCCTTCCTTGATATCGCGGACCATTTCAAGACGCGTATGCAATACCTGCAAGCGCGCCTGTTGTTGCGCCTGCCTGCTCTGCCATGTTTGCCGGGTGCCTGGCCGTGCCAAGAATCCCGGTTTTGCGGCTTGCGCCTGTTGCAAGCGGTCTTGCTGTCGGTCGATCAGGTTTTGTAGGCGATCCTCGATGCGGTCCACCTGGTCGAACTTTGACTGGACGTAAACGGCCAGCGCCTGCTGATAGGTCTGCTCGATAGGAGCGGCCTCCAAGGCCACCTGTTGCTCGCGCTTGATCTCCTGGGCGGCTTCTAGCAACTCTTCGCCGTCACTCGTAGTGGCAACGCTGCGGGCCGACCGGATAGGTACAGTGGCGTTAGTACCTCGCTGCAATACTGAATTTTTCAAGGAAGTCTCCTTTAGCCGCTAAAAATTACCGGGATCGCCCTCGGCTAAGTTTTACAGCTTCGGCTACCACAGCCTTGCCCTGGGCATCGTAACCAATACTCTTTAATGTCCCTATATCTGGCACTTTATCGAAATTCTGCCGATCATGCATAACAAAATTTATCCCGATTTGCTGGTACACGTTCCTACTGTCCGTATGAACGATCGTCCCATCATGCTTCTGGCTCTTGTCGGCTTCTTTCGCCATGTACAGGTTGTAAATTCCTGGCTTGAGTGTGCCGGCCTTGTCTACTTTCTCGTTTGACCACGTGCCCCCTTTCTCGATCTGAACGATACGCTGCCCGTTCATGATCAATAGGCGTTGTTTCATAGGATGCTCCTATCGTCGTTACCGGCTAAAAATAAGATGTTTACCCTTCCATTCGCCATAAAGGAAAATCCGTTATCGGCAGTTCGAGGCCGGTTTATCCAGCCTGTCAAGGTAACACCGGCATTTTAGTTAAAACCCATCAATAAATTAGGGTTTTTCATTCTTGCCCCGCTCGCGCTTGTCCTTCTCTGCCTTCGCCAAGACGGTTTCAAGGACTTCCAGGCGTCCCCGTAGGGTAGCGGCATCTTCTCTCGCCTGGGCGGCTTCCTTGCGGATGCTGTCGCGCTCTGCTTGCACCTTGGTGTACCGCTCGGCCTGGCGCGCTGCCTCCTGAGCCACAATTTTCCGCTGCTCTTGGTGCGCTTCGCGCTCAGCACCGGCCGTAGTCTTGATCTTATCAATCTCGGCCAGCGCATCTAGGGCTTCATCGCGGGCGGTATCGCGCTCTTCCTCGGTAGCCTTGGCCCGGCCCACGGCTTGATCGCGTTCCTGGCGCAGCCGGTCAGCTTCCTGGTGTGCCCTATCCAGTTCGGCCCGCAGCTCGCGGGCGCGGCGCTCGATCTCCTCGGCCTTCTGCTCGGCCAATGCTGCCCGCCGCTCAGAAGCGACAAGGGACTCGCGCAGCTCGGCTAGCGCCTTGTCGTGAGCCTGAGCCAGTTCTCCAGTAGTGGCCAACGCCTTTTTCAGATCCTCGATATACCCTTGCGCGGTATCCAGTTCAATCACTTGCGCCTCGTAGGCGTCGGCCAGCTCGGTCCTCATGATGTCCAACTCGGCCCGCTCGCCCTCCCATTTAGATTGCGCGGCGCGCAACAACTCGTTGGCCAGCTCCTGGGCCTGCTGCCACAACACGGCCACTGCATGGCTGCCGGCCGCCTGTACCGCCTGGGGCACTTGAACAGCTACCGGGACTGCCTGGGCGGTCTGCGCCCGTCGCCATTCCTTCATGCCGCTGCTGGCGTCATTCATGTTGACGTGGGCGGCCTTGCGCACGGCATCGACGGTCGGGAAGGTATCCCGGCCATTCTGCTCGAACAGTGCATCAGCAGCGGTAAAGATGCGCTCACGAGTTTCTTTAGTCAGTTCCATTTCGTCGCTCTCCTGGAAAGAATAATAATAATATTCATATTATTATTAAAGTATTTTAGCTAACTTTTAGCTGATAAAGTACCTAGCCCGGGGCGTGTTCGCTGACATTCAGGCAAAAGAAAACCCGTCGGAACGGAACAGGTTATGGGTAAGATCGGCGGGGGATGGTGTGGGATGCAATAAAAAATCGTCAAGGTAACGTATAAAACCCCAGCATCAAAAAACAATCAATCTGTCCGCCGGATAGTGCCTCAAAAATTCCTTAGCTTCATTGACTGGCACTGACAGCCAGTCTTTATATGCTGCCTTGGGCAGAATGACCACCATGCGCTTTTCGTCGCCTGGCTTGTGAAATTGATTCATAAGCGCATGATCATCAGCATTGATGGTTAACATAGTAAATGAATCCATTTTTTGTGATCCTTTTCCCCAGGTAGACCATAAACCGGCAATTCCCATCGGTTCACCATCTTTTCTGATAATTCGAGTTGATACAGCTTTGCCCGATCGCCAATCCGGCTCATAAATGGCATCAGCAGGGATGATGCATCGCTTACCATTCCGCCAGGCATCTCTGAAGCTGGGTTTTTCTGCAACGGTTTCTGAGCGGGCATTAAATGTTCTGCGACCGTATGTTGTCTCTTTTGCCCAATGGGGCAATAGACCAAACTGGCCGGCTAATGCCAGGAACTCCGGAACCGCTTCATCGCCTAAATCAATTTCATCCGGTCGGACAATAAACGTGCTGTGATAGGTAAGCCAGACATCAAAACGAATGTCTAAAGGCTGTTCAACACCAAAATAGTTTAATAGCCGGTTGGCGTCTCTGATTGATTCATAGTGACTGCACACTGTAACTCCCTAATCCATGCCACGAATAAATTCGTCCACGATACCTTATGTTTATCCGAGCCATTTAAAACCCTTGCTGGATAATTTGCCCCGGTGCCATGGTGTATACCTATTCTTTGGAAGAACTGAGCTACCTCTTTATATTGGCAAGAGCATCAGTATTCGCTCCAGAGTTATGGATCACTGTCGTAACCCTGATGAAGCATCATTATTAAGACAAATTATCCGCATAGAGTATCAACTTACTGCTGGTGAAATTGGCGCGTTACTGCTGGAATCAGCGTTGATAAAGCAATACCTGCCGATCTATAACAAAAGACTGCGACGAACCAGAACCCTATGCTGCTGGCACTGGCAGGATGGTAAGCTCTATCTCAAAAACATGAATGAGGTGGATATGGCCAGGACAGATAATCTTTTTGGCCTGTTCCGCAGTGGTAGAAGCGCCCGGGATACACTCATCCAACTGGCAGATACGAACAGACTGTGCCTGGCAATTCTGGGCTTGGAGAAATCCACAAAAGGCAGGCCATGTTTCCGTTCCATGATTCGCCTCTGTAGTGGGGCCTGCTGCGGGAAAGAATCTATTGATGATCATACTGCCAGAGTAATTACAGCTCTGGAAGGTGTGCGTCTCCAGAAATGGCCGTTTGACGGAGCAATATGTATTCGGGAAAATCACACTGAGCTGGAACAGTATCATGTGATCAAGAACTGGTACTATCTGGGCAGTGTTGAGACAATCCAGATGGCACAGAAACTGAATAAACCAGCGCCTCATCTGGATTTGGATACTTACAAAATTTGGCTCGTCAGCAGAATCTGTGGGCGACATCCGGTTCAGGTAGCGCGCCAAGTGCATGATATAATGCGATTTCTGCGCCATGAAAGGTTCGAAATC
>NZ_FNOY01000098.1 GCF_900107165.1 Nitrosomonas halophila
CAAAACTATTTGGAGCATCATTTTGAACCTAAAGGTGATGATAATTTCAGAACCGAAAGCTAAACGGGTCTTAAGACCCGTATCCTGACTTTAGTCATTGTCACTAACCCACCAGCTTTAGCTGGTGGTTGTTTAGTGAGATATTCCTGCAGATATCTGGGCGATACGCCGTGATAAGTGCCTAACAGGAACGCCTTGAGGTTGCCGATGGCAATATGCACCCAGGGCAACCACTCGCCTGCCATATCAGGTGGCGTCACCCGTGCAGCATGATGCTGGGTTTTGCCAATTTCCGTCAGAGAAGCCAGCGCATCACTGCGCACCAACTGACCGGGCGGGAGATGACATTGAACAAACCTTGCTACCGTTTCATGAGTAACAGCACAGACCTGTTGCATGGCGATAAATCCGGCACGCTTGCTCCGGTTCTCAATTGCCACCAATACTGACGATTTTCCCTCAGCACCGCGACCACCCACCAAGGCATCGTCAATTTCAATCAGATCTTGCAGCCGATAGATAGAGCTTACTCAGAAAGTATAAATGTGTGTTTTTGAATTGAAATATCATATAAATAAATATTTAAGTGCAAGGTTTTTGAACAAAATATGCGAAAACCCTTGTACTTGATTTGAACGCAAGCTCACCCAAGCTCACCCATGCTCAATTAATCATATTAAACCGCATATTATTAGAAAAAATATTCTTTACAAAACAATTGGTTGTTAATTTTAAATTTCAAACGATCATAAGAAATACTTTTTGAGTAAGCTCTAATTTACTAAAGGTTTAGTAGGGAATGTCCCGATGCATGGTCGCCAAAAGCGTCTGGATGGCTGTGGCCCGTTGGGTCTCGCCATGAACGGCAGTTAAGGTATATGCGGTAGTCATTTTTACTGTCCCGTCTTTGCGAGCGCAGCGAAGCAATCCAGCCCAACGTCAACCCGGCCTTGATGCCGAATGCCTCGCCAGGCAGGCCGCAGGGAAGATTGCCCATGGTTTTATAAAAAGCAGTACGTATTAACACACAGCATGCTGCTGCATGATCACTCGAAACCATTGTTTGAAAACAGTCTCATAGCATAATCTACGAGCGACTTACTTGGGTGAACGAAACCCGAGTTTACATCACCATGACTCGTATTATATTGAGGCGCTAGACATAACGCAGGCGTTTCCAAACAGCTTCTTAAGGAAGGCTTTATTTTTTTGCTGGATGCATGAAGCGTAGAATGATTCCTGATCAGTTTTATGGTGCGCAAGCGCGTCTTGCGCGATGAGAATTGTTCGGCGACATATTGGCTTAGGATTGTTGCCGGTATCTTCATTTGGTAGAGGAGGGCACCATGACTTGGGCTGAGAAAACTTGGGCCGAGAAAAGAATCCGCGCATACCACAAAGGCCAGCCGGCGACGTTTGTCGAGCGGCTGATTCTGAGTTTTACCCATCCGATCGCGCTGCTTCTGGCAATGATCGGGCTGCTGATGCTGATTGGCGGCCTATGGCTTCATGCCTGGCCATGGATGGGCGCGGGTGTGGCCGTGTACTTGTTGGGCTTGGGGTACGGATATTTCAGGGGGTGGCCTGACCGGAAGCTTGAACTGTACCGGCATGGCGGGCAGGCAAGCCTGCTGGATCAGCGGATCCTGGAACATGCGCATCCACTGCATCTCGTTTTTGCAGCCGTGGGGTTCGTGATGATTGGCTACGGTCTTTGGGTGCAGGGCTGGCTCTGGATTGTCGCCGGCATCATCCTGAATTTTGCCGGTCATGTTTATACCTGGCTAATAAAATAAACCCATAGGATTCTGGCAGCGTTGGCAGGCTGAGCTTCTGGCCTGCGGCTTGATATTCCACCACCTACGCCTGATGGCTGTTCCGGCGGCAGGCTGTTGAATTGTCGCCCTTTGGGCAGCTTGGCGACGATAAAAGCGGCAACGAAGGCTACTGCCCACTTTGTTTCTGGGGGTCCGCGCAACAGATCGCTTTCTGTATAATAACGCGGTTTCGAATGTCGTTCTGCCTCGCATCTGATTTGTTTCCCCCTGAGATTTTGTTGATGAAAACTCATGCCCGCGTGTTTGTGCTTGGCTTCCCTATTATGTTGCTTGGATTATTGTTCAGCCTGCTGGCGCATGCGGATGAGGAAGAGCCGGAAAGTCCATGGTCCGGCTCGGCCCGGTTCGGCTACTTGGCCACCTCGGGCAACACCAATACAGACAGCATCAATGGACGGCTGTCGGTGAAATACCAGCCTGGATCATGGAAGTATCACGCCTTTGCTGGCGGGCTGGGTGCCCGTGAGGATGGACGCACGACGGCCGAAGCCTACGATGCTGGCGGTGGTGCGACCTATGATTTCAACCAGTTTGATTATGCGTTTGGCCGCGTCAACTGGCGCAGGGATAGATTCGCTGGCTTCAAGCAGCAAATCAGTGAGGCGGTCGGGTACGGCCGTCGGCTGGTCAACCTGCCCCGGCAGCACCTGAACGTCGAGATCGGCGCGGGTGCGCGGCAGTCCAGGCGGCGCACCGATGAAAATTTGAACGAGGGGATTTTGCGGCTGGCTACCGATTACGAATTCCGCTTCAATGATGTGGCGGCATTTAATTTTGACTTGGCCATGGAGAGCGGTTCCCGCAACACCTTTGCCGAAGGGGTGGCCGCAATCAAAACCAAGTTGCTGGGTGCGTTGGGTATGGTGGCATCCTACAAAGTCCGTCACAATTCCAATGTGCCTGCGGGAAACGCTCGAACAGATACCTTCACGGCAATATCGCTGGAGTATAAATTTTGAAATTCAATGTTCCCATTTGGCCAGCGGTTGATTGGAGGGATTGCAAGGGGGCGCTGAATTTTCGTGATCATCCCGCGCAGCCTGAGCCCCTCCATCTATACTGATTACTTCCAAGCTGGGGACAATGATGCCTTTGTTACCTGCCTGCCGCCATTCCAGGAAGGTGTTCGGCATCATGGCCAGCACCAGCAGGTGCGAAGCTGGCAGAATGCGGTAGGGTGCGCTTGCGCATCCTGTGATGACTGTGACACAAAATATTTGTTTTTCTCCAGAATTTTCTTGATCCACGGCGTGACCCAACGGGCCGCAGCCAGCCAAATGCTCTTCGGTGGCAATATCTCGCTGCAATGGCCATGGAGGCTGAAGGTGCTGCCTGAAAACAGCAATTTCCAGGCAGCTTCCAATGTTTCAGAATTATTCGTGTGCTTTCGTGTCCATTTGTGGTGACCGCTTGGCAACACGTATTCTTGCAGGTAAAGCGCCCAATGGATGGGGTTCGTGTATTACCTGACTGATTCTTGTCCCCCAAAAACTTGTTGCCTCAACTTGGGATCCTGCTCAAGCATTGCGATGATTTCACCGTATTGCTTTACCGACAAGCCCGACTCTTCCACGGCTTCAATCATTTTTTCCTGAGCCTGTATTCGTACAGCCTGGGCTTTTTGCTCATCGGTTACTGTGTTTAACTGTGCATTAAAATGTTGTTGAATTGAGACTACAGCTGAATAAGCCTTGGTGAATTGATTCAATGTTTTCTGATCAATATTTTGTGTGGCTGGGGCAACTTGCTGAGTAGGGGCAGCCTCTTGTGCATATACGTTTGTCGTGACCAAGAAAGCGGCCATGGCTATAGCGGCTGATTTGGTTTTGAAAGTCATGCAGTCTCCTTTTTGGGTTGAGAGAGTGACAGCTATTTTTAGCTGGTTATTTGATAGAAATGATGTGTGACAGCTGGGTTTTAGCCATTATCATTGAGACTATCAACTGTGGAATGTTAAGAAAAGCTATTTAATAACATGCACTTACAAAAATATATCTTAAGCAAGTGTATTTGTGTGATGATCGGGAACTTAATAAGTTTCATTAAATTTGTGATTAATTGCTTGGTGGAGCCCTATGCGTTGTCGGGCCATTGGCCGTCCAGATGCAGATTTTCATGCTCATTGAAGCATCATCGAATATACAGTGAGGTGGACGATTAAAAAGATCTTAGTGACCGGTGCGACCGGACAAATCGGTTCGGAGTTGACGATGGCCTTGCGCGGCCGGTTTGGCGGGGAGAATGTGGTGGCAGCCGGTTATAACAGGCAGCCACCCAATGATTTGCTGCAGTCGGGGCCTTACTATGGTTTCGATGTGCGCGATCGGCTAGCTTTGCAGCAGATTGTCGGAGATCATCGGATCGATACGATTTTTCACCTGGCTTCGCTGCTGTCGGCAGTCGCGGAGGTAAAGCCGCAACAGGCCTGGGATATCAACATCAACGGCTTGCTGCATGTGCTGGAGGCGGCGAGGCAGTTTGGCTGCGCGGTATTTTTCCCGAGCTCCATCGGCGCTTTTGGCCCCGATACCCCGGCTATCGATACGCCACAGGATACCATTCAGCGTCCAGCCACTTTGTACGGGATTACTAAGGTGACGGGGGAGCTGCTGTGCGATTATTATCATCGGCGTTTTGGTGTGGATGCTCGTGGCTTGCGTTATCCAGGATTGATTTCGCATGTGACGCTGCCAGGGGGCGGCACGACGGATTATGCGGTCGATATTTTTTATGAGGCGGTCAGGCACAGGCATTACGATTGCTTTCTCAGGGCTGACACCCGGCTGGATATGATGTATATGCCGGATGCGATCGATGCTGCAATCCAGTTGATGACGGCGGATGGACGTCAGCTGCATCATCGCAATGCCTTCAATATCACGGCCATGAATTTCACACCGCAGCAATTGGCTGCGGAAATCCAGACGCATCTTCCCGGATTTACGATCGATTACCGGATTGATCCGGTGCGGCAGGCTATCGCCGATTCCTGGCCGCGGCAGGTGGATGATAGCGCTGCGAGAGCGGAATGGGGCTGGCAACCACGCTATCAGCTGTCGCAGATGGTCGAGGATATGCTGGCAAAAATCACAGTCAAATTGGCGCAAGGCTAGGAGGGCACAATGTCGCTGACAAAAATTGAGCAACTGTTTCAGGAAAAATTGGCTCAGTTGCAAGCGCAGGGGATCAGCAAGGGCAACGAAAAAGTGATTACTGGCAGGCAGGCTGCCGCGGAGGGCTTGGGTCCGCGCTATTTTCTGCAGGGTTACGGCCAACAGGCATTCCTGCGCATGAATTCCAATTCCTATCTGGGACTGGCCGAGCATGCCCGGCTCATGCAGGCCGAGGCGGAAGCGGTCGAGCGATTTGGCACGGGGCCCGGTGCGGTGCGCTTCATCAGCGGGACTTGCCAGCCTCATGTCGAACTGGAACAAAAGCTGGCGCAGTTTCATGGGCGTGATGCGGCCATGATCATGAGCGCGGCTTATGCGACCATGGTGGGGGTGTTGCCGCAGTTTATCTCGGATGAGACGCTAGTCATCAGCGATGCCCTCAACCATAATTGCATCATCAACGCGATTCGTTTGGCACACCCGGCTAGAAAGGAAATCTATGCGCATAACGATGTGAATGCGCTGGACCGTCTGCTGGACGCCAATAAAGGGCAGGTCAAGCGTGTCTGTGTCGTGACGGATGGCATTTTCAGCATGCGCGGTGATCATGCGCCGCTCGACCGGATCAATCGGTGCTGCCAACGGCATGCGGACGGCTACGAGGAAGGAATCATCACGGTCGTTGATGATTCACATGGAGTGGGCGCTTTCGGAGAAACCGGACGAGGCACCGAGGAGTACATGGGCAGCCAGGCCGATATCCTGATTGCGACACTCGGCAAGGCATTTGGGGTCAATGGGGGATATATCGTGGCGAGCAAGATAGTCATCGATTACCTGCGGGAGACGGCACCTTTGTATATCTATTCAAACCCGATCACACCCGCCGAAGCTGCTGCAGCCCTCGCGGCACTCGATATTGTGGACAGCCAGGAAGGGGCGCATCTGCTGGCGAAATTGCGCAAGCTGAGCGCTCTGCTCAGGTCGGGTCTGGAGCAGCTGGGCTTTGAAACCTTGCCCGGCGAACATCCGATCGTGCCGATTCTGGTGAGGGATACGCAAAAAACCTCGGCACTGGTGGCGCACCTATTTGCGCAGCGGATTCTGGTCACAGGGCTCAATTATCCGGTTGTGCCCAATGGGGAGCAGGAAATCAGACTGCAGGTATCTGCCGATCATACCGAGCAAGACATCGATTATTTACTGGCCGCGCTGGCCAATTTCGGCGCCTGAAGTGTCTGTGCGCATAGGATTGTCCGGTTGATCTTAACGGGCCGGCTGGGCTGTTTGCTTGTTTGATAAAGACCTGTTCAAAATCAGATTTCGGTCTCTTCCTGTGCGATCGAAGCATTGCTGATTACTTCCACATCGCCGTTCAGGCTCATCAATAAGGTCTCGACCTCGATTTTCGGGTATTTTTCAACGATCATGCTTTTGAGCCGCATCAGCCTGGTGCTATGCGCGATGGTTTCCTTCTGTGCATCCTTGGCATAGTCTTCGCCGAGCAGTTCCCGGTATGCGCCACAATCTCGATGATCCATGACCATGACGGTATGTAGAGCTTACTCAGAAAGTATAAGTAACTGATTCTATATTAGAATCACCTCTATTCTGATAAAATAGTGCACGTAAATAAGACAAATAACCCCAAAAACCGTGCACGATGATCCGCTACCAGAACCAGAAACAACGCTCCCTCGAAGGATTTGATACCCCGCCCGGCATGGTTCTTGATCCGAGGAATCGCTGGGTAAGACTGAGTGATTGCATGCCGTGGGACGAATTGGCCGATAGCTACTACAAGACACTCTCCCGGACATTAGGACGTCCATCCAAGGATGCGCGGATAGTAATCGGAGCAGTCATCATCAAACACAAGTTATCGGTTTCGGATGAGGAAACGGTAGAGCAGATCCGGGAGAACCCGTACCTGCAATATTTTATCGGACTGAAAGGCTTTCAATCGAAAGCACCTTTTGCGCCCTCGTTACTGGTTGAAGTACGCAAGCGCATGGGGCAGACAGTATTTGATTAATTCCATGCGGCCATCATTAAGGCCGTCGAGCAGAAAAAGGCAAAGAAGCCTGACCAGGATAATGATGGCGGTAGCCCTGGCAGGACGGCATCGAATCGCAGCGAAGATGACTGTCATATTGCAGCTGTCCCGGTCACTGCAAAGCAGTCTTCAACGTCAGACAAAACACCCCGCAATCAGGGGAAAATGATCATAGACGCCACCGTGGCCGAACAGGCGATTCGTTTTCCGACAGATCTTGGATTGCTGAATGAAGCACGCGAATTGAGCGAACACATCATCGATGTGCTGCATGAAAAAAGTCACCGGCCGCAGAAAAAGAAACCGCG
>NZ_FNOY01000033.1 GCF_900107165.1 Nitrosomonas halophila
TTTGCGTTCTTTTGAATATCGTGTCATTGTTTATTCCTTATCGCCCCCGAATATTAATTAAAAATTAGACACGACAACTATTCTGACACAGGGGGTGTACTATTCAACGAAAATGATCGAAAAATACAGCTTGGCAGATTCGTCCGCGGCAGGTCAGTCTCTCGGAGAGCCTCCCAGCTACCTTATCAATTACACGCAAGTTGTGAATGGGTGAAGAAGCGGTGGAAAAAAGGCTTGTTTGAGGAAATGGCGGATTGAGAAATGTCTATTTCCAGATTTTGCAGGCGGCCAACAGCAAAAAATTCCGATGCAACTCATCAAGGCTCGATGAGTGTGTGTGCCATGGAAAAGCCATCCAGGAATATTTGGCGGAGCACCGGCGCGAAGTAGGGGAGAGTCAATGACATCATGACCAGTCCGATCCCCAGTGTCAGGGGAAAGCCGACGGCAAATATATTCAATTGTGGTGCTGCGCGTGTCAGGATGCCCAATGCCAGATTCGTGATGAGCAGTGCGGTCAGGACGGGCAATGCCAGGCGCAGTCCCAGTGTGAAGATTTCGATGCCCCAATTGGTAAGTGTGGCAAACGATAAGGCAGTGACGCCCTCGAGGCCGATCGGCAGAATACTGAAGCTTCGTACCAGCAATGCAACAATTTGCAGGTGGCCGTCGATGGACAGAAAGGCCAGTGTGGTGATCAATCCGAAGAACCGCCCAATTAACTGAACCTGGCCTGAATGCTGGGGATCGAAGAAAGTGGCAAAACCGAGCCCCATCTGCAATCCGATGATTTCACCCGCCATTTCCACCGCAGTGAAGACGATGCGCATGGCAAACCCCATGGCCAGTCCGATCACAACTTGTTGCAATAGAATGACCAGGCCTATGCCCGAACCTGGATCGATCCGGGGGAGCGGGGGGAGCGATGGCGCCACCAGAATGGTGAGCAGCACGGCCAGCCCCAATTTGACCTGGACCGGAATGGCGTTATTTCCCAGTACCGGCGCGCTGGCAAGCAGGCCGAGTATCCTGGTGAGCGGCCAGAGCAGTGTTGCCAGCCAGGTATTCAACTCGGCGGTGGTGATGTTCAGCATGTGAACAGGTCCAGCAGCCGCAGGATGGCCGAAATCAGCTGTTGACCATCCAGGGAATGCTGGCGTACAGCCTTTCGATATAATCAAGCATCACTTGCAGCATCCAGGGGCCTGCCAATGCCAGGGCGGCAAACATGGCGAGCAGTTTTGGAATGAATGACAAGGTCATTTCGTTGATTTGCGTGGCAGCCTGAAAGATGCTGACAATCAGGCCGGTTGCAAGCGCTGTCAGCAATAGGGGGGCAGCGACCATGAAGGTGATTTCCAGCGCGTGCCGGCCTATGGTCATGGCGTGTTCCGGGCTCATGGTTTCGCTCCTTTTTTAGATATAAAAACTTTGTGTGAGTGATCCGATCAGTAGATGCCAGCCATCCGCCAGCACAAACAGCATCAGTTTGAACGGTAGCGAGATGATCATGGGCGAGAGCATCATCATCCCCATGGCCATCAGGGTGCTGGCGACGACCATGTCGATAATCAGGAAGGGAATGAAGACCACGAACCCGATTTGAAATGCTGTTTTCAATTCGCTGGTGATATAGGCGGGAACCAGGATTTTCATCGGCACCTGATCCGGGCCTTCGATTTCTCCGCTGTCGGCAATCTGTGCGAATAAGGCCAGGTCTGTTTCGCGCGTCTGGCGGAGCATGAAAGTCTTGAGTGGATCGCTGGCTTTTTCTGCCGCCTCCATGATGTTGATCTTGTCTTCTGCAAAAGGCAGATAGGACTCGGTGTAGATTTGGTCGATGACGGGCGACATGACGAAAAAAGACAAGAACAATGCCAGGCCGATCAGGACCTGATTGGGAGGGGAGGCCTGCGTGCCAATGGCTTGCCGTAACAGTGACAGGACAATGATGATGCGTGTAAAGCTGGACATCATCAGTACAATGGCCGGCAGGAAAGTCAAAGAAGTCAGCAGCAGAAGAGTCTGCAGGCTGAGCGTGTAAGTCGTTCCGCCATCGGGGGACGGCGCACTGGTAATGGCCGGCAGGCCGGTTTGCTGTGCGAACGCGGGCAAGGCAAGGCCAAGACCCAATGCCAGCAGGCAACGGGCCATGCCGGGTGTCAACCGGTAGCGGTTGCATACGCTGCCAGGATTGATGGTGATGCTATTGGGCATGATCCTGTTTCAGGTTGGCTTGCAGTTTATCGGAAAATTCCTCACCAGGCGGCGTGGCGGCTGCTTGGTTGACCCAATGATTTTGTTTATCCATGCGGTGGAGCAGGGTGACATGGCCGGGTGCAACGCCCAGCACCAGCCAGGTGTCGCCAATTTCTGTCAATACGACGCGTTCTCTTTGGCCAATGCTGGTGGATGTGATGATTTTCAAAACGCCTGGTTTCCCGCCAGGGTGAATGCCGATTTTCTTGAATAGCCAGGCGATCAATCCAATCAAGGCCAGCACTATCAGCAGTCCAGCGGATAACTGCAACATGTTTTCCATTGAAATGACCGGGGGGGGGACCGCAAAACGCTGATTTTGGGCGGATTCGGCGTACACTTGCACTGGCGCACATAATGTAAGGGCAATCCAAGCGGGTAGGCGTGACATAGGGACTAGCGGTTGAGTTTGCGGATACGTTCACTGGGGGTGATGATATCGGTCAGGCGGATCCCGAATTTCTCATTTACGACGACGACTTCCCCCTGTGCAATCAGGCAGCCATTGACCAGCACATCCATCGGTTCTCCCGCCATGCCATCCAGCTCGACGACGGATCCTTGTGCCAGTTGCAGCAGGTTCTTGATAGCGATTCTGGTGCGACCGAGTTCAACAGTCAGTTGTACGGGGATATCCAGTATCATGTCGATATCGTTGTGAGTGTCGTTCAGGGTATTGTTGTTGGAGAATTGTTCAAACACGGGTGATGATTGGGTCAATTCTTCATTACCGGAACGAGAGGGGGCAGCAGACTCAGGCTCTTCGGTTGCCGGAGATTCTGGTGCCTTGGTTTGCGGAGCGCTGGCGGCCTCCGATGCCTGTTGTTCCGCCATGGCTTCAGCCCAATCATCGCTATCGGTTTGTGATTCGGCTTGTGGTTCGGTTTTTGTCGTTGTATTCATATTTTGCTCCAGATATCAATCTGTTTCGGTTGGAGATCGTATGGTTTTGACTTTGAGCGCGTAATGTCCGTTGAGGATACCGTAATGGCATTCCATGACCGGTACGCCATCCACTTGGGCTGTGACGGTATCCAGGATATCGAGTGGCACGACATCGCCCGCCTGCATGTTGAGAATCTGGTGCAGGGTGACTTGGGTATGGCCGAGATTGGCAACAAGCTCCACCTCTGCGCCCTGTACCTGTCTGCTCAATGATTTGATCCAATACTTGTCGACTTCCAGGGGGTCGCCCTGCAGACTGCTGTTGAGCTGTTCGCGGATCGGCTCGAACATGGTGTATGGAATACAGACATGAAACTCACCCCGGTTGCCGCCGATGTCGAGCTCGAATGTGGTCGTGACAACAATTTCGGATGGGGTGGCAACGCTCGCGAATTGGGGATTCATTTCTGAGCGAATGTACTCAAATTTGATTGGGTGAACGGATTTCCAGGCTTTCTCGTAGTCTTCGAACACGACCTCCAGCAGGCGCTGGATAATGCGCTGCTCGGTCATGGTGAATTCACGGCCTTCCACTCTGGTATGGAAGCGCCCATCTCCGCCAAACATGTTGTCCACAATCAAGAAAATCAGATCCGGATCGAAAACGATCAAGGCCGTACCACGGAGCGGCTTCATGCTAACCATGTTGAGGTTTGAGGGTACAACCAGGGTGCGCAGAAACTCGTTGTATTTGATCGTTTTGATCGGCCCGATGGCAATATCCACCGCCCGGCGCATGAAATTGTAGATGCCGATTTGCAGGAGTCTTGCAAACCGGGCATTGATGATTTCATAGGTGGGCATACGCCCGCGCACGATGCGTTCCTGCGTCGCCATGTTGTAGGGGCGAACGCCGGATTTATCGGATGGGTTGTCGTCGTCTGCGTCTGTCTGTTGATTGTTGACGCTTTCGTGGTTCAATAATGCATCGACTTCATCCTGGGTAAGAAAATTTTCGGCCATAATGCAGCGCTATCATTGAATGATGAATGAGGTGAACAAGATATCCGCTATATCTTCCTGCAACACCTCTGATTCAATCTTGAGCTTGATCGCCTCGGCAATATGCTGGCTGAGATGTTGCTTGCCTTCCAGGTGGTAGATCTCGCTGGGTTTTTTGCTCGACAGCAGCAATATGATCTGATTGCGTATTTCTGGCATTCTTTGCATGATGAGGTCGACAACCTGGCTCTCATAGGCCTTGATGGCAAGATCCACCTGCAGATAATTGCGTTCGTCGTTTTCCGGTTGCAGATTGACCGTGAAAGTTTCAAGCTTGATGAAAGTGGCTGGCTTCTGTTTTATGCCGGATATGGCCTCGGCTTCCTCGACTTGGTTTTTCATCACATACCATGTCCCGCCAATGGCTGCACCGATGGCAAGCAATCCAGTGAGAATGAGCAGAGCGAGTTTCATCTTGTTGTTCGTATCGACTAGTGCGGCCGTATCACCCATGACATCTCCTCGCGTATTAACGATATAACGATATGCGCACATTATGCGTGACACCAGACCTGTTCGATTGCGTGAATAATCCCTTATTCGTCGTTCATTTCCATGTTCTGGTACGTCGCGTGTCCGGGCAATGCAAGGGACCGGCAGCTTGAAACGGGCAGGGGCTGCATGTACTGATGGCTGTGTGTCGTGTTGTTCTTGAAGCCTGTTTTCAGTGCATTGTTGCCTGCTATAAGGCATGATTTGGCCGATTTTTTATATGTCGTTTGCAATTAAAGTGCAGGAATCTGGTCCAATCGACCGTAACCTAATGATTATTCATGCATCTTTGCAGGAAAATTAATGCAAAAAAATGCTTGATTCTGAAAAAATGCAGTCTATAATTCGTACCCTTTAGTATTTCGGTAGCCAATAAGGAGGTCATCATGATATGCAAGATTAACCTATTCGTTCTGACTGACTGGGTTCACATTCATATTCCTGAAACGTAGTGATTTCTAGAGGAGTTATACATGAAAACACAAACCGCCATCTTGCAGCAGCAAGCACAAACAGATGTCATTTTTGACACCCATCCCGAGATCAGTCTGGACCTTTCCCTGGTAGAGACCACCCTGAAAAAAGGTTATCAAAAACCTTTTTTGCTGATCGATACCCGCATTGTGCGCAACAAAGCCAGGCGTTTCAAGGCAGCCATGCCGCGTGTACATCCGCACTATGCAGCCAAAGCCAATCCGGATCCGCGTGTATTGAAGACGCTGATCGAAGAGGGTGTCAGTTTTGAGATTGCCTCGATTGCAGAGCTCGATCTGCTGATGGGCCTGGGTGTACCCGCTGCGGAGATTTTTTACAGTAACCCGATGAAATCACGCGCCTACCTTGAGTATGCCGCAGCCAAGGGTGTAGAGTGGTATGTGCTCGATAGCGTCGAGGAATTACGCAAAATTGTGTGCATCAAGCCGGATGCCAAGCTGTATTTGCGGATCGATACCCCCAATATTGGCAGTGATTGGCCTTTGGCGGGCAAGTTCGGGACCCATCTCGGGGATATTAGCGAGATTATCGAGGAAGCTGTGCGCTTACAGGCGGATCTGGCGGGTGTGACTTTTCATGTAGGCTCTCAATGCCGCAACCCCCAGAATTGGCGAGTAGGGATCGAGCGCGCCAGAAAGGTTTTTGACGAGATGCGAGCGGTTGGACTCAGACCACGTCTGCTCAATATTGGCGGCGGCTATCCTGTTCGTCATATCAAGCCTATTCCATCCATTGAAGTCATTTCGGAGGTTGTCAATGAGGCGATTGCCGATTTGCCGGAAGACATTCGCGTGATCGCCGAGCCTGGACGCTACCTGGTATCCGACTCGGCTTGTTTTGTTTGCCGCGTGGTTGGCACGGCAACCCGCAATGGCAAGCGTTGGATGTACTGGGATGCGGGGATATTTGGCGGCATTATTGAAGTGAGTGAGGGGCTTCGCTATGAGATTCTGACCCAGCGTCATGGTCCAGAGATTCCCTGGTCGATCGCAGGTCCCACTTGCGATTCGGTCGATGTGCTCATGCACGAGGAAATGTTGCCCGAAAACCTGCAGGAAGACGATTTTATCATCATCCCGAATGCGGGCGCTTATACGACGGCCTACGCCAGTAATTTCAATGGCTTCCCGCTGCCGGATGTGATTGTACTATAAGGATCGTCTGCACCCATGATCCCTGACAATAAAGCGCAATACGGCATCTGGCCGTATTGCGCTTTTTGCATGCCTTGAAGTGTCGGATATCTACTGCCGGGTGGTCGACGTCAAGTGAGCAAGATGATGCTGCAAGTGATCCCGGATGAAAGTGCTGATGAAAAAGTAACTGTGATCATAGCCCGCATGGCGGCGCAGGAGGAGGGGCTGGTCGGCTTTCTGACAGGCAGTTTCAAGGTAATCGGGATGGAGCTGTTCGGCAAGAAACGGGTCATTGAGCCCCTGATCAATGAGAAGTGCCGGTAGCCGGTGGCCCGATTCAATCAAGGCTGTGGCATCATGTTTTTGCCAACTGTCTGTTGATTCCCCCAGATAGCGACTGAATGCCTTCTGGCCCCAAAGGCAATTGATTGGCGCGGCGATTGGCGCAAAAGCCGATACCGATTGATAGAGGCCGGGATGGCGCAAGGCCAAGGTCAAGGCGCCATGGCCACCCATGGAATGACCGAAAATACCCATCCGTTCCGGGTCGGCAGGGAACTTGGACAGGATGACGTGACACAATTCTTGTGTGACATAGCTTTCCATGTGAAAGTATTTGGACCAGGGCGGCTCGGTCGCATCCAAATAAAAACCGGCGCCCGCGCCGATTTCCCAATCATCCGCTTCTCCCGTAATGCCGGTGTCGCGAGGACTGGTGTCCATGCTGACCAGCATCAGCCCCAGCTCGGCTGCGTAACGTTGAGCGCCGGCCTTGATCATGAAAGTTTCTTCCGTGCAAGTGAGTCCAGCCAGAAAGAAGAGTACAGGCACCCGCTGTTGTCTGGCCAGTGGCGGCTCGTAAACCGAGAATCGCATGGGCAGGCCAATAATCTCGGAATGATGCTGATAGAATCCCTGGGCGCCATCAAAACAGGTATGTTGGACACGGGTTTCGAGTTTGATTGACATACGCCTGTTAGTAAATGACTACCGAGCGGATCGATTCGCCGGCTTTCATCAACCGGAAGCCTTCGTTGATGTCCTCCAGCTTGAGGGTATGCGTAATCAATGGATCGATCTTGATTTTTCCTTCCATGTACCAGTCAACGATTTTGGGCACATCGGAACGGCCACGTGCACCGCCGAAAGCGGAACCTTCCCATTTTCTACCCGTGACGAGCTGAAAAGGACGGGTGCTAATTTCCGCGCCGGCTTCGGCTACCCCGATGATAATGCTGCGGCCCCAGCCCTTATGTGTGCATTCCAGCGCCTGACGCATGACTTGCGTGTTGCCAATGCATTCAAAACTATAATCTGCCCCCCCATCGGTCAGTTGTATGACCGCATCGACGATGTTATCCACTTCATTGGGATTAATGAAATGGGTCATGCCAAATTCGCGCGCCAGTGACTCGCGTGCCGGATTGATGTCGATGCCGATAATCCGGTCAGCCCCGACCATGCGAGCGCCCTGGATGACATTCAGGCCGATTCCTCCCAAACCGAACACCGCGACATTGGCGCCGGCTTCCACCTTGGCCGTGAATACAACTGCACCGATGCCGGTGGTGACCCCACAGCCGATGTAGCAAACCTTGTCGAACGGCGCATCCTTGCGAATTTTGGCCAGCGCGATTTCAGGCACGACGACATAATTGGAAAAGGTAGAAGTGCCCATGTAATGCAGGATGGTCTGGCCATTAAGAGAAAAACGCGCGCTACTGTCGGGCATCAAGCCTCGTCCCTGTGTAGTGCGAATAGCCTGGCATAAGTTGGTTTTCCGGGAAAGGCAGAATTTGCATTCCCGGCATTCCGGTGTGTATAGCGGAATGACATGATCCCCTGGCGCGAGCGTCCTGACGCCGGGTCCGGTTTCGACCACAACCCCCGCACCCTCATGGCCGAGTATGGCCGGAAACAGCCCTTCGGGATCCGCGCCCGACAGGGTGTAGTAATCCGTATGGCATATTCCCGTGGCCTTGATCTCAACCAGTACTTCGCCTGCCTTCGGTCCATCCAGATCGACTTCTTCGATTGTAAGGGGCTGACCTGCCTGCCAGGCGACTGCCGCACGTGTCTTCATTGCGAATAATCCTTTTTATCGGGTTGTATGAAGCGATATTGTATGTGACTGGCGCGATCATGCAACCCCGCTTGTGTTTGAAATTTTGATCCCGGCATGTACATTTCAGCATTGAATTGGGTAAATTGGGTATTATCTAGTTATATGTAGCGATTTCTGCTTGAGGAAATGCGGTGTAATCCGGCTCGTAGCGTGATCACGATGTCTGCCATATAAATTAGCGATCAGCTGGCTTTGTCTCAAGCGGCTTTTTATTTCATCACTGTTATTTATAGAGTAGGAAAAGAAAACGATCATGACCATGGATAACCAATCAATAGACAAGAAGGCGCAAATCAATTTCTGGTATATCCTGACTGCAATCTTTGGTATTTTGCTGATTCAGAGTATTTATTCCGAATATACCCGGATTGAGCCGATTCCCTACAGCCGGTTCCAGTCACTGTTGGAACGTGGCCATGTGGCGGAAGTCAACATCACCGAGAACCATATTTATGGTTCGCTCCGGGAAACCGCTACCGAAAATTTCACCGATTTTGTCACGACCCGGGTTGAATCGGATCTGGCCGAGATACTGGACAAGCACGGCGTTGTCTACACAGGGGTCGTGCAAAGCACCTGGCTCCGCGATTTGCTTTCCTGGATATTGCCGATGGCCATTTTTATTGGAATTTGGCTGTTCATCATTCGGCGGATGAGCAGAAACATGATGGGAGGGAGCGGTTTGATGTCGATAGGCAAGAGCCGGGCCAAGGTTTATGTGGAAAAGGAAACCAAGGTGACCTTTGCTGATGTAGCCGGTGTCGATGAAGCCAAGGAAGAGTTGGAGGAAATCGTCAACTTCCTCAAGAATCCCGTCGACTATAGCCGCTTAGGCGGTCGGGCGCCCAAGGGCATCTTGCTGGTTGGCCCACCTGGCACCGGAAAAACATTGCTGGCACGAGCCGTGGCGGGTGAGGCGGGTGTGCCGTTTTTCTCGATTTCCGGATCGGAATTTGTCGAAATGTTCGTCGGTGTGGGGGCAGCGCGGGTCCGCGATCTGTTTGAGCAGGCGCGGCAAATGGCGCCAGCCATCATTTTCATCGACGAGCTTGATTCGCTGGGGCGGGCGCGGGGTGCGTCCGGTTTCGGCGGCCATGATGAGAAGGAACAGACCTTGAATCAGCTTCTGGCCGAACTGGATGGATTCGATCCTTCCAGTGGTATCGTATTGCTGGCTGCAACCAATCGGCCGGAGATTCTCGATGCCGCCTTGCTGCGCGCCGGCCGCTTCGATCGCCAGGTGTTGGTGGACCGGCCGGATAAAAAAGGCCGGGAGCAAATTCTGGGCGTGCATATAGGCAAGGTCACGTTGGATACTGACGTCGATTGCGAGAAAATTGCTGCCCTGACACCCGGCTTTACGGGGGCGGATCTGGCAAACTTGATCAACGAGGCGGCATTGCTGGCCACCCGGCGACGGGCGGCAGCAGTGAGCATGGATGATTTCAACAACGCGATCGAGCGTATCATAGCGGGGCTGGAAAAACGCAATCGTCTGCTCAACCCGGAAGAAAGGCGGACGGTTGCCTATCATGAGCTGGGCCATGCCATGGTGGCGCTTGCGCTACCCGGCACCGATGAAATACACAAAATTTCGATTATTCCGCGCGGTGTGGGCGCGCTCGGTTATACCATCCAGCGTCCGACCGAAGACCGTTTTCTGATGACACGCAAGGAGCTGGAAATCAAAATGGCCGTATTGCTCGGTGGGCGTGCTGCCGAGCAGGTGGTTTTTGGAGAAATCTCCACTGGTGCTTCGGATGATCTGGCGCGCGCTACCGATATTGCGCGTGCGATGGTATTACGCTATGGCATGAGCGATGCGTTGGGAAATGTAGCCTATGACCGGGACCAGTCGCCATTTTTGCAACCCGGACTCGCCTTTCCAAAAGGCCGCGATTATAGTGAGGATACTGCCAATAAAGTGGATTCGGCCGTACGTAACTTGGTTGATCAGGCGCTTGAACGTGCGATAAAGATCCTGGACAAGAATCGGGCAGCATTGGATCAGGCTGCCGAACAATTGCTCAAGACGGAAACCCTCAATCAGCCCGAGATCGAGGCATTGAAGTTGGAAGTCAGAGCCGAAGCTGGGAGTTAGGAAACAGCCGCTCTGCTGCATTGACTTGAGCCAGACAGCGTCAGTTATGCTACTGCCTGTGTGCAATCCCATCGTGCATGATTTCTGGCAGGTTCGTCCGCAGTAGATCAGTCTCGGACAGCTTCCTAGCGCAGCAGAACCAGTTTCGGCATGGCGTCCATTGCGGCCCAAACGATCGCATTCTGGCCAAATTCACGGGCGATCCGTTGGGCTGCCGTCAATTCGAGACTCAGCGCGAGAAAGCCTGCTTCCGCAGGCCATACGCCACTGAGGTCGATACTCTCGCCTGGATAGATAAAGCGGCTGTATTGGGTCAATCTTTCCTGCAGGCGCTGGTTGGCCAACTGGTTCTTGGCCGCGGACAGGATCTGGCTGCCTGGGTTGCAGGCCGTGATGTACAGTGCATCCCGACAACCCCGTTGCCGCAAGAGTGCGGCAAGCGGGGGGCAATGTTGGCCGATCAGCAGGATGATGCTGCTGCTGGCTTCGACCCGGACGTGGTAATGCGCGACCGCATAGTTAAGAATCAGTTTGGTCGGCAGGTTGGATTGCTCTACACTGCCATCTTGTAGAATGGCTTGGCGCTGATACAGGCTGTCAAGAAACACCCCTGATTCAGTGTTTAATTCTCGATACTTTTTCACGATTGGGTCCAAATGAAGCTTTTTATTGTTATCTGGTTGTCCCTGGGTTTTAGTCTGGCCAATGCTGCCCAGCCCATGTTTCTTGAGGTGCCCGACACCCTGGAAGAACGCGTCAAGCCTTGTACGCTTTGTCATGGTGATATCGACAGAACGGGTCAAGACGCCTATTATCCCCGGATTGCGGGTAAGCCTACAGGCTATCTTTTTAATCAATTGCGTAATTTCCGGGATGGCCGGCGCTATTATCAGCCCATGGCCATCTTGCTTGAAAATTTGTCAGATGAATATATGCGGGAGATTGCGCACTATTTTGCCACCTTGCCGTATGTTTATCCGCAGCCTAAGTCACGCGCCATGTCATCCGAACAGATCGAGACGGTGGAAAACCTGATTTACAAGGGTGATTCCATGCGTGATCTGCCCGCCTGCAGTGCATGTCATGGAGATGCGCTGATGGGCGTGGAGCCATTCATACCGGGGCTGCTCGGTTTGCCGCATGCCTATCTCGCCGCTCAATTCGGCGGTTGGCGTCATGGTGGCATCATGCGTGGCCAGATCCCTGATTGTATGTCGGAGATTGCAAATAAGCTGACCCAGTACGAAGTCAATGCCTTGGTGATGTGGCTGCCTGGCCGGCCGGTCGCGGGCAAACCGGCCCAGTCCGGCACGCTGGCGCCAGAAATGGTGCGGCGCTGCCGGCATTTATTGTCGGAGAAGGAGATTGTGCAATGAGCGGTTCGTTTCAGTGGTGGTGGAAGGGGAGCCGGCAAATGATCATTGCCATTGCCGGAGGGCTGTTGGGGATGTCTCTCGCATCGGGCCAAGTGCTGGCAAGTGCCACGGCCACCGAGGCAGTTGTGCAGCAGGGCGCCTATTTGGCTCGCGCCGGTAATTGTATGGGCTGTCATACGACCCGTGGCGGCAAGCCCTATGCGGGTGGGCGCAGGCTGAACACGCCATTTGGAGAGTTTGTCACACCTAACATCACGCCCGACAATGAGACCGGTATCGGTCAGTGGAGTGCGGACGACTTTTGGCAAGCAATGCACCATGGGCAATCCAGGGATGGTCGTTATTTGTATCCGGCTTTTCCCTATACGGAATATACCAAGGTGACACGAGAGGATGCCGATGCGATTTTTGCATACTTGCGCTCACTTACTCCCGTCCGCCAAACCAATCTACCGCACCGGATCCGTTCCCCCTATGACAATCAACTGCTCTTGTTTCTCTGGCGGGTGTGGTATTTCAAGGAGGGTGTCTATGAAGCCGATTTATCCAAAAGTGAGGAATGGAATCGTGGCGCCTATCTGGTGCAGGGACTGGGGCACTGCGATGCCTGCCATACTGCTCGCAACGTATGGGGTGCAAGCCAGGACGACAAACTGACGGGGGGCGAGATCATGGGGCATTACTGGTATGCGCCGTCATTGATCGCCCCGCAGGAAGCCGGAGTGGGTGATTGGCCCATCGAGACAATCGTTGAATTACTGTCCACCGGCATTACAAGCGACGCAGTCACCACAGGTCCGATGGCCACTATTGTTCGGCAGAGCCTGCAACATTTGTCGCCTGAAGACATGCGTGCCATGGCAGTCTACCTGCAATCCATCGGCAAACCGGATCCCGCTCGCAAGACGCGACGGATACCTGATATGCCGGAGGGCGTTCGTCAATATTTGGCACGTGGCGAACTGGTTTATGAGAAGTATTGCCAGGACTGTCATGGGGAGTCGGGGCAAGGGGCACCCGGTATTTATCCACCGTTGGCGGGTAACCGCAGTGTCACCATGAAATCTCCATTGAATACGATCCGGAGCGTGCTATATGGCGGCTATCCCCCGTCCACGGCAGGCAATCCGCGCCCCTATGGCATGCCGCCTTACCAGCATATCATTCGTGATGCCGAGATCGCTCAGGTCGTTTCCTATATCAGAAATGCCTGGGGTAATTTTGGCAGCCTGGTCAGTCCGCTCGATGTCGATCAAAGCCGGGGAAACGAGTTCTGATACCGGATGGCTGCGCGGGCTATGCTCGCGCATGCACGGGACCGGGCGACGCTGCTTAGGAGCCGTGAAGAAATAAGTGTGACAATTGGGCGCGTCTGGCGGGATGCAATGCAAGGCGAGAGGAGGAGTCATGGCAAGGCTATGGCGACGACGAGTAACGCCGCAGTGCGCCTACCAGATGCGATCCAAATGTTACAGTTATTTATGAGCGACTCCTTAGGGTTTTGTATGCAGCAATCCGGCTTGAACCATTTTCAGTAACCCTTCAAACGTAACGGTAATCTCTTGTTATAGCCAGTGCCAACAGGCGCGAAACTATCCAGTTGATCGGTGCGCAAGCCCACCCTATGGGAGAGCCGGTAACGATCCGATCGGGTGCACTTGTGCGCCATAAACTGACTGAAAATTGTATGGAGGCATATTCAGGAATATCAGAATAAACCACCACCGCTATTGCAAACGTACCAGCTTGTTTGCCTGATGAGCAGTCCAAATAACACCTGCTCAGCCAGATGCCGATATCGTTATCCGGCTGTTTGACCTTGAATAATAGTTGTTTTCCCTTAAAGGGGTGCACGACATATCCGGTAACTGGATTTGGGCGTGCCGATCGGTCAGAGAGAAATCATACATGTCGAGGAGTACTTTAATGATTGTACGCGGATTGATTCTGTTTATCGTTTTGGGGTGGTTGCCGGGCTTATATGCACAGCCGGCAGCTGACGCATCGGTAGCCGCAGAAACGGCAGCGCCGGCCAGCCCGGAGGAAGTATTGCAGACGCTGCTGGAGGCCATCAACAAAATCGAGGCTGAACGCGTCCAGCTCAAGCGGCAAGTGAAACGCACTTCCGATCCAGCAGCAGCGCAACAAATTGAGGCGCAATTGGAAGCGCTCGATCGGGATCTCCAGGAGATGAAAAATTTGTTTGAAGAAACCGCGACCGGTGGATTGAGTCTGTCAGCGCTGGTTCACAAACCAAAAGAAGCTTCGTTTAACTGGCAACGGGAGCTCGAGGAGATCGCGCGGCCAATATTCGACGAGCTGAAGCAATTGACCGAGCGGCCACGCCTGATGGAGCGGTTGAAGAGCGAGCGTGCAGTCTATGAAGACCGGCTGCAAATCGCACGCTCGGCCATAGCCGAGCTGGAGGATGCGATTGCGCAAACCGAAGCTGCGTCAGTCAAAAAGGCGCTCAATGTTTTGTTCGAGCAGTGGCAGGATCAGCGCGAGAGCGCTGAAAGGCGTTTGCAACGCATCCATGCGCAACTGCAACGCTTAAGTGCCCCAAGTAATGAGCCAGGCAAGGAATTGGCCGCCAAGTTGCAGGAATTTGCCAGTGGGCGGGGACTGAACATCGTGTTGGCAATCAGCGGTTTCATGCTGATTTATTTGCTTCTGGCTGGACTGGAACGCCTGTTCGGAAGATTGAACAGCCGGCGTCACGAACCCGGCACGCGCAGGATGGCCCGGGTTGCCATTTTGCTGTTCCGGACGCTGGCTATTATTTTATCCATGTTTACCGCCATTCTGGTCTTGTATGTGCGTGATGATTGGCTGCTGCTGGGCTTGCTGATATTGCTGACCATCGGGCTGGTGTGGGGATTGCAAAAATCGTTGCCGCGCTATATCAAGGAGATCCGTATTCTGCTTAATATGGGCAGTGTGCGGGAAGGGGAGCGGATTGTCTATCAGGGCATCCCCTGGAAAATTGTGTCACTTAACTTCTATACCCTCCTGCATAATCCCTTGCTGCATGGCGGCGGTCTGCTGCGCTTGCCCATCGACCGCCTGATCGACATGCAATCGCGCCCCTATGCGCCGGATGAGCCCTGGTTTCCGAGCCAGGAAGGCGATATTGTGATTCTCGATGGCGATGTATTCGGCAAGGTGCTGCTCCAGACACCGGAAACGGTGCAGATGCAGATTATGGGGGCGATTACGACCTTCAGTGTCGAGAGCTATCTGGCGAAGAATCCCCGCAACCTGTCACGAGACGGTTTTGCCGTGCCCATTACGTTTGGTGTGGATTATCAACACCAAAATGTCATCCTGAGCGAGATCGTGCCAACGCTGCGCGCCTACTTGCAGGAGCAGTTGGTGCAACAGCCATTTCATCCTCATTTGAAAACGTTGTTGGTGGAATTCAATGAGGCGGCAGTTTCTTCGTTGAACCTATTGGTTGTGGCCATATTCACCGGTGCAGGTGCCGAAGATTACTGGTCAATCCGCCGCTTTCTGCAACGCACTGCAGTCAGCGCCTGCAATCAGTATGGTTGGATCATTCCATTCGAACAGGTTACGGTCCACCTGCCGCCGGCACAGCCATTGTTGCCATCGGCCCGGCATGTTGGCTAAGCGCCCGTTAATGAATAACTTGGGCATAAGTTGTTACGTATTCGGGAGCGAGCCCTAAAACCATCCGCGACCGAGGCGCCTGGAATTTTGTGCAATGGTATGTTTGGGTGTATCGTTAAACCTGAGAACCCTAATGGGAGGATCCGAAATCAGGAGGAGATGAAACCGGATTTTTCATTGACCGGGATCAAATTGAAGCATACGTTCTCGGTGCATGCTATCCACGTATATGTGATTGTGAAGGAGTGAATAAATGATCAAACGAGTGCTTATCCCGCTGGATGATTCGGAGTTGGCTGAGCGAGTCATCCCGCATTTGCTTCGTTTTGTGACACCGGCGCAGAGCGAGCTCCTGCTCATGACGGCGCTGCCATCGCCCATCCTCGCCGGACGCAGTCATGACAAACCGGCTGCTGTTTCAGGCGGGGGAGAGCGGCTGCAGGCTGTCGCACAACGACTTGGCCAGCTGGGCTTCAGGGTCAATCATCAGGTTTTAGCGGGCGCGCCTGCCGCAACCATTCTGGGTCTGGCAGAAGAGGCGCAAGTCGATCTGATTGCCATGTCTACGCACGGCAGATCCGGCCTCGGTCTGGCTCCGCTGGGCAGCGTGGCCGATGAGGTGGTGCGCAATGCCCGCCAACCGGTGTTTTTGGCGCCGCCCCAGGCTCAGGCGAAGCCAGATTCGGTGCCCAATGTTGTGCTCCTGCCGCTCGATGGCACGCCGCTGGCCGAGACGGCGATTCCTGCAGCATGCCAGTTTGCACAGCTGACGGGGGCAAACATTCATATGATTCGTGTGGTGGAGCCGGCGGATTGCCCGGACGGGCGCTCAGACGCTCAAGCAGCTGTTGATTTGCATGACACCGAGCATGCACCCGTTGTTCGGCAGGCAGTGGGCTACTTGGAGTGTATAAAATTGCGGTTGCAACTTGCAGGTGTCGAATCCTGCTTCCGAGTGGCATTGGGTGACCCGGTGAATGTCATTCCCCGGATTGTCCAGGCTGAGCAGGTGGATTTGATCGTCATGAGTACCCATGGGCGGTCTGGTGTGGCCCGCGTGGTTCACGGGAGCGTGGCGGGTCAGATCATCAATCATACAACTTGCCCGTTGCTGTTGATGCGCGGAAAAGTGCCGGTCGAAGTCTCCGAGCGTGACAGTCAGGTTGCGTTGTCTTTCGGCTAGGAGGCTGTCCGGCCGCAAGATAAATTTGAAGCTGCTGGTGATTTCGGTTAGAATGCCAGCTTTCCTAGGCGCGTAGCTCAGCTGGTTAGAGCACCACCTTGACATGGTGGGGGTCGTTGGTTCGAGTCCAATCGCGCCTACCAGGATTTTGTGCAGAAACAGAATTCTGGTGCTATGCCTATTGATTTAATTCCAGTTGCTCTTCCCAGTCCTTGCCAGAAAGTCATTCCGCCGTCAGTTTCGATGCCAGCCAGCGGATGGCCTGTGCATTGCTTGCGGAAAATACCTTGTCCGCGGCTGCCTGCCAGGGGAGCCAGATATGCCCCAAATGCTCGCGTGCAGCGATATTGATCGGGGTTTTGGCGGGCACTTCCAGGCTGAACACATGCTCGGTATTATGTGTGACGCCCGGCGGATAACGCCAGCGCCACTCTTCATAGATCTCGTACTGATTCTGTATTTGCCAGTCGATCAGTGAATGCTCACTTGCATCGATACCCGTCTCTTCGTGCACTTCCCGAATAGCGGTTTGAGTGAGCGTTTCACTCGGATTCTGGCTGCCGGTTACCGATTGCCAGTAACCGGGGTGATCAGCTCTTTCAAGCAGCAGAATCTGCAAGTCGCTGGTGTGAATGACAACCAGAACCGATACGGGGAGCTTGTAGTCTTGCAACAGAACAATCCGGTTTAACTGTTGGCGATTTCGGTTTTACGCAGCCGAATATGTAATTCCCGCAACTGTTTTTCTTCAACATTGCTGGGTGCATGGGTGAGCAGGCACTGCGCGCGCTGGGTTTTGGGGAACGCGATGACGTCACGGATGGAATCAGTGCCGGTCATCATGGCAACGATGCGATCCAGGCCAAACGCGATGCCGCCATGAGGGGGTGCGCCATATTGCAAGGCGTCCAGCAGGAAGCCGAATTTTTCCTTGGCTTCGTCATCGGTGATATTCAGGGCCTGAAAGACCTTGGCCTGGACGTCTTGCCGATGAATACGAACCGATCCGCCGCCGATTTCAACCCCATTCAGCACCATATCATAAGCCCGGGAGAGCGCCTGGCCGGGGTCTGTCGTCAACAAATCCTCATGGCCTTCGCGTGGGGACGTAAACGGGTGGTGCAGTGCCTGCCAGCGGTTTTCTTCTTCGTCCCATTCAAACATTGGGAAGTCCACGACCCAGAGCGGTTTCCAAGTATCTTCAACCAGGCCGCGATCATGCCCGATTTTTACCCGCAGGGCACCAAGCGCGTCATTGACCACCTTGGCCTTGTCAGCGCCGAAGAATATGAGATCGCCGTCTTGTGCCCGGGCTCGGGACAGGATTTCTTGCACAACCGTATCAGGCAGAAACTTCAGGATCGGGGATTGCAGGCCTTCCAGTCCCTTTGCCAGCTCATTGATCTTGATATAGGCCAGGCCTTTCGCACCATAAATTGCGACAAATTGCGTGTATTCATCGATTTCCTTGCGCGACAGCTCACCGCCACCGGGAATGCACAAGGCGGCGACCCGTCCATCGGGTTTTTGTGCGGCATCGCGAAATACCTGGAAGGGGACTTCCCGCATCAGGTCGGTTAACTCGGTAAATTCCAGGGGTATGCGCAAATCCGGTTTGTCCGAGCCGTAGCGGGACATGGCTTCGATATGACTCAGTCTTGGAAAGGAAGCAGGCAAAGCAACGTCGATCGTCGTGGCAAACAGGTGGCAGATCATGTTTTCCATCAAGCCCATGATCTCGTTTTCCGCCAGAAAAGAGGTTTCGATGTCGATTTGCGTGAATTCGGGCTGGCGATCGGCGCGCAGGTCTTCATCCCGGAAACAGCGCGTAATCTGGTAATAGCGATCGAAGCCGGATACCATCAGCAGTTGCTTGAACAATTGCGGCGATTGCGGCAGGGCAAAAAAATGTCCCGAATTGACGCGGGAGGGCACCAGGTAATCGCGCGCCCCTTCGGGGGTGGATTTGGTCAGTATCGGCGTTTCGATATCGATGAAGCCCTGCTGATCCAGAAACGTGCGCACTGCCATCCCGACCTTGTGCCGCAGGCGCATGTTGTGCTGCATGGCCGGACGGCGTAGATCCAGATAACGATATTCCAGCCGAATTGCTTCGCTCAAATTGTCATCATCCATCTGAAACGGGGGCGTGGCCGAGGCGTTGAGGATGGCAATGGTGCTGACCAGGACTTCTATTTCGCCAGTAAAAATACCTGGATTGACGGTGCCTTCGGGGCGATGTCTGACTGTCCCGGTAATCTCAAGCACAAACTCGTTGCGGATTTTCTCTGCGATAGCAAAAGCCTGCGCATTGTCAGGGTCGCAAACTATTTGCACGATACCTTCGCGATCACGCAAATCGATGAAAATCACGCCGCCATGATCGCGGCGGCGATGTACCCATCCATACAATGTGATCGTTTTATCCAGATAACGTGTGTTGATAGAACCGCAATAGTCAGTACGCATAAGATTACGTTTGTGTTGATTAAGTGAAATAGGATTCAATAAAACATGAATGGATGGGTAGTTTCCCGTGTTTTGCTATCCAGAGCTGGAAGCCGTGGATGCAGCATTCGAGGTGGCCGGGGCTGTGTTTGCCGTGGCCGTGGCGGCAGTTTCCTTGCCAGATTCCGGCGTGGATTTCGAGCTTGGCTGGGGTGCCTGCTTGTTCCTGAAATCAGTCACATACCAGCCGGTTCCCTTTAACTGGAAGCCTGCCGCAGACACTTTCTTGACATAGTTATCGCTACCGCATGCGGGGCAGTTTGTGATCGGCGCATCACTCATTTTCTGTAAGTGTTCCTTCTCAAACCCGCATGCTTGACATGCATATTCATAGATCGGCATTGCTGTCTCCGTCGAATCAGATCATGAAATGAACCGGCATTATACTTGACAGCCGGTTCGATTGCTCGAGTGCGCATCTGCTGTAAAACAGCTTAGGCAAACGTAGCGAATATGGAGGCGATGGCAAAAATATTAAAGTGGCTGCCTTAACTTTCTTTTCTTCCATACTTGTCTTCAAACCGGATGATGTCGTCTTCCCCGAGGTAGGAACCGGATTGTACCTCGATGATTTCCAGAGGCAAGCGGCCCGGGTTTTCCAGGCGGTGGGGCGTGCCCAAGGGGATGTAAGTCGATTCGTTTTCGCTCACCAGGTAGGATTTATCCGCGCGCGAGACACGCGCGGTCCCCCGCACGACGATCCAATGTTCCGCCCGATGATGATGCATCTGTAATGACAGCGCGGCGCCCGGATTGACAACGATACGCTTGACCTGGAAACGTTCACCGGCATCGACTGCATCATACCAACCCCAGGGACGGTATATTTTGCGGTGTGAACGGATTTCAGGGCGCGCCTGCTGTTTCAGCTTGTCGACTATCTTTTTGACTTCCTGCGTTTTACTCTGATGCACGACCAATACGGCGTCGGATGTTTCAATGATCACCAGGTTGTCGGTCCCGATACAGGCGACCAGCCGATTTTCGGAAATGGCCAGTGTCTCGCGGCAGTCGTGCAACAAGACATCACCCCGCATGACATTGCCCGCGCCATCCTTGGGCAATGTCCGCCACAAGGCGTCCCATGCACCGACATCCGACCAGCCGGCAGAGAGCGGTACGATGGCGCCGGACGGTAAATCAAGCTGGCCTGCCGAGAGTTGCTCCATGACGGCATAATCAATCGAATCGCCGGGGCAGCCGGTGAATGCCGTTTTGTCCAACCGGCGGAAGTCTCCGTCGATGGAGCCCTGCTGCCAGGCGGAACGGCAAGCTTCGAGCATATCCCGTCGGCAGGCGGCGATGGCAGACAGCCAAACCGACGCCCGCATCATGAACATGCCGCTATTCCACAAATAATTGCCCGCCTCCAGATATTGCTGGGCGATGGCCGCATCCGGTTTTTCGACAAAACGGATGATCTGAAATGCACCCGATTCATCCAGCATGGACCCATGCTGGATATAGCCATAACCGGTTTCGGGCGCATCGGGCTGAATGCCGAAAGTCACCATCAATCCGTCTGCGGCAAGTGGCATGCCTTTTCGAACTGACGCCTGAAAGGCGGGAATGTCGGTCATGACATGATCCGAGGGCATGACCAATAATACGGGATCGCTATCGTTATCCATTGCCGCCAGTGCCGCAATGCTCAGGGCTGGCGCAGTGTTGCGGCCGCATGGTTCGAGGATGATCGTGCCCTGTTTGTGCATGAGCCGCAGTTGCTCGGCGATGACGAAGCGATATTCTTCGTTACTGACAATGATGGGCGGTTGGACCGCAATGTCATCCAGGCCATCCAGCCGGCGTACCGTTGCCTGGAACAAGGAATCCTCGTCGATTAATGGCAACAATTGTTTCGGGTATTGCTCACGCGACAGCGGCCACAGGCGAGTGCCGGAACCGCCGGAAAGGATGACAGGTACAAGCAATTGTTTCATGTTCGGATGTCTATCAGTAGCAGGAAAATGCGATAGGGGGGGTGATGACCGGGTTGCGCAATTGGAGTTGGAGCCATGACGGCGTCAAGCCAAATTGTCCGCCAGTATACTGGCAATGCGCTGCGCTGCCTGGCCGTCCCATAAGTGCGGCCGGCGTCCGCTTTTGCCTTTGCCCTGCAGAATCTGGTCCACTTCAGTCAGGATGCGCACCGGATCGGTCCCTGCCAGAATATTGGTGCCTTCATCCAGGGTGATCGGCCGTTCGGTATTTTCCCGGAGGGTGATGCAGGGCACACCCAGGGCAGTCGTTTCTTCCTGCAGACCGCCGCTGTCGGTCAGCACGAGCGCCGCATCTTTCCAGAGATACAGAAACGGCATATAGGCTTGTGGGCCAATGAGTGTGATATTGGGTCCCAAATCAATGCCAAATTTCTGCAGATTGGCGCGCGTGCGTGGGTGTGCGGGGAACACCAACGGCAGGCGGCGCGCAATTTGTTTCAGGGCCTGACTGATGCGATCGAGTGTTTCGGGTTCGTCAACATTGCTCGGCCGATGCAGCGTGACCACGCCATATGCCTGATGGGCCAGCGCAGCTTTGAGTTGGCTGGTCTCGAAGGCCGTGGTATCCGCCCGCGCGAGCTGCTCGGCCTGATAAAGTAGATTGTCCACCATGACATGGCCGACATGGTGAATGGCGGCGGCGGGTTTCCCTTCCTGCAAGAGATTTTGCAATCCGCTCGGCTCAGTGACAAAAAACCAGTCCGTGATGCTGTCGGTCACCAACCGGTTGATCTCTTCCGGCATGCGCATATCACCGCTGCGCAAGCCTGCTTCGACATGTGCGACCGGAATATGCAGTTTCTTGGCCACAATCGAACAGGCGAGAGTCGAATTGACATCGCCTACCACCAGCACCGCGTCTGGCCGCTGCTGCAGGCAGTATTCCTCGAAAGCGACCATGATTTTGGCCGTTTGCTGGGCATGACTGCCTCCGCCGGCCGCCATGAAAATATCCGGCTGTGGAATGCCCAGTTCCTCGAAAAAGACATCGTTCATTTCCCTGTCATAATGCTGACCGGTATGGACAATTTTATAGCTCAGGCGTCCTTGTTGCTGGAGTGCGCGAACGATGGGCGCAATTTTCATGAAATTCGGACGTGCACCGGCGATGAGGTGAATTTTCTGGGGCATATTTTCCTCTTTGTCAATCGAGCATATTCAACTTGCGCGAGCATGGCGGACTGGCATATTCAACCTGGACGCCTTGATCGTCCCCATGGTTGTCAGCCAGACATTGTGAGCAAAAGCATGCTGGACCCTGTGCAGGCTGATTCAAGCGGCGGCAACCTCCCGAAATGGCAGTGCCATGCCGTAGTGTCTGGCTGCAACGGGTCCAGCCGTGGTATCCAGCTTCTGTCTGTCTGTCTGTCTGTCTGTCTGTCTGTCTGTATGTATGATTGTAAACCATCCGCCAGGCAAGGCCATGCGGATAACAGCCCTTTTTGGGAATCTGTTCCCGATTAGGCAAGACTTGAGTCATGGGGTGTGCCTGCCAATAAGAAGCTGTTTGGAAATTTCCGTTTCAGGCCGATCTCTTCGGGTGCGCTTGCGCGCCATCCAGCTCAACGTCAATCCAACTTGGGTGCTGGGTGCCTTGCCAGGCAGCCCTGCTCAATTGATAGGGTTTGTGCGTCTGAGCCTGGCGAGCAGTTTGGCATGCAAGCCATTGAAACTGCCATTGCTCATAATCAGAACATGGTCATCAGGGCGGGCTGCCGAGGCGACTGCTTCAATCATGGCCATGAAATCCGGATATGTGCCGGCCTTGCCGCCGAGCGCTGCCAGTGCCGTTTGCACGTCCCAATCCGCCTGATGGGTGTAACAGAAAATCCGGTCGGCGAGCGCCAGGCTTGCAGCCAGGCTATCCTGCCAGGTACCGAGCTTCATGGTGTTCGAACGCGGTTCCAATATGGCGAGGATGCGTGCAGAGCCGACTTGTTCGCGTAAACCAGCCAGGGTGGTGCGGATGGCTGTGGGATGATGCGCGAAATCATCATAGATACGAATGCCATTGACTGTCCCATGCAATTCCATGCGCCGTTTGACATTCTTGAAACATGACAAAGCCTCGATCGCGATATGCGCGGGCACACCGGCATGGCGGGCGGCGGCAATTGCCGCCAATGCATTCATGCGGTTATGTTCACCCAACAGCCCCCAGCGCAAACTGCCTTGTGGATTGCCCCGGAATGAAATTTGCAGCGCTTGAACGGATTCTGCCGCTGCCTGCCAGCCATCATCAGTTCCGAACAATTCGACCGGCGTCCAACATCCGCGCGATAGCACGCGTTGCAAGGCGGCCTCGCGGCCGTTGGCGACAATCAAGCCATTGCCGGGCAGGGTGCGAACCAGGTGGTGAAACTGGGTTTCGATAGCTGCCAAGTCAGGAAAAATATCGGCATGATCATATTCCAGGTTATTCAAAATGGCGGTTCTGGGCTGGTAATGCATGAATTTCGAGCGCTTGTCGAAAAAGGCGGTATCGTATTCGTCGGCCTCGATCACAAAGAAAGGCGATGCTGTTTGGCCGCCATCGATTTTTCCCAGGCGGGCCGACAATCCAAAGTTTTCCGGCACGCCACCGATCAGAAAGCCTGGAGACAGTCCGGCGTAGTCCAATATCCAGGCAAGCATCGAGCTGGTGGTGGTCTTGCCATGAGTGCCCGCGACAGCCAGCACCCACTTGTCATGCAGGATATGCTGGGCCAGCCACTGCGGACCGGAGATATAGGGTAGGTGGCCATCGAGAATGACTTCCATCAGCGGATTGCCGCGAGTCACGACATTGCCGGCCACGAACCAATCCGGCTTGAGTTTGACTTGTTCGGCACCATAACCCTCGATGAGCTCGATTTGCTGGTCAATCAGTTGCGTGCTCATCGGTGGGTAAACGTTCGCATCGCAACCGGTTACAATATGACCGGCTGCGCGCGCAAGAAGGGCCAATCCGCCCATAAAAGTGCCGCAGATGCCAAGAATGTGGATATGCATGAATGACGTGAGAGGAATCGTTGGATAGTCGAAGGCCGGTGTCTAAAAAAAGGTGCATAGACGCTGTGATTATACCGCTAGCCCGAATATTGCATGAGCCTAATGAGATGCTGGATTTGTTTATGTGACCGTAGCTTTATTTCGCACCCGCCCTGGGTGCTCGATGATTTCATGATTTTTTGTGTGAAATCTACATCGATAGTGGGCCAAAAGGGAAATGTCAGGGCGAAGGTTTTGAAATATTGATTATATTGACGCAAGACGTGACCCCGATATTTGCGTTTGTGAGAATCGGCCGGGAGCACCGCCTAGCGCGCTTCAAGGCGGAGGTGAAGCCATGACGGACACAATGAGCAGTGCGCAACGAAGTCGTATCATGTCCCGGGTGCGGGCCAAGAACACTCGTCCGGAAATGACGGTACGGCGACTACTCCACAGTATGGGTTACCGCTACAGATTGCACGACACAAGCCTTCCAGGTAAGCCCGATCTTGTGTTCGCCAGCCGACATAAGGTGATCTTCGTCCATGGTTGCTTTTGGCATGGTCACGAAGGCTGCCGTTTTTTCGCAGTGCCGAAATCGAATCGAGATTTTTGGAACGATAAGTTCAAACGTAACATGGCTAGGGATGAAGCTAATTATGTGAAGCTTTGCGAGGCGGGCTGGAGCGTGCTCGTGATTTGGCAGTGCGAGTTGCGAGATTTGAAGGAGGTCGAGCAGCGAGCGATGGAATTTCTCGGGCCGCCAAGGACTGACTCGTCGGTCTAGCCTTCGTTTTGCACGGCGTTCATGGGGATTGTATATAGTGTGAAAAACGATCGACACAGCGATCGTTTTCGCGTAGAATGTTGTCCTAGCGGCAGTACGCTCCATTCATCTATGCAAGGACCTATTTTCATGGCACGCCCAATCGGAATCGACCTTTTTGCTGGCGCGGGAGGATTGAGCCTCGGCTTCGAGCAAGCCGGCTTCGACATCGTTGCAGCGGTCGACATCGACCCGGTTCATTGTGCGGTGCATAAATTCAACTTTCCCAATTGCGCTGCTGTTTGTGAGAGTGTCGTGGAAACGACCGGCGAAAAGCTGCGCCGCCTGGCAGGCATAGGCAAACGAGACATCGACGTCGTCGTGGGAGGTGCCCCGTGTCAGGGCTTCTCTCTCATCGGTAAGCGTGCGCTCGACGATTCGCGCAATCAGCTCGTTCACCATTACGTTCGGGTTGTCTTGGAGTTGCAGCCAAAGTATTTCGTTTTCGAGAATGTCAAAGGCCTCACCGTAGGTAAACACCGCCGCTTCTTGCAAGAAATCATCGAAGCGTTTCAGGAGGCCGACTACGATGTAGAAGCCGCATATAGGGTTTTGAATGCTGCCGATTACGGCGTACCGCAGGACAGACGCCGTCTTTTCCTTATGGGTGCGCGCAAAGGGCTCTCTTTGCCCAGTTATCCCGAGCCGGCGGGTTGCGCCACCGTCGGCCAAGCTATCGGCGACATTCCGGACGCCGAGCTTTACCCCGAGCTATGGGAACGCGATTGGACGAAAGCGAAATTCGGAAAGCCTTCCACATATGCAGCGTATTTACGCGGGAAGCAAGAGGATCCGAGCGACTTCGGCTATAGGCGTCGTTTCGATGCATCTATGTTGACGGGGTCACTTCTGACCGAGCATACCGAATTGTCGAGGAGTCGCTTCGCCGCTACCGTGCCTGGCGACGTGGAGCCGGTTAGTCGGTTTAAACGACTGGCGCTCGACGGTTTGTGTAATACTTTGCGAGCCGGTACGGCGAGCGACCGGGGCGCCTTTACTTCTCCACGACCCATCCATCCGACGGCGTCCCGCGTCATCACCGTTCGCGAGGCTGCTCGGTTGCATTCCTATCCCGACTGGTTCCGCTTTCACGTTACGAAATGGCATGGCTTTAGACAGATCGGCAATAGTGTTCCGCCCATGCTGGCACGAGCGGTAGGTGCGCAAATCATGAAAGCGCTGAAGAAAAAACCGGAAAAACCAGAAGAAACGTTGGCGCTTGGCGACCAAAGTCTCGTTTCCATTTCGATGAGCGACGCCGCAGCCATGTTCGGCGTGCCTAGCACCGTCATCGCACGGCGCCAGCGACCGAGTGTGAGCCGCGCCGAAGAGCGCGAAGTGTCAGTCGCATGAGCGGTAAATCCAGAACGCCGACCCGTTACCACCAACTGATCGAGAAGATCTTCTTCGATGGCTATCGAGAAGGGATTACGGAGATTATCTTCGAACGCACGGCCTTGAAAGGCGCGGCGAAAGAACTTGACATTCGGCTTCCCGACAACCTGGGCGACGTGATCTACGCGATGCGTTTTCGCGTGCCGATGCCGCAGGCGGTCGTCGCCACGCAATCGGAGGGCCGGGAGTGGATCATCGAACTGGTCGGCCGGGCGAAGTATCGCTTTAGACTAGCGACGGTCAATCGTATCGTTCCCAATTCGAACCTCGCAGTGATCCGCATACCGGACAATACTCCCGAGATCATTTCGGCGTACGCGCTCGACGACGAGCAGGCTTTGCTTGCCAAAGTACGTTACAACCGTCTTATCGATATTTTTCTTGGCCTGACAACTTTTTCCTTGCAGAATCATTTGCGCACCAGCGTAAAAGGCGTGGGGCAAATCGAGATCGACGAGTTATACGTAGGCTTGGACAAGTACGGCTGTCACTTCGTGATTCCGGTGCAGGCGAAAGGCGGAAGTGACCAGATATCCGCGGTACAGACCGCGCAGGATATCGCTTGGTGTACGCAAAAGTATTCTCGCTTGCGATGCAGGCCCATTTCCGTCCAATTCGTCACGAGCGATCAAATCGCTCTGTTCGAACTGACGTTCGATGGCGACGAACTTAAAGTCGTCGAGGAGCGGCACTACAAATTGGTACCGGCACGAGAACTCGATGCCAGCGAGATAGTCGCCTATCGTTCGTGACGCGGCGTGGAGGCCTAGATAGCTCGATGCTCCTCAATATGTTATTGTTTATTACATTGGGTTCTGGTTCGTGGTTGATTTGATCGGTGGCGCATGGACGCAAAGAAATATACGGCGATAGACCTATTCTGCGGGGCAGGAGGATTGACGGTCGGACTTCGCAAGGCAGGATTTCAGGTACTGGCCGGAATCGAAAATAATCCCGTGGCCGCAGCGACTTACCGGCTGAACAATCGGCGAGTCAAACTGTACGACTGCGACATCCGGGACCTGACTGTGGATCAAGTATTATGCGATCTCGGGTTGGAAAGGGGGGAGTTGGATTTGTTGGCAGGATGTCCACCTTGCCAAGGATTTTCGACGCAAAGGACGCGAAACAGAGCGTCGTCCATTGAAGACGAGCGGAACGAACTGATTTTCGAGTTTCTCCGGTTCGTGGAACTTGCTTTGCCAAAGACAATAATGCTGGAGAATGTTCCCGCTCTGGCTAAAGATTGGCGGACGAGCGTTCTGAAGATTAAATTGATCAAACTCGGATACTTCATCGACGAAGATGCGGTGCAGGTCAAAGATGCGGCGGATTACGGCGTGCCACAAAGACGTAGAAGGATGCTGATTAAAGCTTCGCGCTATGGTGTCATTCCGAACGCCGCGCCGGCCAAGCGGCGTCGAACCGTGAGGGAAGCCATCGAATCGTTGCCTTCCGCAGGAGGTAGTGGAGATCCGCTACATGATCTGCCGGAAACTAGAGGCGATAAGGTCAAGAAAATAATATCGCTCGTGCCTAGAGACGGCGGTTCGAGATCCGATATACCGCGTCGATTCTGGCTGGAGTGTCATAAGCGGATTGAATCCGGATATCGGGACGTCTACGGAAGAATGGCTTGGGACGATGTCGCGCCGACCATTACAGGCGGATGCCATAACCCATCCAAAGGGCGTTTCATTCATCCTTCCGAGGATAGAGCGATCACCTTGAGGGAGGCCGCGCTGCTCCAGACCTTTCCTCCGAAGTATAAGTTTTCGATGCAGCGAGGGAAGGAGTCGGTCGCGTTGATGATCGGGAACGCTTTGCCGCCGGAGTTTATAAGGCGGCATGCGAACGAGTACAGAAAGCATCTGGAGAGTGTCCGTCATGAGTCGGCTTGAGCTGAAGTTCGATCCCAACACCATCGAGCATCTGGGGGTGAAGATGTATTCCACTTTGCCTCCTGCGTTGGCCGAGTTGATTTCGAATGCTTACGATGCCGATGCTAGCGAAGTTGTAGTCGAATTCTTGGAGCAGAATGGTACGCCCAAGGCCATCACCGTATACGACGACGGTATAGGCATGACCGCTAAAGACATCCAGGAAAAGTTCCTGGTGATCGGTCGGAATCGTCGAAAACACGAGGGCGACGAGCCCTCGCCAAGGTTCGGCAGGTTGCCTACGGGAAAGAAAGGGCTGGGAAAGCTGGCATTATTCGGCTTGGCCAAACAGATCGTGGTCGATACAAAAAAAGACGGTCTTCGAAACAGATTCACGCTCAACTGGAACGATCTGCTGGCATCGTCCGATACCTACAATCCTGAGATGGACCTGACCGACTCGGAGACTAAAAATAAAGCCGGCACGGTCATACAGCTTTCGGAGCTTAAGCGAAAAAGCCCGTTCGACTTGGAGGCTATTGCCGACACGATTTCTCGTATCTTTATAGTGGACTCCGAATTTACGATAGTGTTGAAAGGCCCCAACGACAAGACGATTAAGATTGCCGACGACAGACGATACAAAAAAATCGAGACGCAGTTCAGTTGGAGCGAGAAGGATCTGATCGACCCGGAAAGCGAGTATCACGGTAAAGTACAGCTTTCGCTTATTACATCCGTGACGCCGATTCCTCCCAGTTCGGGGCTACGGGGAATAGCGCTGTTCTCCAGAGGAAAGCTGGTGAACATGCCGGAGTACTTCTCCGACAGCACGTCGAGCCATTTTTATCAATATCTGACCGGCTGGATCAAAGCGGACTTCATCGATCTGCTCGACGAAGATGTGATTTCTACGAATCGCCAGTCTTTGAACTGGGATCATCCCGAGATGACGAAATTTCGAGCTTATCTATCCGACTTGGTGGCGCAGGTAGGCCAATATTGGAGAAGGAAGCGGGAGAATAAGAAAGACAAAGAGCTGGAGCAGGCGACGGGCATCGATAAAGAGCAGTGGTTCGGCTCGTTGCCCGGGGATATCAAACAATCCGTAGAAATGATAGTAAGGAAGCTTGGCGGCAGTGAAGAGGTGTCGGAGACGAATGGCACTTACTTAAGCCTAAACGTATGAATTAGAAAGAAAAGATCGGAAATGTAGTAGGATGTAAATCAACGAACCTACAATCCACTTCACAACCGATCTTTGATATGCATTCTACCCGCGCTTCTCGTCATCAGCAAAGCCGAATCAAGACTTTCCAATCGAAATGCCACAGCGATCAATTTTTCAATCTTCTGACCAGTGACACATTGTTGAGCAAAGTGGAGGAACTCCTGCCGACGCACCGCGAGCGCCGCTATCCACCGACAGAAACGCTATCCATGTTTCTGACGCAAGGAATGAATGCAGATCGATCCTGCCAGTTCATCGTCAACCAAGGGGCAGTTCAGCGGCTTGCCTGTGGCCTATCCTCCACCAACACCTATACCGGAGGTTACTGCCGTGCGCGGCAACGCTTGCCGTTGGAGATGGTGACCAGCCTGACGGCATTCGTGGGCCAGTCGATTGGCCACCAAATGCCGGGTGACTGGCGTTGGCAGAACCGTCGCGTGCGTATCGTCGATGGCACGACCGTCACCATGCCCGATACCCCAGCCAATCAAGCGGCATTCCCACAGCAACGGGGACAAAAGCCCGGACTCGGGTTTCCCATTTGTCGTATTGTGGGCATCACCTGCCTCTCCAGCGGTGCACTGCTCAATGCCGCCACGGGGCGCTTCAGCGGTAAGGGAGGCGATGAACAGACTCTGCTGCGCTCCATTCAGGATACCTTTGAGCGCGGCGATGTGGTGCTGGGTGATGCGTTCTTTGCCACCTATTTTTTTATCGCTGCGATGCTGGACAACGGGGTTGATCTGGTCATGGAGCAGTTGGGTTCCAGACGGCGATCGACGGATTTTCGCAAGGGCAAGAAACTGGGAACGAAAGATCATTTGATTATCCTCACCAAGCCGAAAAGACGACCAGACTGGATGGATGAGACCCAGTACAACGAGGCACCGGAATCGCTCCAGATTCGTGAGTTGAAGGTCAATAACAAGATATTGGTCACCACGTTAATGTGTC
>NZ_FNOY01000080.1 GCF_900107165.1 Nitrosomonas halophila
AATCCAACCTGCCACTCATCCTGGGTGCACTGGCTGTTGCTGCCGCGGCAGGCTTTTTCTTCATGAAGAAAGGCAAGGCTCAAGGCGAAGAAAAAGCAACCTAAGTTCTTTTTAGTGCGAATATTGTTCTGTCAAATTTTTAGCAGGAATAAAGATATGCAAAATAAATATGCAATGAAAACAAGAAATGTAAATGAAGTGGTCGCAATGTCGACTCATTCACGTTTAACCGCATGGCCCAGCATGATGTTGCTTGGACTGGTGCTGCTAACATTGCTTTCGTATTCGAATGCTGTTTTTGCGCATGCTTCCCTGGTTAAAGCTGAACCGGCTCGACGCGCAATGCTTTCGACTTCTCCCAAGCAAGTTCGACTCTGGTTCAATGAAGAAATCGAACCTGCTTACGCATCGCTGTCCGTACTGGATGCAGAGGCCAATTCTATGTCAGCAGAAAAGCCATCGGTCCATCCAGAGGATCCGAAGTCGATATTTGTCGAGTTGCCTGAACTGGCGCCTGGTCAATATACAGTCAAGTTTCGTGTGTTGTCGGTAGATGGGCATGTAGTCGATTCTGATTATAAATTCACTGTTAAAAATAAAAGATAGAGCGGAATAAAAGTGATAGAGATATTAGCGACGTTAGCTCGTTGGTCACAGCTTGTTGCCAATCTGGTTTTATTTGGGAGCTGTGTTTTTCTCGCAATCGCGGGCAGACACAGGGTCCTATTTGAGAATCCCTGGGTTGCACGGTTGGAACGTGCATTTCCCTGGCTGGCAGGAATCATTCTGATTGGCCTAGTAGGAATTCTGGCCACCACAACCGGTGAAGCAACTGGCGATGACGCTAACACGTGGCGGCCAAGCGCATGGCTGGAGATCATTCAGCATACCAATATGGGGCATATGTGGGCGATTAGAGCCATGTTTGCCGTGCTGCTGCTTGCTGCAGTGGTTTCCCTTCAATACATACGTCAGAGAGTAAAATGGCATTACGTGATATGTGCCGGCGTCGCGGCACTGCCATTGATTGCGGGTGCGCTTGTAAGCCACTCTGCTGCTGAAGAAAACTTTTTGACATATGTATCGATCTACTCAATCCATATTCTGCTGGCTGGAATATGGTTTGGTGCGCTCCCTGCATTCTTGTTGATTGTGTTTGATAGGAGCGAAACGGATTCCGAGAAGAAAAGGCTAACCCTCAATATTGAGGGTTTGAAAAGGTTTTCATCGGTGGCACTGCCCGTGATGCTGGTCATCATGATTACTGGTTTGATCATAACCGATCGCATGATAGAGGATGATTACCATGCGCTGGTGGCCAGTTCCTATGGTTGGCTGCTGAACACAAAACTGGCTTTACTGGCGGTCATACTTTTTATTGCCTATAAAGCGCGTGCCAAATGGTTGCCGGCATTTGAGCAAATGGCTATCCACTCTGATGAGTTGAGTCAACCTAAGGCGGATAAACAAACAACCTCCTTTTTTGCTAAATGGATGCCATCATTAACGGTTGAGCAGAAAGTAGAGCAAAGCAATTTACTTGAACCGAGTGCTGGGGTAGCAAAACTTAGAAAATGGGTGCGAGTCGAATTTGTTTTGGCACTCTTTCTGGTATTGTTTGCCACGATACTGTCCAATACCGTGCCTGCCAAGCATGAAATGGTTGAGCATTGGCCGTATTCGTTCAGGTTCTCGATCGCGGCGACGTGGGAGGATCCCGAGGTACAGCTCTATTTCTGGATCGGCATGACGATGCTGGGGGCGGGAATAGCCTCAATCTGGTGGGGATCCAAGCATCAATGGGACGCTAAAAAAAGAATTTTGTTGCCATCAGCCTTGATGGCAACCGCTATAGCCGTTGCCTTGCCAAAGTTTGCAGTTGATGCCTACCCTGAGACGTATCAGAACACACCGGTGCCATTTGATGCCATTTCAATTTCGAATGGCGCCAGGCATTTTGCCGAAAACTGTACCAGTTGCCATGGTCCACAAGGGGCGGGTAACGGGATTCTAGCCAAAACTTTCGATCCGCCGCCGGCAGATTTGCTGACCGAACCCCATACCGCCAGGCATACGGCGGGTGATTTCTTTCATTGGCTGAGTTACGGGCTTAAAAACACCGGCATGCCGGGATTTGCAGCTAATTTAACCGAAGAGGATCGGTGGGATACGGTTAATTATATGCATGCCATGTCACGCGGTTATCAGGCGCGGCTTATGAGCCCCAGCATTGTTCCAGGCCGACCTTCCATGGGGCCGCCCATCTTTCAATTTACCACCTACGATGGTTCAACAGGCATACTGAAGGATTACCGGGGGCGCTCGAACGTATTGCTTGTGTTTTTCAGCTGGCCTGATTCGCAGCACAGATTGGCGGAGTTAAGTGATATGCGTGGCAAGCTGCGAGATCTTGAGACCGAGATTCTTGCTGTGCCAATGGATGAATATAGTGGAGAAATTTTGTCTGCTTTGGCGTCTGAACATTCCTATCCTTTGGTGACTGAGGGATGGCATGAAATCAGGAATAGCTATATTTTGTTCAGAAGGACGTTGACTCATCCAGATATTTTGGGTGAGGGAAATATTCCAGATCACATGGAGTACCTGATAGATCGTTATGGCTATTTGCGTGCCAGATGGATCCCTGCTGTGGACGAAAGCGGTTGGGATGACACGAATCAGCTCACTAGACAACTCAGCCAGCTGAATCAAGAGGGAGAAATATTGCCTCCGCCGGATGATCACGTTCACTAATTCTGGACGATGACCGGGCGCCGCCAGTCAGTTTTGTATAAGGCGGCGTCAGCCGGAAGGAATGTTCGATCATGTGGTTTCATGCTGAATTGCCGGATAGGGAAAGCGAATGACCGGATTTTTTATAATAAACGATAAGGATTTGTGATGAAGAATGTTCTGTTAGTTGCTATTTTTCTAGGAATGGCTACTGCGATTCCAAATATAGCCTTGGGGCACACTGATGAATACTTGGCAACGGTGGAAGCGCCGCATGGTGGCCAATTACGCATGGCTGGGCCCTTCCATCTCGAATTGGTGGCTAAAGACGGAGAGTTGGAATTATATGTGACAGATCACATGGATAATGATATTCCAACCGCAGGTGGATCTGGCAAAGCAAATGTCTTTGATGAAACAGGGGAAAGAATATCAGTACCGCTTACGCCGGTATTTGGCAATTTAATGAAGGGGGCGGGCGAATTCAAAATAACGCCTGAGACCGTCGTTTCGGTATTCGTTGTGCTTGAAGGATATGAAACACAGGGTGCGCGTTTTACACCGCTAGCACCCAAATCTACTACTGAAGACAGTGCACATGACCATCATGACCATCATGACCATCATGACCATCATGACCATCATGACCATCATGGCGATGATCATAATAACCATGGTAGCCATGAAGAGGACGAATAGGAAGGCCAAAATCAGCCGTGAGTGGAAGAAGCCTATGCAGTCTTAGTGGTTGTGCTAGAACAATCGATTGATAATTGGTTTTATTTTCACGGCATTATTAAATTTCAACCAGACAGTGACTCTGGCTGTTATAGCCAGAGTCCATCAGCTTAATAATATGTAAAAAGCTGTTTGCCTAATTCCATAATTGTGCCGACTCTCCTATTCTGACTTATCCTAGTCGGATGCGTAGTTGAATCTGATAATATTAGCGAAGATGTGCACCAGTTCACATAGGCTAACATGGCCGTTGGAGGAGCTGACCTATTTGAACGGTACCAAATACTCGGTAAAAATTTTGTAGCAGCTTGCCAGCTGAACGTTTCGGCTCTGGATCGTGCCTGCGCACGAGGGATGGCAAGTGCTTGCTGGGTTGCTGCAGATAGATCATGGGACATGACGCCAGCTTGGCTTGACCCGATGACCTCTAACGGGCCATCAACGGGCAAGCATGCGACCGGTGTGCCGGTTGCCATGGATTCTAGCAAAACAAGCCCAAAGGTATCCGCTGTGCTGGGGAATACAAAAACATCAGCGCTGGCATATAGATTTCTTAGCTCAGCGCGAGGCAATATACCCAGCCAATATATATTGGGATAAGCCTGCTTTAGATGCCTTTCCAAAGGTCCTGCACCGCAAACTATCTTGCTGCCTGAAAACCGCATTTCTAGAAAGACTTGAATATTTTTTTCATAAGATATCCGGCCAACATAAAGTGCAATGGGCCGCGGTATGTCGCCTAGCATAGGCGCTTGAATAGGCTGGTCATGATAGTTGAAAAAATCAACATCTACCCCATGCGTCCAAGCTCTTAAGTTGTGAAATCCACGGTCGTGCAGGCCGTTTAACACAGACTGGCTAGGAACCATGACACCAGCGGAAGATTGGTGAAATTTCTTGAGAAAAGCATATCCCCATGCGGTGGGTACGCCTGTGGCGGCCTTCAAGATTTCTGGGAATTTGGTATGGAATGCGGATGTAAATGACCAGCCAGCTTGCTTGCACAGGGCGCGTGCCGCCCACCCTAATGGTCCTTCGGTAGCGATATGAATGGCGTTGGGCCTAAAATCCGCTAACAGGCTTCTCAAGGATGTTTTGGGGAATACGGCAAGATCAATACCAGGATAGCCTGGGCAGGGATAGGTTTTGAATAGCCCTGGGTGGATAACGCGAACTTGATAATCCAGTTTTTCAAGTTCCTTGATTAATTCCAGCAATGTGGTGACGACGCCATTGACTTGTGGTTGCCAGGCATCTGTAATCAGGGCCAGCCTCATGACAATGCCCTATCGGTATCATCAGACTTTACGGAGACGGGCAGTTGTCTGGGTATTTTGTCGATTGAGCCTGGGGATGAGAGTTCTGTAGCAGTAACTTCTTGCCGTTGTGCCCATTTGACCAAACCGATGCTGCCGTCATGATGTTCAACCAGCGCTGTCAGGCTTTCAACCCAATCTCCATCATTGCAATAGAGAATGCCATTGATTTGGCGAATTTCAGCATGATGAATGTGCCCGCAGATGACACCATCCAGTCCTTTGCGTTGGGCTTCATTGGAAACGGCTTCTTCAAAGGAGGAGACATAATTGACGGCAGTTTTGACCTTATATTTCAAATACTGGGATAGCGACCAGTAAGGTAACCCTAGACGTGCTCGCAATGAGTTCAGGTAGCGATTCAGTTTCAATGACAATTCGTAGAGATTATCGCCTGCGTATGCGAGCCATTTCGCGCATTGTATGACGCCATCAAAATAATCTCCATGCACTACCCAAAACTTGCGGCCATCTGCTGTATGGTGGATGGCTTCTTCCAGTATTTCGATGCCGCCGAAGGAATGTCCGAGAAATTGTCGTGCGAACTCATCATGATTGCCGGGAATGAAAATTATTTTGCAACCATTTCGTACCCGACGGAGTAATTTCTGGATAACATCGTTATGAGCTTGTGGCCAATACCATCCTCTGCGCAATTGCCATCCGTCAATAATATCGCCTACCAAATACAACTGTTCACAAGGATAGGCTTTTAGGAAGTCGAGTAATTCAGTTGCCTGGCAGCCGGGTGTTCCCAAATGGAGGTCTGAAATAAAAACCGCGCGTACTTTAGGTTTTGGAATGTCTGATTGGTAGTGCTGTGATTCAACCGGTGAATCTGAAGGTGTCAACGTAATGCGATTAAGATACTTTGCACTGTTCATGATTGCCCCATAAAGAGTTTGAAATCACTTGCGGTTAAATAAAAAATGGTTGTCAACATGAGTAGATTCGCTAACTTGAAATGAGGATTCCGTGGGAAAGGGGAGCCAGGAATGCTTGATAAACTAGGCATACGAAGGAATAAGCGATTCAAAACGAAGTAATATTAGATTTGCGATCGCGAAATGCAGCCAGGATATTTGGATCGTAATGGTCTCGAGATTCGATATGAATGCGTTTGTATGCCCAAAAAACCGGAACGTCATAAAAGTGCTGTGCAAAATACATCTAGAATTAGCGCTCTGAAGCGTGTCATATGTATTTCCGTGCATGGAAAGTAAGCAAATAATTAACGGTTGCGGGACGTAGATTGAAAGCAGTCCAGGTGTAATACCAGACTAGGAAAATGCGCAGAATTGATTGGCAAGAAAGGCATTTGAGCCTAGCTCCTGAATCAGTCCGATATTCATCGCACAGCAATAACAGCCATTTTTGTTGAGAATCATGACGTACAGATGTCGGGCGTATTAAATTCAGATGACAGTTGTTTGACCGATTCAGCACACAAGAAAAGAAGAACTAGAAACTAGGAGGCTGACCGAGAATGTCGATCGTAGCGAGGGCGAAACTGGCTGAGCGGGATTTTTAGATCATATGAGGCGAATAGTCGCTCTATTTAACGAAAAAGATCGGAAAATTCTGCCTGGCTGATTCGCAGTAGATCAGTCTATTTCGGACAGCCTCCTGGCAGTATTGCAGAAGGTTATAGGGTGGCGTTCAATTGGGTAATAGCACCATGAAGCGCGTAACATAATAATCTTCACAATTTCGAAAGTGAAAATGCCGCAAAAAAGTGTAGGTGCGTGGAGGGGGCTCGTAGTTAGAGGCTGCGAATCAAACGTAGTGTGACAAAGCAACCAGGCAAGGTAAAACAAGCCGGGCGGGGGTGGTGAAATTACGCAGATCAGAATCACAGGATCAGCAGTAATGAGTCGCGAAGAAATGCGATTGAAAAGTAGTCGTGATGGATCGTGATGATGTTAGCGGTTGAAAAAGGTGGTCAATAAATTTCCACGCGCATTCCAGGTTTAAGCCAGTAACTAAGCATATCTATCTGGTCGTTGGTCAGTGCGATGCAGCCGTTAGTCCAGTTGTAAGTAGCGTGTATGGTAAGATCACCTTTTCCTAGGCCATGAATCCCAAGGTAGCCTCCGAGTGGAGTATCCTGAGGAGGGATGCCGTTCCTTTCAATAGCATCAATAATAGTTTGCCATACCTCAAGTGATATGCGATTCTCCGCCAAAGCCAGATCGGCAGCCTCGCGATTGGGGTAATTAAACCCAAAAAAACGATAAAACCGGCTGTCGGGTTTAACCCAGGCAATACGAAAAGTACCGATGGGCGTTTGATTGCTGCCTTTCATTCGATGCTTGCTAGCACCATAACGCCCGATTGAGATGTTCTCCAAAAGCAGCTGGACATTATCATTCTGTATCACTTTTAAATGTAAATGGGTGGTATCAACGACGATCCAAGTCTTGGTCTCTGCCTTGCAATCAGGTGCAAACAAGAAAACAGTAGTTAAGCTAAAAATAACGGCGATTAAATGGACTTTTAGCAATGTTGTCGATTTGAACAGAATGGACCACCCATCCAGGATAATAAAGATTATAGACCACAATACGTTATAGCAAGATAAGCGATGTGATTGCTTGACATCAGGTTAATAACGCCATAGAATTCACAGTCTTTTTTAGCCGCCCAGTAAACCGGGTGCAAGCTAATAGTATATCTCGAGAAACAAGCTAGGTAGTAACTCGTTAGCAAAGCTTGTAAAAGTGGGCGCAATATCAACACGGCTAACGCGCTAGGATAAGATCGTAGAAATAAGTATTAAGGATAATTAGGAAGCGAAATGCCAACCATCAGTCAATTAGTACGCAAGCCAAGAAAAGCGAAGCGGGTAAAAAGCAAAGTGCCGGCGCTTGAAAGTTGTCCGCAGAAGCGGGGTGTATGTACAAGGGTGTATACAACAACACCTAAAAAGCCAAATTCTGCGTTGAGGAAAGTGGCGAGGGTACGGCTGACAAATGGCTACGAAGTAAGTAGTTATATTGGGGGTGAGGGCCATAATTTGCAGGAACATTCGGTGGTGCTGATACGTGGCGGAAGGGTTAAGGATTTGCCTGGTGTGCGTTATCATACCGTGCGTGGCAGTTTGGATACGGCGGGAGTTAAAGATCGCAAGCAGGCGCGCTCCAAGTATGGGTCCAAAAAACCAAAAAGCGCATAAAAGTGGCAATACAGTAAGCGCAGCAGAAGAGATAACCAAGAGGTAATGAAATGCCTAGACGTAGAGAAGTGCCAAAAAGAGAAATTTTGCCAGATCCAAAATATCATAATGTCGAGCTGGCCAAGTTCGTGAACGTGTTGATGACGCGCGGAAAGAAATCAGTGGCCGAGCAAATCATATATGGTGCGCTGGATCAGGTGGAGAAAAAGACAGGAAAAGATCCGGTGGAAGTTTTTACGCTGGCGTTATCGAATATTCGGCCTGTGGTTGAAGTGAAGAGTCGTCGAGTCGGTGGTGCGAATTATCAGGTGCCGGTGGAAGTGAGATCGGTGAGGAGAAGTGCGCTAGCGATGCGATGGTTGCGTGATGCTGCGCGTAAGCGTGGAGAAAAATCGATGGGTCAAAGGCTGGCCAATGAATTGATCGAGGCGTCAGAAAACAAAGGCGCAGCAATCAAGAAAAGAGAAGAAGTGCATCGCATGGCTGAATCGAATAAGGCTTTCTCGCATTTCAGATTCTGAAGCAAGATTGTTGCATATTAAGAAATGGAGTCAACCTAGTAACTGTGTTGGATTCAGGAAGCTGTGGATTGTCAGTAAATAAAACCAGGATTTAAGATTGTGTCAAGAAAAACCCCGCTAGATCGATATCGTAACATCGGTATTATGGCTCATATTGATGCCGGTAAAACAACTACGACAGAACGTGTTTTGTTTTACACGGGCGTGTCTCACAAATTGGGTGAGGTACATGACGGAGCTGCCACAATGGACTGGATGGCGCAAGAGCAGGAACGTGGCATAACGATCACTTCTGCTGCGACCACCTGTTTTTGGAGAGGGATGGCGGGGAATTATCCTGAATATCGTATCAATATAATCGATACGCCTGGGCACGTAGATTTTACAATTGAGGTTGAGCGCTCATTGCGTGTGCTGGATGGCGCATGTACGGTATTTTGTGCCGTGGGTGGCGTGCAGCCTCAGACAGAGACAGTTTGGCGGCAAGCGAATAAATATAAAGTGCCGCGTTTGGCGTTTGTTAACAAAATGGATCGATCAGGCGCAAATTTTATGCGTGTGCATGATCAGATTATCACGAGATTGAAAGCAAATCCTGTGCCCATACAGCTGCCAATTGGCGCGGAAGATCGCTTCGCTGGCGTGATCGATTTGGTAAAAATGAAGGCCATCCACTGGGATGAGGCGAATAATGGGGTGAGCTTTGAGGAGCGAGATATTCCATCAGACCAGTTGGCAGACGCGCGGTCATGGCGTGAGAAAATGGTTGAATCTGCTGCAGAGGCAAGTGAGGAGCTGATGAACAAGTATCTCGAAGAGGGAGACTTGTCTGCAGAGGATATCAAGAAAGGTCTGCGAGTAAGAACGATTGGCAATGAAATTGTGCCCATGTTATGCGGTACCGCTTTTAAAAACAAAGGCGTTCAAGCAATGCTGGATGCGGTGCTGGATTATCTGCCATCGCCCTTGGAAGTGCCCGCAATTCAGGGTGTAAACGAAGACGATCAGCCAGGAAAGCGAGAATCCAGTGATGATGCGCCGTTTTCGGCACTTGCATTTAAGATAGCGACTGACCCGTACGTGGGGCAGTTGATATTCTTCCGAGTTTATTCAGGTGTGGTGAAGTCAGGGGATTCGGTATATAACCCGGTAAAGGGTAAGAAGGAGCGTATTGGTAGATTGCTCCAGATGCATGCCAATCAGCGGGAAGAAATCAAGGAGGTCCGAGCTGGAGATATTGCGGCAGCGGTTGGGCTTAAAGAAGTCACGACTGGGGATACTTTGTGTGATCCCGAGCATGTAATTACCCTGGAAAGAATGGAATTTCCTGAACCGGTAATACACGTTGCAGTCGAGCCCAAGACCAAGCTTGATCAGGAAAAAATGGGGATAGCCCTTAATCGACTGGCACAGGAAGATCCGTCCTTTAGAGTAAGAACTGACGAAGAATCGGGACAAACAATTATCTCGGGTATGGGTGAGTTGCACTTGGAGATTATTGTTGATCGTATGAAGCGTGAATTTGGCGTGGAAGCGAATGTAGGTGCGCCGCAGGTGGCTTATAGAGAGGCAATCAAGAAACAGGTTGAGGTTGAAGGTAAATTCATCAAGCAAAGTGGTGGACGGGGTCAATATGGGCATGTCTGGCTACGAATGGCTCCCAATACACCCGGTGAAGGATTTGCGTTTATAGATGAAATTAAGGGTGGTGTTGTACCGCGAGAGTATATTCCAGCAGTTGAAAAAGGTCTTAACGATTCTCTGAGTAATGGTGTGCTAGCCGGCTATCCTGTTGTTGATGTGAAGATAGCGTTATTCGATGGTTCCTATCACGATGTGGACTCAAATGAAAATGCATTCAAAATGGCTGCATCGATAGCATTCAAGGAAGGAATGCGTAAGGCCAATCCAGTTTTGCTGGAGCCGATGATGGCAGTGGAGGTGGAAACGCCTGCCGAATTTATGGGTAATGTGGTTGGAGATTTATCTTCGCGCAGAGGTATCATTCAGGGCATGGATGATACCCCCGGGTTCAAAGTCATCCGTGCAGAAGTTCCCTTGGCGGAAATGTTTGGTTATTCAACTATTCTGCGTTCGGCTACGCAGGGCAGGGCCACCTATTCCATGGAATTTAAGCACTATTCAGAAGCACCTAAAAATGTAGCTGAAACGATCATCAATAAGAAATAGCGTAACAACTGTATACGACAAGGAACAAACAGCATGGCAAAAAGCAAATTTGAGCGGTCAAAACCACATGTGAACGTGGGAACCATAGGTCATGTGGATCATGGAAAAACAACACTGACGGC
>NZ_FNOY01000091.1 GCF_900107165.1 Nitrosomonas halophila
TCAATGAAACCTTGGCAAAGTCGTTTCGCTGGACTTATATTGGCAAACCTTTGCTCGTATAGGTTATCGGATATATTTCGGATGCTGGGTACTAGTGGCAACTTTGCCGAACTGAGCAATATCGGTGGTTTTTGCTGGAATCCCGATGAAGGTGGAGAGGAAGAGTGCTTCCAGGACGAAACCGCCTGGGCCGCCAATGGCAATGAGCCAGGCTCACTACGCTACACGGATAGGGGCAACTGGGCGACCTACGTGGAGTACAGTGCAGGCAAAGAAGTCACCCTGTTTGCTGGTCAACATATTAACGTCGGCACTGTGACCTTCAGCGCCCCAGACGGGAACATTGTGACGATCACCATCAATCTCAGCGGAGACTGGGTATTTGGCATCAACTACGAGCTTGACGAGGATGGCAATCTCAAGCTGGACGAGGACGGCAATCCGATCCGCGACAACAACATCAAGGTTCAGGATTATGAAAATGCTCCAAGTGGAAATCCCGCACCCGGGCTGTTCATGTGGAAAATAGTCGGCAATGGTCAAGAAGGTGAAATTGAAGTTCCTTTAAACCATTTCTACGGAGTGCATGTGGATGTGGCTCTGCCGGTGGAATGCCCTACCGACGAGTAACTGGATTGAACGGCCACGGGGCGATGGATCGGATGCCTGTAGGTTTGACCGAGGACAAAAGCCAACGGACCTGAGAAATGATTTATACCGGGGTTCGGCCTATGCCGAACCCCGGTTTTTTTGTGTGTAGCAGATTATCAGAATTATCCCTTGCCGTCATTGCCGTCTCCACAGCCTTTCATGCTACCAGCTGTGGCCGTTCGAAGCCGGTGGTGCAGAAGTATTACCAGCCTCGCCGTGGGTGCTGACCGAATAACTGCAGACGTTGTATTGTTGTCGGCAAAGCCGGTGTTGGTCACGTTCACGATAACCTCCGTCATCACAATAGAACCGTGTAGCTAGCAACGCTGGAGAGTGCGTCATTTGATGCCAGATCTTGGCTATGCAGCATTATTTCCGTTCAGTATCTCTGCCCCAGCAAACAATTTCTACGGCGTTCATGTCGATGTCGAACAAGCACGTCCTTGCCCAGAGAATGAGGTTGAAGAAGAAGAGTAGTATTATTTTCAACCCAAAATGATTTAAACAATCAGGCCACGATACGGTTACTATCTTGTCAACCGCATCGTGGTTATTAGTTTGCCAACAGCTTGTAAATCCAGCAGTCATGGCAAACTGACAGCAATCATTTCCTCCCTCCTCCGTTGCCATTACCATTACCATTACCGTTGATGCTGATCACTACCAGCACCGGACTCGACAGGGCCGAGGTATTGCCGGCAGCGTCGCGGGCGCTGACCGTATATTCATAACTGGCACCTGCTTCCGTCGCGCTGTCGCTAAAGCCATTGCTGGCGGCATGGCCGATCAGTGCGCCATCGCGGTAGACCGGATAGTCGGCCACGCCCGAGAGCGCGTCGCTGGCAGCCTGCCAGCTGAGCGTGACCCGGCCCTGCCGGTTGACCGAAGCGCTCAAACCGGCCGGTACACTCGGCGGTGTGTTGTCGATAATCAGCATGGCGCCATCCTGACCAGAGAATGCCGGCCCTTCCATTCCAGCTGCGTGGACCGTCAGCGGATAATGCCCCTCCGCCAGCTGGGTATCGACCGCCAATGCGCTGCTGCCAGACTGGGATGCCGACAGCGTCAGCTCGGCCGGCGACAGCCAGCCGTTGACGTTGCCACCCGCGTATTCGAGCGCGATGGTTCGCTCATTGCAGCCGCTCATGTCCTGGTTGGTCACATTGACCGAAAATCTGGCCGTCTCGCTGGCACGCAGCGCCAGCGTTGTGGGGCTGATCGAGAGAGCCGGCGCGGCGGTGACGCAGCCGAAGCTGACCTGCACCGAGGCATGGCCGCTGCCTTGCGACAGCTGAGTGAATGCAATACCATTGACAGAATCGACAAAGGTTTCGCCATCGACCAGGGTTCTGATATGGGTGGTAGCGCTGTAGCCCGTCCCCCGGTAACGATGAATGTTGACACCACGGGTATAGGTGCTCGAAAGCTGATTGTACTGGCCGATAGGCTGGCGATAGGACAGATAGTAAAAATCGTTGCTATCGGGCTTGGCGACCTTGAGCATGAACGGCGCACCATGAACGCTGGCCGGATCGAGCCCAATGGCGGCCAGGTTGAAAGTGCCGCCCGCGACCACCGTCGATATCGTCCCTGGTACATTGGCATACCAACCCATTTGATCGCTGTGCGCGGCATTGAACACGTACCAGCTGCTGCTTGAAGTTCTCATTGGATCTGAATAGTCACCGTAAACGTTATTGATCACGGAATCGTTTTCCGGATCTGTGCCGGCATGCGCCATGCCCAGGTTGTGACCGAGCTCGTGCGCGTAGATCATGCCGGTCTGTCCGGCGATCCAGGCGCGGCAGAAAGTGCCGCAACCGACGTTGGCGATTCCCGCCCAGGAGCAGGCAGGCAGTTCGGCGGTGCGCGGCAGCACGAAGACACGATGACGGTACAATGAAAGATCGACGCCAGCAGCCTCGGCAGCCGCTTCGGCAGCAGTGGCCCAGTTATAATAGCTGCAGGTCGAATTGTCATAGTTGATCGTATAAGGCCCGAACACATCCGGGCTGCCATCGCCGTCGGTATCGGCCAGAAAACGCATTTGCCCCCAGGACGCTTCGCGATACAGACCATCGACTGAACGGGTATTGGTAAACATATGACCGGCCACCTGGGAAGGAGAGGTATAGGACGAGGTTTTGGCGTTGGTCAGGTCGACCAGGATCACGACCGCCCTGCGTGTGTCGACCGTTTCGGCTGCGGCCAGGCCGGAGGGTTCGTAAGTGAACGCCTCCTTATCCGGATCCTGCTTTTTGCCGCGCAGCGGCGCTTCCTCCTGCAGGCTCTCGACCCGGAACCTGCCGCCCATCGACCGGCCTTTCACCGTAATGCGCTGGCCACTGCGCAAATGCGCGGGTGGCATGCGCTCAAACTGCAGCGGGTACCAATCGACGCCGTTATCGTCGCGCAAGAAATAGTCGGTTTCAAAATGATTGTGGTCGAAGTCTTCCTTGATGATGACATCGAGCTCCCCCGAGATTTCGCTGGCAGCGGCCGCCATCAGCATGCCGGACAGGCCCGGCCCAAAGCCCACGAGGACAAGGAGCAGCGCCAGACCTTTGCGCAAACGGCTGACCAGCCGCTGACGACAACTGGATATGGATCTTGTTGAATTGGACATAAGATAATTTCCCGAAATGGTTGCTGAACAGGTTTCCAGGCAGCCCTACCCGTTAAAAACCAAGGCGCCAGTTCAGTTATCGAGAAAATGCCTGTAAAACTTGATAGGTCTTCCTGCAATGCTCAGCGGGAAGCAGGTCGGCCTGATCCATCGCCGATTTTATGGTGCGCAAGCGATCCTGCGCTAGTACGCCGTTCCGTCAATTAGCTTACAAATGAAATCGATGGATTCGCCTGCCAGGCTAGGCGCAAACCGCAGTCATAGCCGTAGCTATGGCGAGGATTTGCAACAACGCATGACAGGCGAAGGCGCGATTTCATGTAAGCGGTTTGGCGGAACGGAGTACTAGAAGGCTGCAGCCGCTAAAAATGAGCGCACTGGTTCTAAACTTTTTCACCCGCCGCATGATCTATATTTGGATAATTTGCCCAACAAAGATAAGATAAAAGCCGCAGACTGCCCGGACCGGCGGTCACTTGCAGGCCGGTTTCTGATTTAGCCAGCAGATGGCGCGTGATCTGGCATCCGTGCAATGAGGGCGGCAAGAACCTATTCAACAAAAACAGCAAGAGGATTTATGCGATTTCTTCAGCTTGTGGTGATTCTGTGGATCGGGCTATATGCCCAGGGCGCGCTGGCATTCCTGCCGATCCAGCACTGGCAAACGGCAAATGGCGTGCGCGTCTATTTTGTTGAAAACCACGATTTACCGATACTCGATATCAGCATCGACTTTCCGGCAGGCAGCAGCACCGATACACCCAAGACATCCGGCCGCGCCCTGCTGGCCCAGCGTCTGCTGACCCTGGGCGCTGGTGGCATGCCGGAGGACCGGATCGCCGAAACGCTGGCCGATGTCGGCGCGCAGCTCGGCGGCCAGTTTGACCGCGACCGGGCCGGCTTGTCCTTGCGCACCCTGAGCAGTCAACCGGAACGCGACCAGGCCCTGGACGTGCTGACACGGGTCGTGCAGCATCCGGAATTTCCCGAACCGGTCGTGGACCGGGAGCGCACCCGTTTGATCGCCGCGCTCAAAGAAGCGGACACCAAGCCGGAAGTGATTGCCGACAGAGCCTTGATGCAAATGCTCTATGGCACCCATCCCTATGGTCTGCGGGAATCCGGCGAGCCGGAGACGCTGGCTGCGCTCACCCGCCAGGATCTGGCCGATTTCTACCGGCACCGCTACACGGCCAGTCAGGCGGTGATCGCGATCATCGGCGATATCCAGCGCGGCGAAGCGGCCCGGATTGCGGAATCGCTGACCAAGGCTCTGCCAGCCGGCAAAGCACCCGCCAAGCTGCCGCCCGTCAAGGCACCGGCACCCCGGACGCAGAAAATCGATCATCCGGCCACCCAAAGCCATATCCAGCTGGCCTACCCCGGATTGACCCGCGATGATCCCGATTATTTCCCACTGCTGGTTGGCAACTACATCCTCGGTGGCGGCGGGTTTGTTTCCCGGCTGATGGAGGAGATCCGGCAGGCTCGCGGGCTGGCTTATGGCGTACGCAGCGCGTTCTCGCCCTTCAAGGAACAAGGGCCATTCGAGATCAGCCTGCAGACCAAAAAGGAGCAGGCCGAGCAGGCGCTGCAGCTGACCCGGCAGGTCCTGCGGGAGTTTGTTGAACAGGGCCCGACCGAACAGGAATTGCAGGCCGCCCAGCAGAACCTCGTCGGCGGATTTCCGCTTCGCATCGACAGCAACCGCAAGATACTTGGCTATCTGGGCATGATCGGCTTTTATCAATTGCCGCTGACTTACCTGGAAGACTATGTCAAGGCGGTGGAAAAAGTCACGCTGGCACAGATCAAGGATGCCTTCCAGCGGCGCATCGATCCGGCCGGCATGGTCACCGTGGTAGTGGGTGTTGCGGATTGACACCCAAATCCCCGGCTTCGCCAACCGTAGCCAACAAGGTCCGCATCATCGGCGGGGCATGGCGCAGCCGTCTGATCCGGTTCGCCGACAGCGCCGCGCTGCGGCCGACCCCGGACCGGGTGCGTGAGACACTGTTCAACTGGCTGGGGCAGGATTTGAGCGGAAAAACCTGCCTGGATCTGTTTGCCGGCAGCGGCGCGCTCGGTTTTGAAGCCGCCTCGCGCGGTGCCCTGCAGGTGGTAATGGTCGAGCGCGACAGACAACTGATCCGCGGCCTGCGCACGGCAATCGACCAGTTGCATGCCACGCAAATCGAGCTCGAACATAGGGATGCGCAGGCATTCCTGCGTTCGGATGACAGGCAATATGATGTGGTCTTTCTCGACCCGCCGTTCGCATCCAGCTTGCTGTCCGAAGCGCTGGCGCTGCTGCCGCCCCGCTTGGCGGATCACGCTGTGGTCTATGTGGAATGCGGCGCGCCGTTCTGTCCGGAGGATGCCTGGTCGATATGGAAACAAGGCCGGGCAAGCCGTGTTTATTATTATTTATTGCATTTAAAACAGGATGGATAAAGCCATTTACCCCGGCACTTTCGACCCCATCACGCGCGGGCATGAAGATCTGGTGCACCGCGCCTCGAAACTGTTTGACGAGCTGGTGGTGGCCGTCGCAGCGGATAGCGGCAAGTCGCCTTTCTTCTCGCTGGATGAACGGGTGGCGATGGCCAGGGCCGTCCTGGCGGATTACCCCAACGTCAAGGTGATGGGCTTTTCCGGTCTGTTGATGGAATTTTCGCGCCAGCAACAGGCCCGCATCATCGTGCGCGGCCTGCGGGCGGTTTCCGATTTTGAATATGAATTTCAGCTGGCGGGCATGAATCGGGGTCTGTACCCCGATGTGGAAACGATCTTCCTGACGCCCTCCGAGCAATACATGTTCATTTCTGCCACCATTGTGCGCGAAATCGCCCGTCTGGGCGGGGATGCGAGCAAGTTTGTCCACCCGCTCGTTGCTGAACAGTTATACAAAAAAAGATGACAATTTGAGAGGAAAAAATGGCATTAATTATTACCGATGAATGCATCAATTGCGATGTATGTGAGCCGGAGTGTCCCAACCAGGCCATTTCCCAGGGCGAGGAAATCTACGAGATCAACCCTGACCGCTGCACCGAATGCGTCGGTCACTACGATACGCCGCAGTGCGTGGAAGTCTGTCCGGTCAGCTGCATCGTGATCGATCCGGACAGAACCGAAAGCCAGGCACAGCTACTGGAGAAATACCGCTCGCTGACTACTGCCGGGAACCCAGCTCTTCAGGAATAGCATAACGGCGTTGCCCAAAAATCGCCGTGCCGATTCTGACGATGGTCGCGCCTTCGGCGATCGCGTTCTCCAGATCCTCCGACATGCCCATCGACAGGGTGTCGATGTCGAATCCCTGCTGCTGCAGTTGCTCGAAAATCTCGCGCAGCATTTGAAACTGTTCCCGCTGCAATGCCGTGACAGCGGTCAGCTCGGGAACAGCCATCAGGCCGCGCAGCTGCAGACGCGGCAAATCCCTGACGAAGGACGCCAGCTCCAGCACCTTGTCCGGATCCACGCCACTTTTGGTGATTTCCCCGCTCACATTGACCTGCACACAGACCTGCAACGGCGGCAAGGACTCCGGCCTGGCCGACGACAGGCGGGTGGCGATTTTTTCGCGGTCGATCCCGTGCACCCAGGCGAAATTCTCGGCGATCGGCTTGGTCTTGTTGCTCTGAATCGGCCCGATGAAATGCCATTCTATCGGCAGATCCGCCAGTGCGCGGACTTTCATCAACCCCTCTTGTAGATAATTCTCCCCGAACACGGTTTGTCCGGCTTCCCAGGCCTCTCGCAGATTTTCGGGGGGATTGGTTTTGCTGGCCGCGAGCAACTGGATGGTGGCTGGGTCGCGTCCGGCTTTGTTGGCGGCATCGATGATGCGGGCTTTGACAGTTTCCAGGCGTGAAGCAATCGTGGTCATGGTTTACTAGATAATGAGTTGAATATACATAGGATAATATGCCTCTCTACCATCTTCAGCAGCTGCATGCCGCGCCGGGTGCAGGGCATGCGCCACACCGAAACAGAAAATGATCCAGAGGCGCACAGGATAACGCAAATATGATGGCGGGAAGCGGCAGCTTCTCTGAAAAGCTGCTCAATGTTAATCGATTTGTTCCGTTTCAAATCGAACTGGTCCGTGCGCCGGGCCAGAACAACCCTCTCGATCGATCCGCACCTTCTGCCAGCGGGTGCCACAGGCATTGCTTATGAACATAGTAGAGTTACTCTCCTTTGCGGTCAAGAATCATGCTTCCGATCTGCATTTATCCGCAGGCATGCCGCCCATGATCCGGCTGCACGGCGAAATCCGGCGCGTCAATCTGCCAGCCTTGGCACCCACGGCCGTGCACACCATGGTATCCGGCATCATGAACGACAGACAGCGCAAGCAGTATGCCGATTCACTGGAATGCGACTTTTCCTTCGAAATTCCCGATCTGGCGCGCTTCCGGGTGAATGCTTTCCATACCAGCCGAGGCGCGGCGGCAGTCATACGCGCCATACCCGGCCAGGTGCCCACGCTCGAAGCACTCGGCGCACCCGGCATCCTGGCCGAGATTGCGCAGCAGACACGCGGCATTGTGCTCGTCACGGGGCCGACCGGCTCTGGCAAATCGACCACGCTGGCGGCCCTGGTTGACGCGATCAACGACAAACAGCATGGCCATATTCTGACCTTGGAAGATCCGATTGAATTCGTCCATCAGAGCAAGAAATGCCTGATCAATCAGCGCGAAATCGGCCGTGATACGCACAGTTTCAGCAACGCCCTGCGCGCGGCGTTGCGCGAAGATCCGGATATCATCCTGGTGGGCGAAATGCGCGACCTGGAGACCATCCGCCTGGCCCTGACTGCTGCGGAAACCGGTCACCTGGTGCTTGCGAGCCTGCATACCAGTTCAGCGGCCAAAACGATCGACCGGATTATCGATGTGTTTCCAGGCGAAGAGAAGGGTATGATCCGCGCGATGCTGTCCGAATCCCTGCACGCGGTCATTTGCCAGACTTTGCTCAAAACCCGGGCGGGCACCGGGCGAGTGGCTGCGCATGAGATCATGCTCGGCACCCCGGCCATCCGCAACCTGATCCGGGAAGGCAAAGTGGCCCAGATGTATTCGACCCTCCAGACCAGTCAGGCGATTGGCATGCAAACGCTGGATCAGCACCTGGCCGAATTGGTCAAGCGCGACGTCATTTCAAGCGCTACAGCGCGCAGCGCAGCCGTGCACAAGGATCATTTCGGGCATGCGCCCGCACCGACCCTTTGAACGAATCGCCAAGCCAACATGCCGCTTGAGGCATCCAGCATCAAGGCCAGATTGGCGCTGGGTGGGCTTGCCGCGCCACGCCTGTGGCTCGCAACTCGGACCGGGTGCGCTTGCACACCGTCAAACGTTGATCGCCGCCAGCAAATCGCCTTGCATCACAAAAAACTGGTGCACAAGTGCACCCTTGTATATTAATAGTGAGCAGCAAACTTGCTCAACACTGTAAAGTAACAGCGTTTTCTGGGGAAGCCGTTGCACCCTGAGGTCTCGAA
>NZ_FNOY01000003.1 GCF_900107165.1 Nitrosomonas halophila
GACTTAAAAAAACGCTACTGGGGGCGCCATTTTTGGGCGCGAGGATACTTTTGTGTAACATCAGGAGAACTGACAGAAGAAATGATTCAAAACTATTTGGAGCATCATTTTGAACCTAAAGGTGATGATAATTTCAGAACCGAAAGCTAAACGGGTCTTAAGACCCGTATCCTGACTTTAGTCATTGTCACTAACCCACCAGCTTTAGCTGGTGGTTGTTTAGTAAAGATAATATCAAACCGATTCAAGTGGATAGTGAAGAGTGCTATGAAATTAGGGAAGACGCAGAGCCCGAAGTATTAAGTATTTTTGGACACTTTAGGTTTTCTATTCTACATCTCTCAAAAACCGACATGTCTACGATCGCTGATATCAATGGATTTAAGGACTTGCTAGAACGAACTTGGTTTTGCCATTCGCCAACCCGTAATAATGAACCTTGTGGGATATGTAATCCGTGCGGATATGCGATTCAGGAGGGTATGGCTTATCGGGTGCCTATGAAAAGCCGATTTTTATATTATTTGAACCAGCTCAGCAACATTATGGCACGACCCATTCCCAAGCGGATTCGGCAACGTATTTTATTTTTATATTCAAAAATGCGGCAATAGATTCTTTTATCGCTTCTTCTGAGAACACGGGGTATTAGATCATGCACAATAAAACAATTGTGGAATTCATTGGTGTTTCCGGTTCCGGAAAAACGACTTTAGCAAGCGCCTTATTCCACAGATTATCTTCGTGCTATACCGCTGTATTCCCGCAGCGTGGCGAGTATCGTCAAATTGATCTCACTTTTTCCAGAAAGCTTAGTATTGATCTGCGTTACCTGCCGATACTGTTTCCTTATCGCTTGCGCCGGATGATTTATGAGGTAGAACATACCGGCTTTAGTCTTACCGCTATCAGGAATGGGTGGGCGCGATCTCGCTATCCAGCAGTATTTTTTGATCTGTCCAAAGGTTGGGATGCGGGATTGTTCATTCTTGATGAATGGTTGGTGCATAGAACCATAGATGAGGATATACATTTTTACCGGACCGGGTTTGACTACGTCAGGAATTTTTATCTTGCACCGCTCATGCATATAAACAGCATTATTTTCGTGCGGGTTGAGGTCGATCCGAAAATTGCGTTTCAGCGGATCCTGCATGACAACCAGCCATACAGGCGTTTTGCGCTGAATAAAAATAAAGCCTTGATTAGAAAAATTCTAGCGGAATGGGAACAGGATGTTGCACAGGTGAGCGCAGCGCTCGAAGCGATGCAGGTTCCATTATTTACCATTAATGGAAGTGGTCCAGTAGACAAGAATGTTGAAATTCTGATGGCTTCACTTCGTCAGCATATACACTAATTATCGATATTTCTTGCCGGCTAGTTGTTGTGTATTGATTAGATGCTGCAGCAATCCCTGACTGGCACTCTCGACCAAATCCAGCACTCTTTCAAAACCATGGCTGCCGCCGTAGTAGGGGTCGGGCACTTCCTGGTGGGTGTGCCAGTGGCTGCTGTATTGTAGAAACAGGCTCAGCCGACCGGCATGTTGCGGCGGGCATTCTTGTTGCAGTAGTTCGAGATTGTAGCGATCCATCGCCAGGATATAGTGAAATAGGGTGAAGTCTTCCTGTTCGACTTTGCGCGCGCGCAGGCCCTGCATGCTGTAGCCCCGTTTCAGGGCCGCCTGTTGGGAGCGCCGGTCGGGTGGGTGGCCGATGTGGTAGGCATGTGTGCCAGCGGAATCGATGTGGATCAGCTGTTCCAGCCCTGCATTCCTGACATGGTGCCTGAAGACTGCATCCGCAGTGGGGGAACGGCAAATATTGCCCATGCAAACAAACAATACATTGATTTTTTCTGGTTTAGACTGTGCCATATGCCTTGCTGCGATAACCGATAATAAAAACATGATTATACCGCCGATAGTCGTGAAGCAGAATCTGCCCGTGAACGTTTTCAGTGACGGTTCAGGTATTGCGATAATTACGGCGGCTATTGCTGGTAAATTTACTGTCCGTGGTGCAGCTATCGGTGGAACGGTGCACAGGTGCACCCTACAGTGGCCGTTGTGCTGGGTGTGGTGGATCAGGTGCCGGCAATCATGGTTGCCATTGCCAGGAAAACCGCCATCCGTGGCATAGTATCGGCGGATCGGTGCACAGGTGCACTCTACGGGGAGTGGAAAGGTTCTGGTTTTGAGGGTGGTGGGGTGCGATAATTTTTTTGGCTACGCCAATACTTGCGATAATTCGATGCCTGGTATTTGATTTCAAATCTGTCTGTGCGAGTATTCGAACAGGCCGAGCCCAAAATAATTTAGTGGCATCCATCACAATCGTCGTTTCAATCTTTCCTGCCTGAATGATCAAGAATCTGTTTATTACCAGTCGCCGCTGGCAAGCTGTCAGGAAGATGGCTGCTTATGTCGCGCCTTACAAAGGGCCGCTTGTTTTCAGTCTGATCGCGCTGTTATTGACTGCCGGAATTACGCTGTCGATCGGGCAGGGTATCAGGTTGCTGATCGATCGCGGTTTTGCCACCCAATCGCCTGCCTTGCTGACCCAGTATGTGCTGATTTTTTTATTGTTGGTCGGGCTGCTGGCGCTGGGCACGTTCACGCGTTATTACTGGGTGACCTGGCTGGGTGAGCGGGTGATTGCGGATATTCGGCGTCAGGTTTTCGCGCACCTGGTCGAGCTGCATCCGGGATTCTTCGAGGCCAACCGCAGTCTGGAGATCCAGTCGCGCCTGACTGCGGACATGACTTTGCTGCAGTCGGTGGTGGGATCTTCGGTATCGGTGGCATTGCGCAACCTGATCATGCTGGCAGGCGGGGTGATCTGGCTGTTCATTACCAATGCCAAGTTGACTGCCATTGTGATGCTCAGCATCCCCTTGGTGATTGTGCCGATCATGCTGTTCGGCCGGCGCGTGCGGGCATTGTCGCGCCAGAGCCAGGACCGGGTGGCGGCAGTGGGCGCTTATGTGGGCGAGGTGCTGGGGCAGATCAAGACTGTGCAGGCCTACAACCATCAGGCGACGGACAAAATGCGTTTCGACCAGCATGTGGAGGATGCATTCGCCATTGCCCGCCAGCGTACCCTGCAGCGTGCCAGGCTGATCGGGGTGGTGATTGTGCTGGTGTTTGGCGCGATCGGCATGATGCTGTGGGTGGGGGGCATGGATGTGATCGCGGGCAAGATCAGCGGCGGGGAGCTGGCTGCGTTTGTGTTCTACAGCATTATTGTCGGGTCGGCGGTCGGTTCGATATCCGAGGTGTATGGCGAATTGCAGCGCGCGGCCGGGGCAGCCGAACGGACGATGGAGCTGCTGGAAGCGCCGAACCAGATCCGCTCGCCGTTGCATCCGCAGGCATTGCCGCCGGTGGTGGGCAATATCGCCTTCGAGCAGGTGTGCTTCGCCTATCCTTCCCGGCCGGAAGTTTGGGTGACCGATCATTTTTCGTTATCTGTGCGTCCCGGTGAAACACTGGCGCTGGTCGGGCCTTCGGGTGCGGGCAAATCGACTCTGTTTGATTTGATGCTGCGTTTTTTCGATGTCCAGTCCGGTTGCATCAGGCTTGAAGGCGTGGATATCCGGCAGCTCGATCTGGTCGCGCTGCGCCGTTGCTTTGCGCTGGTCTCGCAACACCCGGCCTTGTTTCACGGCACCATCGGGGAGAATCTGCGTTATGCCTGCCCGGATGCCAGCGATGCGGCCGTGGAGGCAGCGGCCAAAGCTGCATTTGCGCATGATTTCATTCAGGCCCTGCCTCAGGGTTATCAGACCCGGCTGGGGGATGCCGGTCTGGGTTTATCGGGTGGACAGAAGCAGCGGCTGGCGATCGCGCGCGCGATTCTGGCCGATGCGCCGATTTTGCTGTTGGACGAGGCAACCAGTGCGCTGGATGCACAGAGCGAATACTGGGTGCAGCAGGCACTGGCTAGATTGAGTGCCGACCGGACGACGATTGTGATCGCGCATCGCTTGAGCACGGTCATGTCATCTGACCGTATTGCGCTGCTGCAGCATGGACGGTTGCAGGCGCTTGGCACGCATGCCGAGCTGATGGCGACCAACGAATTGTATGCGCGTCTGGCGGCATTGCAGTTTCATGCTTCCTGAGGCGGGCGGGACCGGGCAGTCATCAGGGGTGTGCTCGCGTACCATAAATTCGATGATGGATTATGACCGTGGCACATGCTCATCATTCACGAAGCTGGAAAGCACGAAGTCAGGCTTTTTCCGGACGATTGTAATTTAACATCGGTTGGATGGTGCGCAGGCGCACCCTACAACGATTGAATGGCAACCTGGCTGCGCCGGGTCCGGTTTGGACCGCAGGCTGGACAGGCGGGATCCTTTTGCAGTTTGAGGGAACGCCATTGCATGTTGAGACCATTCAGGAGCAGGAGACGGCCATTGAGTGTTTCACCCATGCCGATTAATACTTTGATGGTCTCGGCCGCCTGCACGCAGCCGATGATGCCGGCCAGCGGCGAGAAGACGCCCATGAGGGCGCAGTTGGGATCCTCGCTTTCCCCCGATTCCGGGAACAGACAGTGGTAGCAGGGGCTTTCCTGCTGGCGCAGGTCAAAGACGGTGACTTGTCCGTCAAAACGCATGACTGCGCCGGATATCAAAGGTTTGCGGTATTTCAGGCAAACCTGGTTGATTGCATAACGGGCTGCGAAGTTGTCGCTCGCATCCACCACGGCATCGACTTCGTAGACTTCCTTGGTCAACAGACCGATGGAGGCGCGTTGCGGGAGGGAAACAATCTCGATATCGGGGTTGATACGCCGCAGCGTATCTTGGGCGGAATCGGCTTTCAATCTGCCGATGGCGGCGGTTTCATGCAGGATTTGGCGTTGCAGGTTGGTCAGGTCGACCCGGTCATGATCGCAGATGATCAATTTGCCAATGCCACTGGCGGCAAGATAAAGCGCGGCCGGTGAACCCAGCCCACCGGCACCGACGATCATGACCCTGGACTGCATCAGCTTGTCCTGGCCAGAGAGATCGATTTCAGGGAGCAGGAGATGGCGGCTGTAGCGCAATAACTGTCTATCATTCATTACGATATGCCTCTATCTCTGCTCGCTGGCTGTCAGTGCCGGATCAGCCTTGTGCCTTGCTGGTCTGGATTTCCGGTTGCTGGATGAGCGACTTCAGGTGGTCGATTGCTCTGACCAGCAGGTGATCGTCGCTGGAACCAAACTCCATCGGTCCTTCTTTTTTCTTGTCGTGTTTTTTCTTGGGCGATTTGCTGGCAGACGGTTTGTCAGCTTTTTTGGTGGCTGTTTTTTCGTCTTCCTTGCCATTGCTCAAATGACGGCTCAGATCAGCCTCACGCAACAGGCGCGAGTTGCTGCTGGTTTCTTCGTCCAGAATATCCGGCGTGATGCCTTTGGCCTGGATCGATTGGCCATTGGGCGTATAGTAGCGCGCCGTGGTCAGTTTGATGGCAGTATTGTTGCCGAGCGGCAGGATGGTCTGGACCGATCCCTTGCCAAAGGTTTGCGCACCCATGACGACTGACCGTTTGTGATCCTGCAGGGCGCCAGCGACAATTTCCGAAGCCGAGGCGGAGCCGCCATCCACGAGTGTGATCATTGGGATGGTTTTGATATCGGCTGGTAAATTTGCCAGAAAATCCCGGCCGGAGCTGCGCAGATAGTATTCCGGGCTGGCGCGCAGCTGCATTTTGGCATCGCTGGTCCGGCCTTCGGTGTATACCACCAGTGCGTCGCTTGGCAGGAAGGCCGCTGATACGGCAACCGCGCTGTTCAACAGTCCACCCGGGTCACTGCGTAAATCCAGTACCAGGCCTTTCATGGGAATTTCGCTTTCCTGATAGAGCTTGGTAATGGCTTCGGCCAGGTTCTCTCCTGTGCGTTCCTGAAATTGGGTGATGCGCACGTAGCCGTAACCGGGTTCAACCAGTTTGGATTTGACACTTTCGATTTTGATGATGGCGCGAACCAGTTCAAACATCAGTGGATCGGTTTCGCCCTCGCGCACGATGGTCAGCTCGATGGAGGTGTCCGGTTTGCCGCGCATGCGTTTGATTGCGTCGCTGAGCGTCATGCCTTTGACCGCGGTGTTATCGATCTTGATGATCAGGTCGCCGGTTTTGATGCCGGCCCGGAAGGCCGGTGTATCCTCGATGGGTGAAATGACCTTGACCAGGCCATCTTCCATGGTGACCTGAATGCCCAGGCCGCCAAATTCGCCTTGCGTGCCGATTTGCAGTTCCTTGTATTCTTCGGTATCGAGGAAGGCTGAATGCGGATCCAGCCCCACGAGCATGCCGTTGATCGCTTCGGTAATCAGTTTCTTGTCTTCTACCGGTTCCACATAGTCGCTCTTGATGCGGCCGAAAACTTGCGAAAATGCCCGCAATTCCTCGATCGGGAGGGTGTGCAGTTCATCCCTGATTTGTTTGTCGGCTATGGCAGAGAAATTGAGACTGACCATGATTCCGGCAACCATGCCGACAAAGATTAAACTGGTTTTTTTCATAAAATTACGCATTGTATTCGCTCCGCGCTGGGTATCTTTTGGAAAATTACGAGTGTGCTGGTTATATTCAATGTTCATTGGACTCATGGATTGTTGATGAATTCACCGAATCATTCTATTTTTGCCCAGGTCAATGGGTCAAATGGTTTGCCCTGGTATCTCAATTCAAAGTATAGACCGGTTTCTGCATTGCCCCCGCTATTTCCGACTGCTGCAATGGTATCACCGGTTTTGACCTTGTCGCCCACGCGCTTGTAAATTGCTTCATTGTTGCCGTACAGACTCATATAGTCACCACCGTGGTCCACTATCAGCAGATTGCCGAAGCCACGGAGCCAGTCGGCAAACACAACCTGGCCGTTTGCAATGGCCTTGACCTCGTTTCCGCCGCGAGCGCGGATGAACAAGCCTTTCCACTTGACGCTGCCTTCACGTGGACTGCCGAAGCGATTGACAAGTTCCCCACGCACGGGCAGGCGTAGCTTGCCTTTGAGGGAAGCGAACACGCCGCGCTGCTTGCCGGCATCGGGCAGCTGTTCGTTGCGCAGGCGGGGAGATTTGCTGCTTTGCTTGGCCGCTGCGGCAGCAGCAGCAGCGGCTTTTCTTTGCGCCAGCAGTTTGTTGATTTGTGCAATCAGCTCGGTCAGGCGCTGTTCATCCTGCCTGAGTGTGGTGATTTCATTGCGCTGCTGTTCGATTGCTTCTGAGAGTTTGGCCAGTAACGCTGCCCGCTTGGTTTTTTCCTGCTCGAGTCGGTTCTTCTGGCTGAGCTGGGCCTGCTGAATGCGTTCCAGTTTCCGTTGCTTGGCGAGACTTTCCTTGGTCAGGGCATCGAGCTCATGCATCTGGTCACGCAGGGAGTCAATATGCTCTGAGCGTGCGCGAACCAGGTAACCGTAGTAATGCAGCTTGCGCATGAGTGCATTCGGATCCTGCTGCTTGAGCAGTAACGGCAAATGCTCTTCGCGCCCAGTCAGATGCTGGTGATAGATTAGTTGGCCGAGTTGTGCCTGCTTAAGGCTAATCTGCTGTTCGAGTTGCGCGGATTGCGCTTGCAGTTGGGCCAGTTGTGTTTGTACATTTTGCCGCTGCTTGGCAAGCTTGACGAGTTGGCGCTGGATATCGCTGATTGCCCGCTCGGAATCACGGAGCGCATCGGCGGCCTCATTCTTGGAGGATTCTTTTTGCGCTAAATCCTTCTGCAGGGTTGAAATGCGTCCCTGCAGGTCCCGAAGCTGCTTTTTGTTGTCCTGATTGGATTGCGCGGCAGCAGACGAGAGGATGCAGCACGGGTTCAGCAATAGCAGTAGCGAGAGGACTTGGGGCAGCAGTCGCACTTTATTATAGGGTTAATGGTTGGATCAATTTGATGATTCGGTAGGATCTGTCCGCAACCCGGATGACAGTATTAATATTGGGCATCTGCAGTCGATTGGTGGTCGTGTGTTCCATGGGTCATATGATTCGTTCACGCTTAAATTTGGACGAAAGCCCGATTGCAGAACATTATATGCTTCTGAGTAGACATAGGGGGCGTTTCATTTCTCATGATTCCGAACAGTGCCAGCCGATGTGCTGTGCAAACAGGGACGGTTTTTTTGCCGTGCCCTGCGCGCGTCGAATGGTTGCCATTGGCAGAGGGCAGGGCACACCGATGATGCTCAATCAGGGGAGGGTTCCGGATTGTATGATAACTACATACACCCACGCCCCTGGATGACGATGGTTCAGGCCTTGACCTTGCCCTGATTGGCGACTGTGAACATGGCTTGTTCGACCGCGGCCGTTTCGCCCAAGTAGTAGTTTTGAATGGGCTTCAAGTCATCATCGAGCTCGTAGATCAAAGGGATGCCGGTCGGGATATTGTAGTTCAGGATATCCTGATCGGAGATCTGGTCGAGATGCTTGATCAAAGCGCGTAGGGAGTTGCCGTGTGCGACGATGATGACATTTTTTCCGGACCGGATTTGCGGCGCTATGACTTGATCCCAGTAGGGTAGGAAGCGCGCGACTGTGTCCTTGAGACTTTCGGTGAGCGGGATTTCGTTTTTCGCCAGGTCTTTGTAGCGCGGATCGAGTCCGGGGTAGCGCTTGTCATCAGCTGTCATTGCTGGAGGTTGTGTGTCGTAGCTGCGCCGCCAGATCAGAACCTGCTCGTCGCCGTATTGTTGGGCGGTTTCTGCCTTGTTCAGGCCTTGCAGTGCGCCATAATGGCGTTCGTTGAGCCGCCAATTGAGTTCGACGGGTGTCCACATCCGGTCCATTTCGTCGAGGGTAATCCAGAGTGTGCGAATCGCACGCTTGAGGACGGAGGTGTGAGCGATATCGAACGCGAAACCGTGATCACGCAGCAGTTTGCCAGCAGTTTGGGCTTCTTCGATGCCTTTGGGTGTCAGATCTACATCTGTCCAGCCGGTGAAACGGTTTTCTTGATTCCAAGTGCTTTCTCCATGTCGCAGGAGAACGAGTTTTTTCATGTTGGCCTTAAAAACAAAAGCGTACTTTATAAAATAACCAGCCGGCTATTTTATTATATTTTGGCATTACGCGCAGCATCTCGACGGAACTTGGGGCATGCAGGCATTGACGCAACCCCGATTCACGGGTAGGATCCTCGGGTTTTACAGACTTGATTTGATGGGAGAGAAAATGGCGCGCGCAGGGCTGGTGGCAGGTAACTGGAAAATGCACGGAAACCTGGAGCAGAACGAGGCTTTGCTGGCAAAGGTTGTCGCGGGGACACGTGCGCTGCAGAATGCGGGCTGTGCTGTCTGCGTGCCTTTCCCATATTTGGCACAGGCTGGTGCCTTGCTGAGCGCGACAAATGTCGCCTGGGGTGCGCAAAATGTCAGTCAGCATGAACAGGGTGCCTATACTGGGGAAGTTTCTGCCAGTATGTTGACCGACCTGGGTTGCCGCTACGTGATTGTGGGGCATTCCGAGCGGCGCGCGTACTATGACGAAACCAGCGAACTGGTCGCAGACAAGTTCAGGATCGCACAGTCACATGGTTTGACCCCCATTCTATGCGTCGGAGAGACGCTGGCTCAGCGCGAGGCGAGCGAAACCGAGCGGGTGGTGGCTGAACAGCTCGACGCGGTCATTAATACTGCTGGCATCGAAGCTATTGCGCGATCAGTCATTGCCTATGAACCGGTGTGGGCAATTGGCACCGGCAAGACGGCTACGCCCGAGCAGGCACAGGAAGTGCATGCGTTCATCCGTAACAGGCTGGCCAGTAATAATGAGGCAGTGGCCGCAAAGGTGCAGATACTCTATGGTGGCAGTGTCAAGGCAAATAATGCCAATGAATTGTTTGCCATGTCGGATATTGACGGCGGACTGATTGGTGGCGCATCGCTGATTGCCGAGGATTTTATTTCAATTTGTCTGGCGGCGCAGTAATCGCAAAAATTATTGAGGGTGAGAGATAGTGGAAACACTTGTTTGGTCTTTGCATATCATCGCTGCGGCGGTGATGATTGTCTTAATCATGTTGCAGCAGGGAAAAGGCGCGGATATGGGGGCTGCTTTCGGTGGCGGTGCCTCGGGCAGCGTGTTTGGCGCGAGCGGTTCAGCCAATTTCCTGAGCAGGATGACCGCCATGGCGGCAACAGTGTTTTTTATGACCAGCCTTTCGCTGGCGTATTTATCCGGTGACCAGGTTGAGCTTGACAGTGTGATGCAAAAAATAGAACTGGATGCAACCGAAGCGGCTGTGACTGGAGAGCCGGGTGATGGCGTGCGGCAGCCGGAAACCGAAGAGGATGATGCTGCTTCACGGGCGCGGAAAATTCCCGAGTAATCAATCCAGGTTGAGTTGGACTGCAGCAAGTAATATGCCGACGTGGTGGAATTGGTAGACACGCCGTCTTGAGGGGGCGGTGGCGAAAGCCGTGCGAGTTCGATTCTCGCCGTCGGCACCAGTGAATGCAATGAACTCGGAAAGTACATCGAAAAAGTCTCGATGCGATTAATTTAGGAATCAAAATGTTGGACACCATGCTTGGAAATTATTTTCCGATCCTGCTGTTTATTCTGATAGGGCTGTCGATTGGGGTATTGGCAATGCTGGCCGGGTGGTTGCTGGCGCCAAACAAGCCGGATGCAGAAAAGCTGTCTCCCTATGAATGTGGATTCGGTGCATTTGAAGATGCGCGCATGAAGTTTGATGTGCGTTATTACCTGATTGCGATTTTATTTATTTTATTTGATTTGGAAATTGCGTTTCTATTTCCCTGGGCAGTCGTTCTGAACGAGATAGGTTGGTTTGGTTTTGCTGCCATGCTGGTGTTTCTCAGCATACTTGTGGTGGGTTTTATCTACGAGTGGGTGAAAGGCGCATTAGAATGGGATTGAGCGATGAGTATTGAAGGTGCGCTTGACAAGGGGTTTGTTACAACCAACCTCGATTCCCTGATTAATTGGGGACGTACGGGCTCAATGTGGCCGATGACGTTTGGTTTGGCGTGTTGTGCGGTGGAAATGATGCAGACCGGTGCCTCACGCTACGATCTGGATCGGTTCGGTATCGTTTTTCGTCCAAGCCCTCGCCAATCGGATGTGATGATTGTGGCGGGCACCCTGTGCAACAAGATGGCGCCTGCGTTGCGCAAGGTGTATGACCAGATGGCCGAGCCCAGATGGGTGATTTCCATGGGGTCATGTGCGAACGGAGGCGGTTACTATCATTATTCCTACTCGGTGGTGAGGGGGTGTGATCGTATTGTTCCGGTCGATATTTATGTGCCAGGCTGTCCGCCCACGGCGGAAGCTTTGCTGTACGGCATTATTCAACTACAAAACAAAATCAAGCGCACCAATACTATCGCGCGCTAGAATCCAGAAATGACAAATAGTCGTCTTGATAAACTTGCTGCGGATTTGCAGCAGGCATTGGGTGATCAGTTGGCTGATGTCAGCCAGGCGTTGGGAGAGCTTACGATTCGAGTCCGCCCCGACGATCTGCTTGGTGTGGCTCAAACACTGCAGAGTCATCCTGACTTGAGCTTCGAAACGCTGATCGATTTATGTGGCGTCGATTTCAGCGAATATACCACTGATACCTACGCTGGACGCGGTCGGGAAGGCAGGCGCTTCGCTGTGGTCTATCACTTGCTCTCGGTCACGCACAACTACAGATTGCGCATGCGCGTCTTCGTGGAAGATAACGAATTGCCTATGGTTGATTCAGTCGTGAACATATGGCCTTCAGTCAATTGGTTCGAACGCGAAGCCTTTGATTTATACGGCATCGTATTCAGCGGCCATCCGGATTTGAGAAGAATTCTTACTGATTACGGGTTTATCGGTAATCCGTTCCGCAAGGATTTCCCGTTGTCCGGGCATGTGGAGATGAGTTATGACCCTGACCAGAAGCGAGTCGTTTATCAACCAGTTACGATTGAACCGCGCGAAATAACCCCCTATGTGATTCGCGAAGAGCAATATGGCAGGGATGAAGGATGACGCAGATATTGAATCACTGTAGACCGAATGCCGGTTTGCAAGTGCAGGAGTAACCGAAGAAATGGCTGAAATCCGTAATTACACCATGAATTTTGGACCGCAACACCCTGCCGCGCATGGTGTCTTGCGTCTTGTGATGGAGCTGGATGGAGAGGTGATCCGGCGTGCCGATCCGCATATCGGATTGTTGCATCGGGCGACAGAAAAACTGGCCGAAAACAAGACCTACGTCCAATCAGTGCCCTACATGGATCGTCTGGACTACGTGTCCATGATGGTTAATGAGCATGCCTATGTGATGGCAATCGAGAAGCTGCTGCAGGTTGATGTGCCGTTGAGGGCGCAATACATTCGCGTCATGTTCGACGAAATCACGCGCATTCTCAATCACCTGCTGTGGCTTGGCTGTCATGCGCTCGATGTTGGGGCGATGACCGTGTTCCTCTACACATTCCGCGATCGCGAGGATCTGATGGATTGTTACGAGGCGGTCTCGGGCGCGAGGATGCATGCGGCCTATTACCGGCCGGGTGGCGTGTACCGGGATTTGCCGGATAGCATGCCGCACTATCAGCCATCCAGCATACACAACGAGAAGTCGACCCGGCAGCGCAATGAAAACCGGCAAGGTTCGTTGCTGGATTTTATCGAGGACTTTACCAACCGATTTCCAAAGTATGTCGATGAATACGAAACCTTGTTGACAGATAACCGCATCTGGAAACAGCGGCTGGTCGATATCGGTGTCGTCAGCCCGGAACGCGCCAAAGCGCTGGGTTTTACCGGGCCGATGTTGCGGGGTTCCGGCGTGGAATGGGATTTGCGCAAAAAACAACCCTATGAAGTCTATGACCGGGTGGAATTCGATATCCCCGTGGGCGTCAATGGCGACTGCTACGATCGTTACCTGGTGCGTATGGAAGAGATGCGTCAGGCCAACCGGATCATCAAGCAGTGCGTCGATTGGTTGCGCAACAATCCCGGCTCGGTGATTACCGACAATCACAAGATTGCACCGCCCTCGCGTCTATCCATGAAGCAAAACATGGAAGAAATGATTCATCACTTCAAACTCTTCACCGAGGGTATGCATGTGCCACGTGGCGAGGCCTATGTCGGGGTGGAGCATCCTAAAGGCGAGTTTGGAATTTATATTATCTCCGATGGGGCCAATAAGCCTTATCGCTTGAAGATCCGCGCGCCGGGTTTCGCTCATCTGGCAGCATTGGATGAGATGACCCGGGGACACATGATCGCCGATCTGGTGGCGGTCATCGGTACGCAGGATATCGTATTTGGCGAAATAGACAGATAAGTAAACCAATGTTAAGTGCTGAAGCCCTGAAAAAAATAGACCGGGAGATTGCAAAATATCCCAGCGATCAAAAGCAGTCTGCGGTGATGTCTGCGCTAGCCATCGCACAGGATGAGAAAGGCTGGTTGGCAACCGAAACCATGGATTTCGTTGCGCAATACCTGGACATGCCTGCCATTGCCGTCTACGAGGTGGCAACGTTCTACAATATGTATAACTTGCAGCCCACCGGTAAATATAAAGTGACGGTGTGTACCAATTTACCCTGCGCCCTGTCGGGTGGGAACCAGGCAGCAGACTATCTCAAGCAAAAACTCGGAATCGATTTCAATGAAACCACCGCCGACGGCAAATTCACCCTTAAAGAGGGTGAATGCATGGGGGCTTGTGGCGATGCTCCGGTCATGCTGGTCAACAATAGGCAAATGTGCAGCTTTATGACTAACGACCAAATAGACCGGTTACTTGAGGAATTAGATAAATGACTCAATCCGTTCAGACGATCATGGCAGGGGTTGATCCTGCCGATCCCGATAACTGGAAACTGAAAAGCTATCTGAAGCGCGACGGTTATGCAGCGCTGAAAAAGATTCTGTCCCAGAAAATATCTCCCGAGGAAGTGATCGAGGAGGTCAAAAAATCCGCATTGCGCGGCCGTGGCGGGGCCGGTTTTCCGACAGGTTTGAAGTGGAGCTTCATGCCACGCCAGTATGAAGGGGAAAAATATCTGGTCTGCAATTCGGATGAGGGTGAGCCAGGTACTTTCAAGGATCGGGATATCATGCGTTACAACCCGCATATTCTGATCGAAGGGATGCTGATTGCGGCCTATGCGATGGGTATTCGCACTGGCTACAACTATATACACGGCGAAATCTGGGCAACCTACGAACGCATGGAAGAAGCCGTCGAAGAGGCCCGTGCTGCCGGATTTCTGGGCGACAATATCCTGGGTTCCAATTTCAGTTTTCAACTGCACAACCATCATGGCTATGGTGCGTACATTTGCGGGGAAGAGACCGCTCTACTCGAATCGATAGAAGGCAAAAAAGGCCAGCCACGATTCAAGCCGCCATTTCCAGCCAATTTTGGTTTGTATGGCAAGCCGACCACGATCAACAATACAGAAACATTCGCTGCGGTGCCGTGGATCATTCGTCACGGTGGAGAGAAATATCTCCAGCTTGGCCGCCCCAACAACGGTGGAACCAAGATATTTTCCGTTTCCGGGCATGTCAACAAGCCCGGCAACTATGAAATTCCGATGGGAACGCCTTTCGCCACATTGCTGGAGATGGCTGGGGGCATGCGCGGGGGCAGAAAGCTCAAAGGCTGCATTCCCGGCGGCTCATCCATGCCAGTGCTGCCCGGCGATGTCATGATGGAAACCGACATGGATTATGATTCCATCGCCAAAGCCGGCTCTATGCTGGGTTCCGGCGCCGTGATCATCATGGATGATACGACTTGTATGGTGCGCGCATTGGAGCGGTTGTCCTATTTTTATTACGAAGAATCCTGCGGACAATGCACGCCGTGCCGTGAGGGCACCGGCTGGCTTTATCGAATTGTTCATCGTATCGAGCATGGCAAGGGCCGTCCTGAAGACTTGGATTTACTGGATAATCTGGCAGACAATATTCAGGGCCGTACCATTTGCGCTCTCGGTGATGCGGCAGCCATGCCGGTTCGCGCGATGTTGCAGCATTTCAGAGATGAATTCAGCTACCACATCGAGCATAAGCAATGCATGGTGTAGGTCATGCGCGAACGGTTTCATGCGCACGTATTTTTTTGACGTTCAATAATCCGAGAGTTTTCGGCCGATGATTAATATTGAAATTGATGGTAAGCAGGTAACCGTGCCCAAGGGCAGTACCGTGATGGAAGCTGCCAAGCAGGTTGGAATTTACATACCGCATTTTTGCTATCACAAGAAATTATCCATTGCTGCCAATTGCCGGATGTGTCTGGTAGAGGTGGAAAAGGCACCCAAACCCCTGCCTGCCTGTGCGACACCCGCTGCGGATGGCATGAAGGTGTCGACGCAATCTCAGCAGGCTGTGACTGCGCAAAAAGGCGTCATGGAATTTTTGCTTATCAATCATCCGCTCGATTGCCCCATTTGTGATCAGGGGGGGGAATGTCAGCTGCAGGATCTGGCGGTAGGCTATGGCTCCAGCGGCTCCCGCTATCAGGAAGCCAAGCGAGTTGTCACCAATAAAAACCTGGGCCCGCTGATTTCAACCGACATGACGCGCTGCATTCATTGCACGCGCTGTGTACGCTTTGGTCAGGAGATCGCCGGGATCATGGAGCTGGGTATGGCTGGCCGCGGCGAGCATTCCGAAATTTTGTCTTTTGTTGGCAAGACGGTCGATTCGGAATTGTCCGGCAATGTGATCGATCTGTGTCCGGTGGGCGCGTTGGTGAGCAAGCCTTTCCGTTATTCGGCCCGTACCTGGGAGTTGTCGCGCCGGAAGTCGATCAGTCCGCATTGCGGGCTGGGCAGCAATCTGGTTGTCCAGGTTAAGCAGGATCGAGTCATGCGTGTATTGCCGCGAGACAACGAGTCGATAAATGAATGCTGGTTATCGGATAAAGACCGGTTCGCCTACGAAGGTCTGAATTCGGATGATCGCTTGAGAACACCCCTGATCAAACGCGACGGACAATGGCAGGCGTGTAACTGGCAGGAAGCACTGGCCTTTGCCGTGGATGGCGTACAGAAGGTGATTCAAAAACATGGCCAGCAAGCTATCGGCGCACTGGGCTCTCCTCATAGCACGCTGGAAGAACTCTATCTGCTGCAGAAACTGGTGCGCGGGCTGGGTAGCCAGAACATTGATCATCGTATCCGTCAATCCGATTTCCGGGCAGATACGGTCATGCCGGGCATTCCCTGGCTGGGGACGCCGATTGCCAACGTTTCAGAATTGAAGGCCATGCTGGTCATTGGCAGCACTTTGCGCAAGGATCATCCATTGCTGGCGCAACGGATGCGGCAAGCTGTCAAGCAGGGCGGTCAATTGAGTCTCATCAATCCGGTCAATGACGATCTGCTGACCAAGGTTGCGCATCGTGCCATCGTTGCACCTTCGGCGATGGCGGGTGTTTTGGCACAGGTTTTGAAAGCGGCTGCTGACATCAAGGGTGCGCGCATTCCGTCAAATGTACAGGCCGCAGTTGAATCGGTCGATGTATCCGAAACCGCACGAGCCATGGCTGGCAGCCTGATTGAACAGACGCCGGCAGCGATCTTCCTCGGAAATCTCGCACAGCACCATCCGCAATATGCTGATTTACTGGCGCTGGCAGAAGCCCTGTCCACGATAACCGGCGCCAGCTTTGGTGTATTGGGCGAAGCGGCAAACAGTGTCGGAGCATTTGTAGCGGGTGCCGTACCGTGGATGAATACTACCCAGACAGCCGCTGACAGCGAATCTTCGCCGACGGGAATGAATGCCGGTCAAATGCTCGGCTGGGCAGCATCCAGCCAAGAGGGTTGCCGGGGTTATATTCTGATGAATCTCGAACCCGAGCTGGATAGTTATGATACCCAACGCGCGATACAGGCTCTGAGCAAAGCGGATTTTGTCGTTTCCCTGAGCAGCTATCAGGGAAACGTACCCAACTACGCGCATGTCATTCTGCCGATAGCACCCTTTACTGAGACTTCGGGGACTTTTGTCAATACTGAAGGACGCTTGCAAGGTTTCAATGGTGTCGTGCCGCCACTGGGCGAGACGCGTCCAGCATGGAAGGTATTGCGTGTGCTGGGGAATCTGCTGCAACTGGATGGATTCGATTATGAGACATCGGAGCAGGTGCGCGCCGAAATTGTGCCGGATGGTCAGCAGCTGAGTCAGCTATTGAATAATTCTCTCGCCACGTATGCTGTCAGTATCCTGCACCCTGTTAAAAGTATCGAGCGAATAGGTGAAGTACCGATTTACCAGGCAGATCCAATTGTGCGGCGTGCTGCATCATTGCAAGCGACACGCGACGCGGCGCTGCCGGTCGCATTCATTTCAACTGGATTGCTCGATAAGCTGGGTCTGCAGGCAGGTGAAGCGGTCAGGATTAAACAAGGTGAGCAGGCAATTCAAGTGACCACCACCCGCGATGACAGTCTGCCTGACAACTGTGTGCGGCTCGCCTGTGCATATCCGCAAACTGCTATGTTAGGCGCGATGTTCGGTGAAATTGAGCTGGAAAAATTATAAGGTCTAAACTCGGGATCTGTTAATGGATAACTCGCAACAATTATTTGAACAATTATTCGGCCCGGAATGGGGGGCGCCACTCTATTTGGTGGTGAAGAATGTGATGCTGATCCTGGCAATTGTGACGCCGCTGTTGTTGGCAGTGGCGTATCTTACATTTGCCGAAAGGAAAATTATCGCCTATATGCAGGTTAGGGTAGGGCCTAACCGGGTGACCTTCTTCGGTATTCCCTGGCTGCGCGGCTGGGCGCAGCCGATTGCCGATGCAGTCAAGGCGTTGATGAAGGAAATCATCGTGCCGACCGGTGCGAACAAGTTCCTGTTCCTGCTGGCTCCGATTCTTACCCTGGGGCCTGCCTTGGCAGCCTGGGCGGTCGTACCGTTCTCGCCCGAACTAGTCCTGGCCGACATCAATGCCGGTTTGCTCTATATTCTTGCGATGACCTCGCTCGGGGTGTATGGCGTGATCATTGCCGGCTGGGCATCCAATTCAAAATACGCTTTTCTTGGTGCCATGCGTTCTGCGGCGCAGGTTGTTTCCTATGAGCTGGCAATGGGATTTGCCCTGGTATGCGTACTGATGATGGCATCCAGCCTCAATCTTGGCGATATCGTGGCCGGCCAGCAGGGGGGCAGCTTCCTGAACTGGTACTTGATCCCCTTGTTCCCGATGTTTCTGGTGTATTTCATCTCGGGTGTGGCAGAAACCAATCGTGCACCCTTCGATGTAGCCGAGGGTGAATCGGAAATTGTGGCCGGATTCCACGTGGATTATTCCGGTATGGCTTTTACCGTTTTCTTCCTGGCGGAGTATGCCAATATGATTCTGGTGGCAACCCTGGCCAGCATCATGTTCCTGGGTGGGTGGTTACCGCCGGTTGATATCGCACCATTCAATCTGATTCCCGGCATGATCTGGCTGTTGTTGAAAATTGGTTTCATGCTGTTTTTCTTCCTTTGGTTTCGGGCGACATTTCCCCGCTACCGTTATGATCAGATTATGCGGTTGGGTTGGAAGATTTTCATACCGGTCACCCTGATCTGGATCGTAGTGCTCGGTGCGGTCATGCAGCTGCCGGAGACGGTCAGGCTCGCATTCCCACTCAATCTCTGGTTTAGCTGAGAGGAGACAGAATGATGGAACGTATCAAGCAGTTTTTTAAAACCTTTCTGTTATTTGAATTGCTGAAAGGTATGAAAGTTACCGGACGCTATTTGTTCGCACCCAAAATCACGGTGCATTATCCGGAGGAAAAAACACCCCAATCTCCACGCTTCAGAGGATTGCATGCCTTACGCCGCTATCCCAATGGCGAAGAACGTTGTATCGCGTGCAAGCTTTGCGAGGCGGTGTGTCCTGCGATGGCGATCACGATAGAATCCGATCAGCGCGAAGACGGTACTCGCCGGACGACCCGCTATGATATTGATATGATCAAGTGCATTTTTTGTGGATTCTGTGAGGAAGCCTGCCCGGTCGATGCGATTGTCGAGACCCGTGTGCTGGAATATCACGGTGAGATTCGAGGGGATCTGACCTATACCAAGGATATGCTGTTGGCGGTAGGAGACCGCTATGAAGAACAGATAGCTCAAGACAGGGCGGCGGATGCGCCTTACCGTTAAACCAATGGTTGTGATTTCATGAATTTCCAGGATTTTATTTTTTATAGCTTGGCAAGTGTACTGGTCATTTCTGCACTTGGCGTGATTACCTTGCGTAATCCGGTCCACTCCGCATTACTGCTGGTGCTGGCTTTTGTCACGTCTTCCGGATTATGGTTGTTGCTGGAAGCCGAGTTTTTGGCGATCACGCTGGTGCTGGTCTACGTGGGTGCGGTCATGGTGCTGTTTCTGTTTGTAGTGATGATGCTGGATATCAATCTGGATCGCTTGCGCGAGGGTTTCTGGAAATGGTTTCCGTTCGGGGCAGCACTCGCCTTGGTGATGGCGGTTGAAATGAGCATGGTGTTGATGGGGCAGCAGTTCGGATCCGATAATATGCCGGCACCCACGCCCAAAGCGGCCGATTACAGCAATACCAAGGAGTTGGGGCGCTTGCTCTATACCGACTATGTTTATGCATTCGAGCTTGCAGCTGTGATTCTGCTGGTGGCCATGGTCGCTGCCATCGCCATAACCTTGCGCTCTCGAACCGATAAGAAGTCCCTGAATATTTCCAAACAAATTGCGGTTCGGCGGAATGATCGGATCAGAGTCGTATCCATGCCAGCCGAGAAGAAAGAATAATAGCGCTGGTTAGAACCTTCGACCATTTCATATTTACTCCACCTAAGAGGTAATCGTCTTGGTATCGTTGTCACATTATCTTGTGCTTGGCGCAGTGTTGTTTGGCATAGGGGTTGTCGGTATTTTTCTCAACCGCAAGAATGTCATTATTCTGTTGATGTCAATCGAGCTGATGCTGTTGGCCGTTAATATGAATTTCGTGGCTTTTTCACATTATTTGCAGGATACGGCCGGACAGATATTCGTGTTCTTCATTCTGGCTGTCGCAGCGGCGGAAGCGGCGATTGGTCTGGCCATTCTGGTCGCGTTGTTCCGGAATTTGCGTACCATCAATGTGGATGATCTCGACGAGCTCAAGGGCTAGGCATCTGCTTAACCCGGAACTCTGAGCCTGCTATCACAGGCCGTTTGTTAACCGAAAACTGTTAATTCATAATTTAGATGGAAAAACTTTATTTGCTGGTTCCGATGGCGCCTTTACTGGGTGCAATCATCGCAGGATTATTTGGACAGCGGATCGGTCTGGTCTGGAGTCACCGCACGACGATTGCATTGGTGGCGTTGTCACTCTTCGCCTCCATCGTAATTTTTATTGATGTACTCCAGGGTAATACCTATAACGGTAGTGTCTACACCTGGATGACATCTGGGGAAACGGTCTTTGAAGTGGGCTTCCTGATCGATACGCTGACGGCTACCATGATGGTGGTTGTGACCGGTGTTTCGCTCATGGTGCATGTCTACACTATTGGCTATATGCATGGGGATCCGGGCTATCAACGCTTTTTCAGCTATATCTCGCTGTTCACCTTCTCCATGCTGATGCTGGTGATGTCCAATAATTTCCTGCAATTGTTCTTCGGTTGGGAGGCGGTTGGACTGGTTTCCTACTTGTTGATCGGATTCTGGTATACCCGTCCGACTGCCACTTATGCAAATTTAAAGGCCTTTCTTGTCAATCGAGTGGGGGATTTCGGCTTTCTGCTCGGCATTGGTCTGGTGCTCATGCATTTCGGTACACTCGACTATGCGCTAGTTTTCTCGCATGCCGGCCATATGTCGTCGCAGTCGATCGAGATCATTCCTGGCGAATCCTGGATGCTGTTGACCGTTATCTGTCTGCTGTTGTTTGTCGGGGCAATGGGTAAGTCGGCGCAATTTCCACTGCATGTCTGGTTGCCTGATTCGATGGAGGGTCCGACACCCATTTCAGCCCTGATCCATGCGGCCACCATGGTGACTGCCGGTATCTTTATGGTGGCGCGCATGTCACCTTTGTTTGAATTCTCGGAAACAGCCTTATCCACTGTCCTGGTGATCGGCGGTATCACGACCTTGTTCATGGCGCTGGTTGCGGTGGTGCAGAACGATATCAAGCGCGTGGTTGCCTTTTCCACCTTGTCGCAGCTGGGCTATATGACAGTAGCGTTGGGTGCCTCGGCGTATTCGGTCGCGATCTTTCATCTGATGACGCATGCTTTCTTCAAGGCACTGCTGTTCCTGGGTGCCGGCTCGGTCATCATCGCCATGCATCACGAGCAGGACATGCGCAAAATGGGGGGGCTGAAGCAATATATGCCGATCACTTTCGCTACCATGTTTATCGCAGCGCTGGCCAGTGCGGGCGTGCCCGGTTTCTCGGGCTTCTTTTCCAAGGATGCGATTATCGAGGCAGTACATTTTTCAGAGATTCCCGGTGCGGATTTTGCCTACTTCTGTGTGTTGAGTACGGTTTTCGTGACGGCCCTGTACACCTTCCGCCTGATGTTCATGACCTTCTACGGCCAGCCACGTATGGATAGCCATACGCGTGAGCATTTGCACGAATCACCGCGAGTGGTCACGTTGCCGCTGATTGCATTGGCGGTACCGACAGTGGTCGCTGGCTGGTTCATCGGCCCTATGCTCTTCGGCGATTATTTCGCTGACGTGATCCATGTCCAGGCCCAACATGATGTGGTGGCCAGGATGGGCGAGGCCTATACCGGCATTTTCGGTATGATCGGCCATGCATTCGTGACACTGCCTTTCTGGTTGGCCGTTGCGGGCATATTCACAGCCTGGTTCTTGTATCAATATAAAACCGGGTGGCCAGCCAAAATCAGGAAAATTGCCGGTCCTGTCTATACATTGCTCGACCGCAAGTATTACATCGACGAGCTTTATTCATGGTTGTTTGCGCGTGGATCACGCGCATTGAGTTCCCTATTGTGGAAATATGGAGATATCAAACTCATCGATGGATTTTTCGTGAATGGCTCGGCCCGGGCAGTGGCGTGGTTTGCAACCATAGCGCGCCGGTTTCAGTCAGGGTATATCTACCATTACGCGTTTAGCATGATTGTAGGTGTTTTTATTTTGATGAGTCTGTGGCTGTTCCATTTTTAGGCTCCAGGGAGCTGACCGCCGAGGCCGTGACTGGCTGGGCTGAACCCCTGGAATAACTTATACGCATTGATATGCAATTCGAGACGAAAAAATCATGTTGTTTGGATTTCCGCTGTTAAGTCTGATTATCTGGTTACCGATTATTTTTGGCCTGGTTGTGCTGGTGATGGGTGACCGTAATTTGAAGGTAACCCGTTGGCTTTCGCTGGTTGGAGCTGTGGCTGGCTTCTTGGTGGCGCTCCCGCTTTATGGCGGCTTTGACTCATCCGTTAGCACGATGCAATTTACCGAACGCAGTGTATGGTTCGAGCGGCTCAATGTGTTTTACGATCTTGGCGTGGATGGCATATCGATGCCATTGATTCTGTTGAACTGTTTCACGACACCGCTGGTCGTTATCGCTGGCTGGGAAGTCATTCGTGAACGCGTTTCGCAGTATATGGGCGCGTTTTTGATCATGTCCGGCATCGTCAACGGTGTCTTCGCCTCGCTCGATGCGGTGCTGTTCTATACCTTCTGGGAAGCCTCGTTGATTCCGATGTTCATCATCATCGGTGTCTGGGGTGGGCCTAACCGGGTTTACGCGGCGATTAAGTTCTTCCTCTACACCTTGCTGGGCTCGTTGTTGATGCTGGTGGCGCTGATTTACCTATATCAGACTTCGGAAGGCAGTTTCTCGATCCTGGATTACCACCAGCTCCCGATTCCAATGACCGCTCAGATTCTGATCTTCATTGCCTTTATGTTGGCTTTTGCGGTCAAGGTGCCCATGTGGCCGGTTCATACCTGGTTGCCGGATGCGCATGTGGAAGCGCCTACTGGTGGATCCGTGGTTCTGGCGGCTATCCTGCTCAAGCTGGGCGGCTACGGTTTCCTGAGATTTTCCTTGCCCATCACGCCTGATGCCAGTCAGGAGCTGGCTTGGTTATTGATTCTTCTGTCGCTGGTTGCGGTCGTTTATATTGGCTTGGTGGCATTGATGCAACAGGACATGAAAAAGCTCATTGCCTATTCGTCGGTTTCGCATATGGGATTCGTGACGCTGGGCTTCTTCCTGTTCAATGCCTATGGTCTGGAAGGCGCGATGGTGCAAATGATTTCTCATGGCTTTATTTCAGGCGCCATGTTCTTGTGCGTCGGGGTCTTGTATGACCGCATGCACTCCCGCCAGATTTCGGATTACGGTGGGGTGGTAAACAAAATGCCGGTTTTTGCCGCATTTTTTATGTTGTTTGCGATGGCCAATGCCGGATTACCCGGCACCAGCGGATTTGTCGGTGAGTTTATGGTGATCATGGGGTCGATCGAGGTCAATTTCTGGTATGCCTTTTTTGCAGCCCTGACGTTGATCTTTGGTGCGGCCTATACACTCTGGATGTACAAACGGGTCATATTTGGAGCGGTCGCCAATCAGAAAGTGGAAGGATTGCAGGATATTTCCAGGCGCGAGTTTTCAATATTGGCGATACTGGCACTGGCTGTATTGTTGCTGGGCATTTACCCACTACCCTTAACGGAAGTGATGCATGTCACGGTTGATAACTTGCTCGAACATATCGCTCGTTCCAAGCTATAAGAGTATTAATCCGGTTTTTCAAACATATAAGTATTTATTCCCTTTAGGAAACTGAGGACAATTCATGGATTTCCTGTCACCTGACTTTGCGCCTGCTTACCCGGAGATTTTCTTACTGGTCATGGTGTGTGTGGTCATGCTTGCGGATTTGTTTGCTGGTGAAAAACATCGCTATTTGGCATTTTTCCTGGCATTGTTTGCGCTTGCTGGTGCCGCGGTGTTGACTTACAGTACATTCTCTACCGAGGTCAGTTATACCTTTTCCGGCATGTTTGTCGATGATGCCCTGTCAGATACCCTCAAGTTGTTGATGTATCTTACGGTTGCAACAGTCTTGATCTATTCTCGCGTGTACATCAGCAAGAGAGGGCTGCTGCGTGGCGAGTTTTTCAGTCTGGCATTGTTTGCCACACTCGGCATGATGGTGATGGTTTCTGCCAGTCATCTCTTGACTTTGTATTTGGGACTGGAGCTGTTGTCACTGGCGCTTTACGCCATGGTCGCGTTGCAGCGCGATTCATCGGTCGCGACCGAAGCTGCTATGAAATTCTTTGTGCTGGGTGCCTTGGCTTCCGGTTTCCTGCTGTATGGCATGTCCATGATCTACGGCGCGACGGGCACCTTGCATACACCCGAGCTTACGGCCGTCATACGCTCGGGCGTGATGGACCATGCTGTGCTGGTGATTGGGCTGGTGTTCGTGGTGGCCGGCATCAGTTTCAAAATGAGCGCCGTCCCATTTCATATGTGGGCGCCGGATGTCTATGAGGGTGCGCCCACGGCAGTGACGCTGTTTATCGGTTCGGCACCCAAACTGGCAGCATTCGGATTTGTCATGCGTTTGCTGGTTGAAGGGCTGGGAGAAATGGCTGCCGACTGGCAGGGTATGCTGGCATTGCTGGCGATCGCTTCCATGGCGGTGGGTAATATCGTGGCTATTGCCCAGAGTAATATCAAGCGCATGCTGGCTTATTCGACGATTTCACATATGGGATTCGTATTGCTGGGCTTTCTTGCCATCAACGAGAATGGCTATAGTGCTGCGATGTTTTATGTGATCGCCTATGTGCTCATGACGGTCGCAGCTTTTGGAATCATCATGCTGCTCTCTCGTGAAGGCTTCGAAGCCGATGCGATCAGTGATTTCAAGGGACTCAATCAGAGAAATTCTTGGGTTGCCCTGATCATGATGGTCGTCATGTTGTCAATGGCAGGTATTCCTCCCATGATTGGTTTCTATGCGAAGCTGTCTGTCCTGCAGGCGGCCCTAGAGGCAGGTTATTTATGGCTGGTGATATCAGCTGTGGTGCTATCTCTGATTGGTGCGTTCTATTACCTGCGCATTATCAAATTCATGTATTTCGATACACCTGAAATTACCCAGCCCATCGTATTCAAACCCGATGTCAGACTTTTGATCACTGTCAATGGTCTGGCTGTCGTCATGCTGGGCATCTTCCCACAAATGCTGATGGGCCTGAGCTTGTTCGCGATACAGCATTCAATGTAATATTTGTCGATCAGGGTTTGCAGCCACTGTTCCTGTGAGGAGGCGGTTGTAAATTCTGATTGGGCGCCAGTCGCTTCCTCGTCCAGTGGGATTATAATTGGCTTGTTTCTGACTCCCTCGCAGGGTGCACTTGCGCAGCACCACCACGCTAACGATTGATTATTCCGGGCAGCCTGTGGTCCCTCCTTGAAACGATTTGGAGGCCCATGATCAATCGCACACCTTCGAAGGTGTGGATTTTTTACACAGCGGCAGGTCTTGTAAGCGGTTATTAGGAGCCGTGAAGGAATAAGTGTTACAGTTATTTATGAGCGACTCCTTAGTTCAAGAATTTATTGGAGATCTTGGCAGATCTTGATGAAAATTCTGCCAAGATCCTAGATTTAAGACACAATACGACAAATACGACAGATCCTGTCAATTGTCTTCATCTTGTCCGATTGCAGTTTCATCGTAGCTAATGCGGTAAATTGCACCCGTCGTGTCGTCTGAAACCAGCAATGCGCCGTCTGGCATGACCAACACATCCACTGGGCTTCCCCAAGCCTGGTTTTGTTCTGCTATCAGCCAGCCTTCGGCAAAGACTTCCTTGCTGACCACTTGATCCGCTTCTAGCTGTACGAATAACAACCGATGGCCCACTTTCACGCGGCGGTTCCAAGAGCCGTGTTCTGCCATGATGATCTGGTTGCGGTAGCGTTCCGGAAACAGACTGCCTGTATAAAAGCGCATGCCCATCGGCGTGACATGAGGATCGAGCTCTGCAGCGGGCGGCGTGGATTTGTTGCAACCGCGCTTGGCCCCGAATTTGGGATCAAGGAGCGTACTTCCATGACAGTAGGGAAAGCCGAAATGCAGGCCCGGCCTGGGTGCATGATTCATTTCATGCGGCGGCAGATCCTCTCCCATCCAGTCGCGGTTGTTATTGGTGAACCAAATATCCCCGGTGACGGGGTGCCAATCAAAACCCAACGAGTTACGTACGCCCTGGGCAAATACCTCGCGCTCTGAACCATCCGGCCGGATGCGTGAAATAATGGCAAACTCAGTCGGATCGGCCTCGCAGACATTGCAGGGTGAGCCAATCGATACATACAACCAGCCATCCGGCCCGGCGGCGATATAGCGCTGCGCATGAATCGTCTCGCTGGGATAATCCGCGTTTATAATATGCGGTGCTGCGGGTTTATCAAGTGTATTTTCGATATTGTCGATACGCAGGATTTTATCGACTGCTGCGATATACAGCGCACCCTCATGGAACGCGATACCGGTTGGCATTTTGAGTCTATCGGCAATGACGCGTACTTGCCGCTTGCCTGATTTTTCCGTGATGGCGTAAACATTGCCGGCTGATTTTGAGCCGACGAATACTGTGCCATCGTCCCCCAGCGCCATGGCGCGCGCATCCGGGACTTCTGCCCAGACACTGATGGAGAATCCTGGAGGTAATTGGATGTTTTCGAGCGGCAGTGCGGTTTGCTGGTCGCTCTTTGCTGATGTTGATATGCAAAACAATACTATCAGGTTGAAAATGGGTAGAAATTTCATACGTCTAAAGAGAATAATTTGAAAGCTTGCGGTGACGGCAGAGCCATCATCGATAGGATGGCTTGAAATTGCCTAATCTGACCGCACAATATTAACGCATTTTTTAAGGAGGAAAGTATGCAAACAGCAGAAAACGTCGAACATATGAGCTTTCAGGCTGAGGCGAAACAACTTCTGAAGTTGATGATTCATTCGCTCTACAGCAACAAGGAAATATTTTTGCGTGAATTGATTTCCAATGCATCCGATGCCGCTGACAAGCTCCGGTTTGAGGGACTGTCTGACGCAGCCCTGTATGAATCCGATCCTGACCTGAAAATTCGTGTTGCCTATGACAAGCAGGCACGCACGATTACCATCAGCGATAACGGAATCGGGATGTCCAGACAGGAGGTCATCGACAATGTGGGGACTATCGCCAAATCCGGTACCCGGGAATTTTTCAATTCATTGACCGGCGATCAGGCCAAGGATGCACACCTGATTGGCCAATTCGGAGTCGGTTTTTATTCGGCTTTCATTGTCGCAGACAAAGTCACCCTGACCACACGCCGTGCGGGGCTGACCGCTGAGCATGGCGTACGCTGGGAATCGAAAGGGGAGGGCGAATTCACACTTGAAACGGTGACGAAGCAGGACCGTGGTACTGAAGTCGTGCTGCATTTGCGCGCTGAGGAGGATGAATTCCTGAATGGCTTCAAACTGCATTCAATCATTCGCCGCTATTCGGACCATATCACTTTGCCGATCGTGATGAAAAAAGAGGAGTGGGACGAAGAGAGCAAGGATTACCGTATCGGCGACGAAGATGAAACCATTAACCAGGCCAGTGCGATCTGGGCGCGGCCCAAGAATGAGATCACGCCGGAACAGTATGATGAGTTCTATAAACATGTCGGACATGATTTCGAGCCGCCACTCGCTTATGTGCATGCCAAGGTAGAAGGCAAGCAGGAATATACCCAGTTGCTATATATTCCCTCCCACGCGCCATTCGATTTATTCGACCGGGAACACCGTCACGGTGTCAAATTGTATGTCAAGCGTGTGTTTATTATGGACGATGCCGAGAAACTGCTGCCCGGCTATTTGCGTTTCGTGCGCGGCGTTATCGATTCCAATGATCTGCCTTTGAATGTTTCGCGCGAAATCCTGCAGGAATCCAAGGATATCGACAGCATCCGGGCGGGTTCGGTCAAGAAAATACTGGGATTGATCGAGGAATTGGCCAGCAGTGATCAAAGCGAAAATCAGGAAAAATTCAGAACCTTCTGGAAGGAGTTCGGCCAGGTTCTGAAAGAAGGCGTGGCGGAAGATTTTGCCAATCGCGAACGAATTGCCAAGCTGCTGCGGTTTGTCTCGACCCATGATGAACGGGCAGAGCAGATGGTATCGCTGGATGATTATATCGCCCGCATGAAACCGGAGCAGGATAAAATCTATTACATCACTGCAGATGGTTTGAAAGCTGCCCAGAGCAGCCCGCATCTTGAAATCTTCCGCAAGAAGGGGATCGAAGTGCTGCTCTTGTGCGATCGTATCGATGAGTGGCTGGTTGCCCATCTGCATGAGTATGCTGGCAAGCCGCTGCAATCGGTGGCCAAGGGTGATCTCGATCTGGGCAAGCTCGCCGACGAGGAAGAGAAAAAGGCACAGGAAAAAGAGGCCGGCGATTTCCAGGACTTGGCAACAAAAATGAAAGAAATTCTGAGCGAACAGGTCAAGGATGTGCGAATTACATTCCGTCTGACCGAATCGCCTGCCTGCCTGGTGGCCGATTTGCATGATATGGGTGGTAATTTGGAGCGTCTACTCAAATCAGCCGGTCAGAAGGTTCCAGACAGCAAACCGATCCTGGAAATCAACCCACATCATCCGATGGTGCAGCGATTGAAATACGAAGAAGCCAAGTTTTCAGACTGGAGCCGGATTTTGTTCGACCAGGCGCTGCTGGCCGAAGGGGGGCAGCTTGAAGATCCGGCTAGTTTTGTCAAGCGATTGAACGATCTGCTGCTGCAGAACGTGTTGAGCGACAATTAGTAAGCATTTCCAGCCTGCTGGATAATGGCCACCAGTGCCATGTGATCCCGGGCGCCTTGGCTGGATGCTTGACTGGCACAAGCTGGCCCGGATGCCAACCAGTGGCGTGCAATTGGGGACGACCTCAATTTTTCGATATCGGCCGGGACGACCCGTGCAACCCAAATTGTGAGGACAATCAATGGCCTGGTTTATACTTGTGCTGGCGGGTTTGTTTGAAGTCGCCTGGGCGATCGGCTTGAAATACACGGAGGGTTTCAGTCGGCTGTGGCCCAGTGTCTGGACGGTGCTGGCGATGATTGTCAGTATCTGGTTACTGGGAATCGCCATGAAATCGCTGCCTGTCGGGACCGCTTACGGGATATGGGTCGGGGTCGGCGTGGTGGGCACGGTTATCTTTGGCATGCTGCTGTTTGGTGAGCCGGTGAATGGCATGCGAGTATTCAGCATTGCACTCATCGTTGGCGGTATTATCGGTCTCAAGTTTGCAACGCCTGCCTGATGGTGTTGCAGACTGTGGCGGGCCGGAAGATTCATCTTCGCTTGCTGGACCCGATGCAGGTTGAAGCAGTCTGCCGGCTGCGGGAGTCGGCCGGAACCGGTCTTTGTTGAACGATCTGGCGCAGCAGTCGCCCCAGGATATCGGAGCCTGTGATGATATGCCTTCTTGCCTTGCCCCATACCAAAATGAGGTCTTCATCGATGACATCATCACCTGGCCGCTCCGGACTTACGGTCAAACGAGTCAGTGTCTGGCCGAGTGGCAGCTGGGGATTGCGTACGACCAAGGGATGGTGACAGAATTGCGCGGGATCAAACGATTGGTCGTCGAAGAGCGCAGCTCGCAACAATGCGGGCGCATTGACCACCAGGCGAGGCTCTTCCGCCTCATCCACCAATACAACCCATTTTTTGCCGCTTGCAGCAATGCGCTGCAGGAACGGATCTGCCACATTACAGGAAATTTCTGGAAATACCGGCCGTCCGTTCTGAAAGGTCAGACAGATCACGCTTTGAGGATCGAGCAATTCGCCTTCCAGCCCGACCGGCAAATCATCCAATGCCAGGAAATTGATCGCACCCGCAGCCTCGACCTGGCTGATTTCGGTATCCAGGTCGCGGGCGTGTTGTTCCAGCATTTGCTTGAGCTCGCGCTCACGCAACCAGGGAATACCTTCCGGACCGATCCAGATATCGAGCAGCTTGCTCGAAGGCCAGGCAACCGGCCACAACAGTATCCGATACAAGTGCAACAACGGGGTGAGTCGTGATGCGACCACCAGTGCATGCCGAGAAAAATAGGCTTGAGGAAGAATTTCACCGGCAAAAGTGATCACGACGGTAGAGAAAAAGAAGGCGCTCAGACCCATCAGAACGGAATCGGCCAGCAGGGTCAGCAGGACATTGATCGAAACATTTCCCCACAGGATGGTCGTCAGCGTGTAATTGGCATTTTGCCGCAACATCAGAACCTTCTGCGCATCGTGATCGCCATTTTCGGCGGCTATTTGCAGCCGTAAACGGCTGAGACTGAACACGGCCAGGTTAAGTCCGGAAAATATGGCCGACTGCGTCAGGCATAGGGCAATGCCGACCCAAGTGAGTAATTCGTTCATGATATAGAGTCCATTGTATCTCCGGCTATGGAACTAAATATCAGTCCATGATCCTGGCAAATCTTCGCCAGGCAGGATGTGCCACATGATCCGATCGAAGCAATGAAAAAATCGAATGTCTCCTTTATGGTCATTTCCTGTCACAGGTCGAATGGCGTGGGGCTTGATCATCCCATGCACACGCTGATTGGAGTTATTGATCCAAAGTGTTTGCCAGCAGATCTATGGGTTTAATGTTATCTCCCTTGGCCTCAATCATATGTTCCTCAGCAAGATAGTGGCAAAGCCGCCAGGTATGATAAGCGACGCGCTCCAGCCACCGTACAGTATCTAATGCATCCAGCGCATCGAATGGACTGCGTCGGCCTGCTGCGGTTTGACGGAGAATTCCCAGGCGCTCATCGCGCCGCAAGTCAGCCAGAACCATTGCCTGCTGTTCCATCTGAGTCAGCCAATCGGCTGGCGCACGACCCAGTAATCCTTGGCGTGCCAGAGCGAGTGTTGCGCGCGTTTGCCTAAGTGCAAGTTGCATGGATGGCTGTGCCAGTGCCTTACGTGCAGTGGCTGACAGATTCAGGCGGGTCAGCAAGCGCGCTAAATGATCAATGGCATGTAACTGTACAACCCGCTGGTGGGAGAGAGGTTCGTCATCCGCAATCGATGGAATCTTTGTAAAGAAGCGTTGTGTGGTTTCCAATGCGCCTTTGACTTCTGTACGTTGTGTTTCGTTAACCTGGCCCACCGCACTGCTTAACAACTGCTCGAGCAGATTGATGACTTCCAAAGTGGTATCTACCAGAGTGCGCCGGGTGGATTCCAGTGCAACGGCTGGCACCTGCAGTAAGGAATCATCGAGATGACGGGTCAGTCTCGGTCCGTGTTCAGGCAACAGGTGCTCGATCCAGCGTGCAAAAGGCTTGGTGAAAGGCAGGAAAATCAAGACACCCAGTACGATGAACAGGGTGTGGAAAGCAGCCAGACTGATGGCGCCGGGTTCGAGATGCATTTGCTGTTGCGCGAATTCCAATCCTCCCAATAGAACTGGCAGCATCAGTAGCGCTATGATGCCAGTCGCCAGATTGAACAGCACGTGAGCGAGGGCGGTACGCTTGGCAGAGACACTGCCGCCAATCGCTGCCAACGGCCCCTTGATCGTGGTGCCGATCGCTGCACCGATTACCAACAAGGCGGCTTGATCGAAGTTGACAGCGCTGGCGTGCAGGGCGGTCAGTGTGGTGGCGACCGCTGCGCTGGAAGATTGCATCACGATTGTCATCAGTGCGCCGATTGAGACAACCGCCAGATAACCAATCAGACCAGTCGAAGGCAGCAGCGCCAAGTCAAAGGCGCCCGCCAGATCCTGCATACCGGTTTGCAGGGTGTCGATTCCAACGAAGATCAGCCCGAAACCTCCCAGTGCCAGACCCAGCGAGCGCCAGCGTCCGCGGGTCAGCAGCCGCATGAGCGCACCAACTCCCACCAGCGGCAAGGCATAAAATCCCAGGCTTATTTTCAGTCCAAGCACCGAGACTAGCCAACCGGTGCCGGTTGTACCCAGGCTGGCTCCCAGCACGACCCCCAGTGCCTGAGGAAAAGTGAGCAGGCCGGCACTGACGAACCCGATCAAGGTCACGGTCGTGGCACTGGATGATTGCACCATCAGTGTGACCAGGGTACCGGATGCGAAGGCCTTGTAGGGTGTTCCCGTGAAGCGTACCAGCGCACGACGCAGCGCTTCACCGGTCAAGGATTTCAGGCCGTCGGTGAGCAATACCATACCCATGAGGAACAGGCCGATGCCGCCCATCAGTTGAAAAATCATGGCAGTCATTGTCCGGATACCTCAGAGGAATAAGCAAAGAGTTCCCGCATCGAATGGCTTTGATGATTTATCAGTTGTGTGGCGAAATTGATATATGGGTTGATGATAGCCGGCATGATGCGATTGTTGAGTGGATGACAATTACAGTAAAAGCCCCTTATTTCATCGGGAGAAGCATGGTAAGTGAAAGTGAAACATCAATGTAATATTTTTATAGTTTAACGTATCGCTTGCGGTGCCAAGGGATGGGATGGGAATTGTTCTGCCGGTGCTAATACTTCTATAAGTTTGGAGATGGTCTTGTGGACCTGCTGTAGGGAGGTCAGTTTGAGCGGATAGGGGGTACATTTTGGCTGCCGCTACCCGCGCATATGGGCGGGCACAGCCGCGATACTGATCTAAGGAGTCGCTCATAAATAGCTGTAACATTTGAATCGCATCTGGCGGGCGCACTGCGGCGTTACTCGTCGTCGCCATAGCCTTGCTATGACTCCTCCTCTCGCCTTGCATTGCATCCCGCCAGACGCGCCCAAATGTCACACTTATTTCTTCACGGCTCCTAATCAGGCTTTCAGTAAATTGCGCATGGTTCTGGCGCAGTCCACCATCTTGCTCAATGCGGCGGCAGTCTCGGACCAGTTGCGCGTTTTCAGGCCGCAATCCGGATTGACCCATAAATGCTGCGGGTCGATATGCCGGACTGCTTTCTTGAGCAGATCCAGCATTTCCGAAGCATTGGGCACGCGGGGTGAATGAATATCGTAGACGCCAGGTCCGATTTCGTTCGGATAGGCAAACTCCACAAAGGCATCCAGTAATTCCATGCGGGAACGTGAGGTTTCAATCGTGATGACATCTGCATCGAGGTTGGCGATTGCTGGCAGAATGTCATGAAACTCCGAATAACACATATGCGTATGAATTTGCGTGTCGTCCTTGACGCCTGAGCTCGCAATGCGGAAAGCTTTGACTGCCCACTCCAGATAATGCGCCCAATCCGACCGCCGCAGCGGTAATCCTTCGCGGAAGGCCGGCTCATCGATCTGGATCATCCCGATGCCGGCACGTTCCAGGTCGCTGACTTCATCACGAATCGCCAGCGCGAGCTGTAAGGCAGTGTCTGCTTGGGGCTGATCATCGCGCACGAATGACCACATCAGCATCGTGACCGGTCCCGTCAACATGCCTTTGACCGGCTTGCTCGTCAGGCTTTGTGCATATTTGATCCATTCCACGGTCATCGCTTCCGGCCGATAGACATCGCCATAGAGAATCGGGGGCTTGACGCAGCGTGAGCCATAGCTCTGGACCCAGCCATGTTCGGTGAATGTGTAGCCCCACAATTGTTCGCCGAAATATTCCACCATATCCCCGCGCTCGGGTTCGCCGTGAACCAGGACATCCAGCCCAACCTGTTCCTGTTTGGTAATAATGTCCTGGATTTCGGCGCGCATGGCCGCCAGATATTCGAGATGACTCACACGGCCTTTCTTGAAAGCCGCGCGTGTTTGGCGAATCTCGCTGGTTTGTGGGAAGGAACCGATCGAGGTTGTCGGCAACAGAGGCAGACGAAAGCGTTGCTGCTGGAGTGGGCGCCTGAATGCAAACGACTGCTGGCGTTGTGCGTCATGCGCATTCAGGTTCTGGATTCGCTGTGCGACGACCGGGTTATGGATGCGGCTGGATTCCCGCCTGGCGCGGCAGGCTTGATCGGAAATTGTCAGTGATGACTGGATCGATGCCCTGCCTGCATTCAAGCCTTGCCCGAGGATGGTCACTTCTGCCAGTTTCTGTACCGAGAATGCCAGCCAATTGCGGATTTCCTGGTCAAGTTGCGTTTCTTGTGTGAGGTCGACCGGACAATGCAGGAGCGAACAGCTGGGCGCAATCCAGAGCCTGTTTCCAAGTACGGTATGCGCATGTGTCAGCATGTCGAGCTTGTTCGAAAGATCCGCGCGCCAGATATTACGGCCATCGATCACACCCAATGACAGCGTTTTGTTCGCGAACGCCTGGCCCAGAAAAGCTTCAAGTTGTTCCGGTGCGCGGCATAGATCGAGATGGAGTCCATCGATAGGTAAAGCGCTGAGTTGCGACAGGTGGTGCTCGACTGTGCCGAAATAGGTCGTCAACAATAGCCGGCATCCGTTGTGCTGCAGGGCGTGATAAGCGGTCTGCAGGCCCTCTAGCCAGTTCTGATCCAGATCGAGCGCAAGTATTGGCTCGTCAATTTGCACCCACTGTACGCCCAGCGTGGCGATACTGGACAGGATTTCTTGATATGCTGGCAATAGCCGGGACAGCAATTGAAGTTTGTTGAAACCTGGCGTTGTCTCCTTGCCTAAGTACAGATAGCTCAGGGGGCCGAGCAATACGGGTTTGGGGGTTATTCCAAGCGCTTGCGCTGCTGCAATTTCCTGAAACAAACGATTGGATGCGAGCCGGAAAACAGTCGCTTCATCGAATTCAGGCACAATGTAATGGTAGTTGGTATTGAACCATTTGGTCATTTCCATTGCCGGCTGATCGGCTGTGCCGCGCGCCATGGCAAAATACAGCTCGAGGGAGATTTCATCGGTGACTGGCCCGAAGCGGTGCGGCACCGCGCCGAGCAATACGGTCATGTCGAGCACATGGTCATACAAGGAGAAATCGCCGACCGGAATCCAATCCATGCCTGCCTGTTGTTGAGTGTGCCAATTGGCGGCACGAATTGCATCGGCTGTCGTCAATAATTGCTCGGCACTGATTTGTTGCTTCCAGTGGGCTTCGAGTGCTTTTTTCAATTCACGTTGCGGACCGATTCTTGGGAAACCGAGATTATGTGTCAATACCATTATCAAGCTCTTTTTATCTAGATTGAAGGAGCTATCATTCTGTTGAATACTTTACAATGAATCAAATGAAAGTTTTTATGACATATTATGAATAACATTCATAATCGTGCTGGAATGTCATACCTGCTTTGACTGGCTGATGCCGATCATGGATACATTCCGTGCCGATTGGCCCGACGTGGAACTCGATCTGCTATCCGGGTGTTACAGTGATCCCGTGCATTTGCTCGGGCATGGCGCTGCGGATGTGGTCATCGGATCGGAGTTCAGGTTGCGGTCTGGCATCGAACATTCTCCCTTGAGCCGCTTCCAGATCCTGGCAGTGCTTGCGTCTGGTCATGAGCTGGGCAGGAAACGCGTGCTCTAGACCCGGGAAGGTGTCAGGCCATTGCGGGCGGCCAAGCAGTGGAATAGGTGAGATTTAAGGAATGACCGGGTGGTTTGCCAGTCTTGCCGACTGGTGCCACCCGGTCACGCTGAACTGCCAGTCGAAGCGGGTCTTAATGCAGGGTTACGGCAGATTTATCCTCGCATTCGAGATCGGCGCAGTAGGTTTGGTGCACACCGTCCAGGAACTTCCAGAGTGCGTCACATGCTCGGCGTGTCGCGGCTAGCACTTCGGCCTGTTTCTCTGGCGTGTCGGCAAATTTTTCAATGATGGCCCATTCAGCCTGTGAATGATAAACATCCGCTTTTTGGTGGACCGAGAAAAATTCATAATCCTGGGGATTGTTCATGCCATAGAATTTGGCCAGGCCATCAATCTTGACGGCAGCAATATCGGGCACTTGTGATTCGAATGCGTGCAGGGCGGCCAGACCGGCATAGAACGGCTGGTTCAGGCAAATGTCACGGAAAGTGGAAACCAGATTCTGCGTTTCCGGCAGAGCATCGGCTTTCGCCAGGCTGGCATCGTCGGCACCTAGTGCGAATGCAAACGTTTTCCAGAGTGCAGGATGGTTTTTCTCGCCATGCTCCTCGTCGATCAGGTTTTTCAGGACTTCCTGGCGTACGCTGATATCGCCACTGTTGCGCGTATCGTGGAAATGCGGTGTGTTGAAATGCACCGCGCTCAGGTAGGTCGGTTCAGCCAGAACGTTGTAAAAATATTGTTCGGCGTAATGGCGCAGCTGCTCTTTGGTGAGTTTGCCTTCCGTCCAGGCAATGTAGAAGGGGTGTTGCAGCAAATGTCTGCTTTGAATGATGGCATTGACCTGTTGCTTAAGTGTTTCGTTTGTGGCCATGATAGCTCCTATGAGTATAAATAGAGTGGATTAACAAGATATTTTGGGCAATGGTTTATTATCATCGCTAATATTGTGTCGGCTGTCGTCGATAATTGCTTGGTACTGATTTTTTCTTTCAGTGGGCTGCCAGTGTTTTTTTCAATTCACGTTGTGGACTGATTCTTGGGAAACCGAGATGATGTGTCAATACTATTACCAAGCGCTTTCTATCTAGGAGCTAGCATTTTGTTGAATACTTTATAATGAATCAAATGAAAATTTTTATGATCAACTATGAACACTATTCATAATTATGCTGGAATTGCGTCATTTGCGCACACTGCAGGCCTTGCATGAAACGGGGAGTGTTTCGCGCGCGGCAGCGCGCGTGCATTTGACCCAGTCTGCCCTGTCTCATCAGATCAGAGTGTTGCAGGCGCATTATCAGTCGCCGATCATTCAACGCCATGGACATGCTGTGCAGTTAACCGAGGCGGGCAGGCGCTTGGTGCAGCTGGCAGAAAAAATTCTTGGAGAGATTCGGGCAGCAGAACGAGATCTGGCCAAAATCTCGCAGAAAGCCACGGGCAGTCTGCGCATCGTACTGGAATGCCATACCTGCTTTGACTGGCTGATGCCGATCATGGATACATTCCGTGCCGATTGGCCCGACGTGGAACTTGATCTGGTATCCGGGTTTCACAGCGATCCCGTGCATTTGCTCAGGCATGGCGCTGCGGATGTGGTCATTGGATCGGAACCCGGGCTGCAGCCTGGCATCGTGCATTTTCCCTTGTTCCGCTTCGAGATCCTGGCGGTGCTTGCGCCTGGTCATGAGCTGGGCAAGAAACGCGTGCTCGAGGCCCAGGATTTTTCCCGCGATATGCTGATTACTTATCCGGTGCCCGATGAACGAATTGATTTGATCCGCCAGGTATTGATCCCTGCCAATGTCACTTGGCAGCGGCGCACGGCTGAACTTACCGTGGCCATTCTGCAACTCGTGGCCAGCCGGCGGGGTATCGCCGCACTCCCTGGCTGGGGGATCACCAACTATCTGGATTATGATTACGTGATTGCCCGCCGCATCGGTAGGCGCGGGTTGTGGAGCGATTTGTATCTTTCAGTGCGGGAGGAAACCGCCACTTTGGGTTATCTGCAGGATTTCCTGGCAACGATTCGCCAAGTCTGCTTTGCCAAGCTGGAAGGTGTCAGGCCATTGCGGGCGGCCAAGCAGCGGAAGAAGTGAGATTTTAGGAGTCGCTCATAAATAACTGTAACACTTGGATCGCATCTGGCGGGCGCACTGCGGCGTTGCTCGTTCGTCGCCATAGCCTTGCTATGACTCCTCCTCTCGTCTTGCATCCCACCAGACGCGTCCAATTGCCACACTTATTCCTTCACGACTCCTTAAGGAATGACCGGGTGGTTTGCCAGTCTTGCCGACTGGCTGCCACCCGGTCACGCTGAACTGCCAGTCGAAGCGGGTCTTAATGCAGGGTTGCGGCAGATTTATCCTCGCATTCGAGATCGGCGCAGTAGGTTTGATGCACACCGTCCAGGAACTTCCAGAGTGCGTCACATGCCCGGCGTGTCGCGGCCAGCACTTCGGCCTGTTTCTCTGGCGTGTCGGCAAATTTTTCAATGATGGCCCATTCAGCCTGTGAATGATAAACATCCGCTTTTTGGTGGACCGAGAAAAATTCATAATCCTGGGGATTGTTCATGCCATAGAATTTGGCCAGGCCATCAATCTTGACGGCAGCAATATCGGGCACTTGTGATTCGAATGCGTGCAGGGCGGCCAGACCGGCATAGAACGGCTGGTTCAGGCAAATGTCACGGAAAGTGGAAACCAGATTCTGCGTTTCCGGCAGAGCATCGGCTTTCGCCAGGCTGGCATCGTCGGCACCTAGTGCGAATGCAAACGTTTTCCAGAGTGCAGGATGGTTTTTCTCGCCATGCTCCTCGTCGATCAGGTTTTTCAGGACTTCCTGGCGTACGCTGATATCGCCACTGTTGCGCGTATCGTGGAAATGCGGTGTGTTGAAATGCACCGCGCTCAGGTAGGTCGGTTCAGCCAGAACGTTGTAAAAATATTGTTCGGCGTAATGGCGCAGCTGCTCTTTGGTGAGTTTGCCTTCCGTCCAGGCAATGTAGAAGGGGTGTTGCAGCAAATGTCTGCTTTGAATGATGGCATTGACCTGTTGCTTAAGTGTTTCGTTTGTGGCCATGATAGCTCCTATGAGTGTAAATAGAGTGGATTAACAAGATATTTTGGGCAACAGTTTATTATCATCGCTAATTCACGAAATGAAGTCAAATTGATCCGATGCCCCGACATAACAAGAAAACCGTACAATCACAGCTTAGCAGGCTGCGCGATGATAGAATGTTTGTTTCAAATAAAAAACTAGAGAGCGGATGTTATGTTTTCACAGAAAGTGACAATCGGACAGGTTGATCCTGATTTATGGCAGGCAATTCAAGGGGAAATACAGCGACAGGAAGATCATATCGAATTGATTGCTTCGGAAAATTACGCGAGTCCGGCGGTCTTGCAGGCGCAAGGCTCGGTCTTGACCAACAAATACGCGGAGGGCTACCCCGGCAAACGTTACTATGGTGGCTGCAAATATGTGGATAGGGTTGAGCAACTTGCGATTGACCGGCTCAAAGCCTTATATAATGCCGAATATGTCAATGTGCAGCCGCACTCCGGTTCCCAGGCGAATGCCGCTGTCTATTTATCGGCCCTGAAGCCCGGCGATACGCTTCTGGGCATGTCGCTCGCGCATGGCGGCCATCTGACGCATGGGGCGGCTGTCAGCATGAGTGGCAAAATTTTCAATTCAGTGGCTTACGGACTCGATCCCGCTATCGAAGAGATCGATTATGACGAGGTGGAACGGCTTGCGATGGAGCACCGACCACGCATGATCGTTGCCGGCGCTTCTTCCTATGCAAGAATCATCGACTGGAAACGGTTCCGAAAAATTGCCGACAGCGTAGAGGCCTACTTGTTTGTCGATATGGCGCATTATGCGGGTTTGATTGCAGCCGGCTTCTATCCCAATCCAGTCGGGATTGCCGATTTTGTGACGAGCACTACGCATAAAACACTGCGTGGGCCGCGTGGCGGGGTGATCATGGCAAAAGCCGAGTATGAAAAATCACTCAATTCCGCGGTATTCCCGCAGACTCAGGGCGGCCCGCTCATGCATGTGATCGCCGCCAAGGCGGTGGCCTTCAAGGAAGCTGCCAGCCAGGAATTCAAGGATTATCAGGAGCAGGTAATTGAAAATGCACGCGTCATGGCCAAGGTGCTGCAGCAGCGAGGTTTGCGGATTGTTTCCGGCAGTACCGACTGCCATATGTTCCTGGTCGACTTGCGCGCCAAGAATCTGACCGGCAAAGAGGCTGAGGCTGCGCTGGAAGCATCGCATATTACCGTCAATAAAAATGCGATCCCGAATGATCCGCAGAAGCCATTTGTCACCAGCGGTATTCGCATCGGCACACCGGCTATTACCACCCGTGGTTTCAAGGAGCTGGAAGCCGAGCAGCTGGCCAATTTGGTGGCAGATGTGCTGGATGCGCCGAATGACTCCAAAGTCCTGGAGCAGGTGGCTCAGCAGGCGCAAGTATTATGCGCAAAATTTCCCGTTTATGGCGAGTGATTGGGCGCATCGTTAACCAGCAATTTTCCTTTCTGACAAGTCCGGAGCCATTCACTGGCTCTGGCGACAGAATTCAGCTATGAGATGTCCATTTTGTGGTGCTGAAGATACCAGCGTCATCGATTCGCGCGAGAGCGAGGAGGGGACGAGGATCAGGCGCAGGCGGCGTTGTACCGCCTGTGAGAAGCGCTTTACTACCTACGAAACAATTGAATTACGATTTCCGCAGGTCATCAAGCAGGATGGCAACCGTGTCGAATTTGACCGGAACAAACTTTATACCAGTTTTACGCGGGCATTGCATAAGCGTCCGGTCCCGACCGAGCAGGTCGATGCGGCCTTGGAGCGAATTTTACAAAAACTCTTGAGTACGGGGGTCCAGGAAATTACCTCCCGCACCATCGGTGAATGGGTCATGCAAGAGCTCTATTCCCTGGATAAAGTCGCCTATATCCGTTTTGCCTCGGTCTACAGAAGCTTTGAAGACATAGGCGACTTTCAGGAAGTCATCCGGGAGGTTCAGTCACCTCCATCTGACAAGCAATGAATGATGCGCGGCCAGTGATCGCCTTACCAGCTTTCCAGAATGGTTTTGCGTTGCATCGGGTCCAGCTCTGCGATTTCCGGGTGCGCATAATAGGAATCCCCCACGATGCTATGGGTGGAAACTTCGGCAAAAATAGCGCCTGATCGGGTGGCAAAATCATGCATGGTGCCCCGCGGCACCAGCAATTTGTCGCCGGGTTTCAAATTGACCGACTCCTGCGTGTCTTGCTGGTGCAGATTGACCGACAGATCGCCCCACAACATGCAAAAGGTTTCCTCCTTCTGTTTGTGCATATGCGGCGGATGTTTCTGTCCGGGCAGCATGATCAGCAGTTTGTAGCAATACTCCCGGTTGATCAGGTTGACCAGAATACAGCCTGTTTCCCGGAAGCGGGGGAGGCCATAGTGATGCGAGATTTCAACCGTATAGTCATCGCCGAGAGAAATGCCTGCCTCATATAACTGACCTTTCGCATCATGCAGGATCCCCCGGATGAGCCGCATGGCATCTTGCTTGGGCGCTTCGAATACAGCCGAGCCGGTCACGTAATCGCGGGAGGCAACAAAATGCGCACGCAACTGACCGAATTCCCCGCTTGTCAGCTGTCCCTCTGCGCAAGGCATGGCGAAGAATACATCTTCTGACCGGATTTCTTCTCCCTGTGCGATGTTGCGTTTGACGAAAACTCCTCGCTGCAGCTCGCGCAGCGAGTCCTTTTCATTTTGTATGACATGTTTCTCTTCACTCGCCCCGCAAATGGCGCGCATGCGCTCGGCAGCAGCCACCCACTGGTCAGCCTGCTCTGGATCCAGCGAGTAAGTGTTGAGTTGGATGTCGGGCGTTGCCACCCCGATGTGGCGCTCAAGCAAGCGCGCGCCCTTGGCGATGGCTGCCATGGCCACTTCGAGATTATCGGGTGCCTCATGGCCGGAATATCCGACTGACACATAGGGGTAACGGCGCATGATCTTGTTCAGGAAATTCATGTGAATGCGTTCGTTCGGCGTGGGGTAGAGCGAGACACAATGCATCAGTGCAAAAGCAGGTGCTCGTTTGTGCAGATAACTGACCAGATTGTCGATGTCATAGATGCTCAAGCCGCCAGTTGAAGCAATCACCGGCCGGTTGGCATCCGCGATGGCTGAAATCAACGGCCAGTCGGTTGCCGAGCAACTGGCAAGCTTCAATACCTGCACACCCAAAGCCTGGCAGGTTTGTACCGACTGCTCATCGAACGGCGTGGCTACCGTGACCAGCCCCTGCTCACGGATCGCTTCCACCAACCGCTGAAAATCATCCATGGTCAAACGGGTGCTTTCAAAGCGGCCAATATGCTTGACGTCCGTGCGGCCCTTGTAATCTGGATGAATAAAGGTATCCAGTTCGCGCAGTTGCAACTTGACCGCCGCTTTGATCTGATGTTTCCGGGCAATTTTGGCAGTTGCATCAATGATTTTCAGACCATGTTCCACGCTGCCCTGGTGGTTGTTGGCCATTTCAAAAATATACAATTGGTCTAACAGTGTCTTCATGATCGCCCTTGAACAATATTTTTACTTGAGAGTCTGGAAACAATTCGTCTGTGTGACAGAGTGACGAGTAAGCGTGGGCTGATGCTTCGTTTATCGGGCGGAATATCTGATGGTTGGATCAGGTTGGTCACGGCACGGTCCGTGAGCGGGTTTTTATCTGGATGTGGTAATACAAAAGCATGCATGTCCATCAACAATGCTGTAACGCCTCTTGTAATGTGATCAGCCGATCGTCGATATAATAATCCGCTGCAGGCTTGCCAAACTGCAGGGCATGAAAGCGCACCTTCCAGTCAGTCATCTGTTTGCGGGTCACATCCTGCCAATCTATGCCGGTGGCCGAGCCGCGTGCAGTAAACAAAATAATCCTGTGGCCCGCTTCATACAATCGATTGATGATGGCAATATTTTCCTGTATGGGCTCGCTCAGCGTGTAATCGTTATTGGCGACCAATGATGCCAGTACGCCATCGATATCCACCACGAAGGTTTTGAACGGTGCCGCTGCACCTTCCTGGCGTACTCTCAGCTGGGGAGCATGCTGGCTTGCTTGCTTGTTCAGCAAGCATTCTGCCTGGTCGAGATCGTCTTCGCTATCGATGCTCAGCATGGGCGTGTCAATCACGACTGCTGCGCTGCGCGCGCCCATGAGCGCAGACTGGGTGAGCAGACATGCACGGGTCAGGGCATAGGCTGCGCCATTTCGATGGTATACAGGCTTGAGCTGCTGGCGGGCGATAATGTCTGCGCCACGCTGATCCCATAACCCGAGCATGGCATCATCATCCAACGCCAGCTGTTTGAGCGGATGATATTTGAGATCGGTCGGACTGACTGTCCAGACGGCATCAAAGTTGCCTTGCACCAGTTTCTCGACTGTTGCGGCCACATGTTCCGGCAAGCGCAGGGGGGAAGTCGGTTGCAGCATGAGAATGATGTCATATTCGCAGCCATCGATCGATTCCATCGCCTGTAAAGCATGTTGCAATACCGGAATGTCACCAATCCGATCCCCGGAAAGTTCGGCCGGCCGCCAGAATGGCGCGGCGAGGCCAGCTTGCTCGGCGGTTCGGGCGATTTCCGGATGATCGGTGGAGACGACCGCGCGATCGATCCAGCCCAGTTCGCGCACCAGTTGTCCGACATGCCCGACCAGGGAAGTGCCGCCAATTTTGCGTAAATTTTTCAATGGCACGCCCTTGCTGCCTCCGCGGGCAGGTACGACAGCCAGTACTTTTCTTTGTGCGTACATATGCGAGGGTTCAGGCGGCTACTGCAGCGAGTCTGGACCGTAGGGACGACCATAATCAATTTTAACCACGCGTCCGGTTGCGTGCGAGCGGAGCGCAGCTGCGATCACCAGCATGGTTTCCATTCCCTGCTGGAGGGAGATGGGTGAAATTTGCCCTGGATTTGTGAGCAGATCGCCGACATGCGCAATTTCGGGCTGAAAATCATCTGGCCTGGTTTTTTCGAAGTATTGCAATTGTTCGGGTTTGCCCTGCAATTGCAGCTTGACGGCATCCATGCCCGGCTTGAGATTGATAAACCAGTCTATGTAGCCATTCTCGCCTTGCAGCCGCAATTGCTTGTCAGCCGGCTCTGTGATGACATCCTGGACCAATAAGCCGGTCAGGCCACTTTCGGTGCGCAGATTGAGTTGCGCCAATCGATCATAGCAGGCGCCACGTTCCTCGACCATATCGAGCATCGCTGACACCTCGACAATCCGCCCATGACCACTGAGATGCGCAAAATGCTGCCAAATGGCTAATCCATGCGAATGCTCGCCAAGTGCGCCCCCCCCGCGTTCGGTATAGCCAAGATAGGTTTCTTCCGGGCCGGAAATCCAGGGATGGGCTTTGAAAATGCCTTGCCAGTGTTCTCTAATCTGGGCGTGAATGGTTAATATCTTGCCGAGCGAACCGGCCTGCAGCCATTGTTCTGTCAGGCGCGTGTTGGGCGTCAGGGTATGGTTGTAACCGACCAGAACCTGAACGCCCAATGATTCTGCCCGGCTGCGTAATTGTTCGCAATCAGCCAGGGAAGGGGGGCATAATGGTTTTTCGATCAAAAGCAATTTTGGTGGGCGCTGTTTCAGGATGTCGAGCGCTATTTTGATATGTGTGTCGGGCGGCGTGCCGATGATGACGACATCAAAATTTTCTTCGCTCATAGCTTCGGGATGCGCCAGTCGAATGGTTTCATCCCAGCGACCATAACGGTTGGGATAGATTTCCGTGCGGGTACGCTCGAGTGCAGCCGGATCGATATCGCACAGCACAACTTCCCAGTCCTGCTGCCGGCATCCATATGCGAGATGATTGCCGATTGAACCGGCTCCGATAATTTTTACTTTAGTTTTCATAGCCTAGAGGTAGTGCGAATTTTATAATGAGTAATCTCTAATTTTGGGTGTGTCCGAGCAGTGCGCTGGCCATCCATCGCCACTTCCGTTTACTGTCACTGAATCATAAACACATTTTCGGTCAGCTCCTTGATGCGCAGCTTCTGAAAGCGGCCCAGCTGACTGCCCATGCGTTGTATTTGATATTCGACATCTGCGCTAGAGGTAAGTGGAAACATATGCCGCAGATAGTTGGTATTATTGCGATGCCCCGGTAATTGGGCTTCAATGCGTTTCTTGATCGCTTTGCGCCAGTAAGCCGTGCTCAATCCTACCGCCCGCGTCAGCAGCGGAGGGCGACTCTGCACGGACTGTTTTTTCAGCTGATGAATGACCGATACCAGCCGTTCGCATGATGTTGTGCCGTCATACGAGGCCAGATGATGGCGGGCCAAGTCCTTGCGTTGCTGAATATGCTGCGCATCCAGTGCTGTGCTGTCGACCAGCGCCTGCTTGATCCAGTCCAATAGGGTGGACAGATTCTGGCATTGAATGCTGAGATTGTTGGGCAGTGGATGGTCATAGGCTTCGGCGGTTACCGGGCAATAGGCCAAGGCGGTGCGATCGAGCAGGAAAGATTCGACTGCTGTCGTGCAACTATTGTGAACGGTTACGGCTGCCGCCATCAACCAGGGAACGACATTGCCTTCATAAAGCACCCGTACGTTGCTGCAATGGCGGGTCGCCTCGATCCAGGTGGCGTGATTCTCGGACGGATGCGGGCGAATCACAACTGTGATTTCGGGAAACGCTTCGCCCACCGCTGCCACCATTTTCAGGAAATGCTCGAAAATCGTCTTTTTATGGATGGCCATACCGAGCTTGGGGTCGCTGGGTTGTCCCTGCTTGTGTTTCTGGGCTTCGAGCAGATTGAGTAGATGACTTTCACCCGGATAGTAATGATTGATCCGGGAGAAATTGGTATTGATCAACACAAATTTACCATAGCGCGCACGCAATTCATCCGTCTGCTGGTTGAAAAGTCCGCGCAGCGCTGGCCGGAGCAGATCTGTGCGTGGATTGCCGGTCAAATGCAGTGGCGCGTTGGTGAAGCTGGGATGGTCGCGGATGGCCGCTGCATTGGCCTCTCCCCAGGCAAAGATGCATGAAGGTTCCCGAAGTGCGTGGGCATCCAGTTTTGTCAGGCGATACAGTTCGGGTGTGGCCCATACCAGTCCTTCCTCATCCCAGGCCGTGACGGTGAAGCCTAACCGCCGCAGCATGCGCAAAACAGTTGCGCTGCGCACAGTCATGCTCTTGCCAATGTAGAGGCCCCGCGGCAGGGATGTGGCCATTTTGTCGATCACTTTTTTGGCGCCAACGATAGTGGGCAGACCGCTTTCGGCAAGATGACAGGCGAGCAGTAGTTTGGCATCGAATTCACGCGCTCGCGTTTCGCAGGGGAGTATTACGATATCATCATTCATCATGGGTATTAGTGATCCTGCAACGGCGTTAGTCTGCCTTATTCGGGTAAAAGTGTGACTTTGGCAAACTTGCGTTTGCCAATCTGAACAATGATGGAGGCATTCAGCGGGATGGTCATCGATTTGTCCACAATTTTGTTGCCATCCAGTTTCACGCCGCCCTGTCCGATCATACGCAAGGCCTCGCTGGTGCTGGCAGTCAGCGATGCGAGCTTGAGCAACTGCGCGATTGGCAAGGCATTGCCCTGGATGTATAGGGTTTTCTCCGGGATATCATCGGGCAGCGCCCCTCTGCTGAAACGGGCCTCGAAATCGGCCAGCGCCTGATTGGCATCAGCCTGACTGTGGAAACGTGCGACGATCTCCTGGGCAAATTGTACTTTGATTTCGCGTGGATTGCGTCCCGCTTCGACTTCTTGCTGCCACTGATGCACTGTGTCCAGTGATTCAAAGGAGAGCAATTCAATATAGCGCCACATCAAGGTATCGCTGATCGACATCAGCTTGCCAAAAATCTCTCCCGGGGGCTCGGTAATGCCGATATAGTTATTCAATGATTTGGACATTTTCTGGACGCCGTCGAGTCCTTCCAGCAGAGGCATGGTCAGGATGCATTGCTGGGCTTGGCCAAAATGTTTCTGTAATTCGCGTCCCATTAACAGATTGAATTTCTGGTCGGTGCCGCCCAATTCAAGATCGGCTTTTAATGCCACTGAATCATAGCCCTGGATGAGCGGATAGAGAAATTCATGTATGGCTATCGGCTGATTGTTGCGATAACGTTTACTGAAGTCATCCCGCTCCAGCATGCGCGCCACGGTATGAGAGGCAGCAAGCCGGATCAAGTCGGCTGCGCTTAGCTTGTCCATCCAGGTGGAATTGAATACGACCTCTGTTTGATCGGGTCTGAGTATTTTAAATACCTGTGTGGTATAGGATTCGGCATTGGAGGCGACTTGCTCGCGTGTCAAGGGTGGACGTGTCGCATTCTTGCCACTGGGATCACCAATCATGCCGGTAAAGTCGCCAATCAGAAACAAGACATGATGTCCCATATCCTGAAGCAGGCGCAGTTTATTCAGCAAGACAGTATGCCCCAGATGCAAGTCAGGCGCCGTGGGGTCGAATCCCGCCTTGATTCTCAGCGGTATTCCCTGAGCGAGTTTATGCGCAAATTCCTCTTCAATCAGCAGTTCCTGGCAGCCGCGCTTTATGGCTGCCAGTTGTTGAGCGATGGTTTTAGCCACGGCGAATCAAAGATAAATCAGTCGTCATCATATTGGAGTATTTCCATGCTAGACTACAAAAGTTTTAATCAGTGAACAGGAGTGATGACATCTGATGTATTACCAATCACCCCCGAAAAAAACGAGCATTCTAGCGCAAAAACTTAGCTTTCTTGCACAAAAAAAAGTACGTTGGATTACTATTTTATCCAGTGTACCCTTATTTGGCATGGTTACCGCATTTGGAATCGTCCCCGACGCCTCGTTGCAGGAGGTATCCACGCAGCGGATCGTTCGCTCACTGCCTCTTCCTGAAAAATTTGCTTCATCCGATCCCGATATGACTTTCTGGCATCAGGAAAGCATACGTCGTGGCGACACAATCGCGGCCATACTTGCCCGGCTCGAAGTCAATCAGGCAGACAGGATCAGTTTTTTGGATACAGCGCGCGACAGTCAGGCCATGCGCCGGCTCAAACCCGGCGAGGTCGTTCATGCCGAGACCAAGCCGAATGGCGAATTGTTGAAACTGCGTTATTTCTACGGAAATGGCGAGCAGTTTTTAATGGAAAAAATCGATGGTGCCTTTGAGCTGCGCGAACAGCCTGTTGAACATCATGCGCATATCCGAGTGGGCTCGGGCGTTATCAGTAGTTCTCTGTTCGCAGCAGTTGATAAGGCCGGTCTGCCGAGTGCGATTGCTTCGCAGATTTTTGATATTTTTTCCAGCCATATCGACTTTCATCGTGACTTGCATAAAGGTGACCGTTTTACGGTTGTTTATGAATCGGGACAGGATGAAAGCGGCAAGACACAAATAGGCCGGATACTCGCGGCAGAATTTTTCAACAAGGGTAAGGCCCATCGTGCGGTTTACTTCCAGATGGAGGATGGAGAAGGCGATTACTATACCCCTGCAGGCGAGAGCTTGCGCAGACCCTTCCTGCTGGCGCCATTGAAGTTTTCCCGGATCAGTTCCGGTTTTACCAAGGCCCGCTATCATCCAATCCTAAAGAAATGGCGTGCCCATCGAGGAATTGATTATGCCGCACCGACCGGCACCCCCATCATGGCGACTGCAAATGGTATCGTGGAGTTCAAAGGCTGGCAGAATGGTTACGGCAATCTGGTCATTCTGAAGCACGATGCTCAGTACAGCTCTGCCTATGGGCATCTATCCAAGTTCAGCAAGCATTTGCAACCCGGGAAACGAATCAAACAGGGGGATGTGATTGGCTATGTCGGTGCAACGGGCATGGCGACTGGCCCCCATCTTCACTATGAGCTGAGGGTCAATGGCGTCCAGCGTGATCCATCCAAAATCGTTATGCCGGCTGCGCAACCGATCGGCAAGAAATATCGAGCGGTATTCCATCGACAAACCAAGACCTTGTTGACGCAGTTGGATCTGTTGCGCAACACGGGGTTTGCGGCACTGAACAACTGACAGGTCGCTGGCTGACGACGGCGGATAATTGAGCGCCACGCATTATATAGGCATCATGTCGGGAACCAGCCTCGATGGAGTCGATGCGGTTCTGGTGGATTTCACACAATCTTGCCCACTTGAGCACACTTGTTACATGCCTTACGATGCGGCATTGCGGGCAGCGTTACTGGCACTCAATCAGCGTAGTGAGGACGAGTTGCATCGTGCCGCCGTGTTGGCCAACCGTATTGCCAGGCTATACGCAGAGTCGGTGAGGCGCTTGCTCGATGAGACTGGCATCAATCCGCGGCAGATCGTGGCGATTGGTTGTCATGGGCAGACGGTCAGGCATTATCCGCAACCAGAGAATGGTTACAGTATTCAGTTGGTCAATGGCGCATTGCTGGCCGAGCTCACTGGTATTGCGGTTGTGACCGACTTCAGGAGCCGTGACATTGCGGCGGGCGGGCAGGGTGCACCGTTGGTACCGGCATTCCATCAGGAAGTGTTTGCCCATTCTGCCATTGACCGCTCGATCGTTAATATCGGGGGGATAGCCAATATTACCTGTCTGCCGGTCAATGGGCATGTCACTGGCTTTGATTGTGGCCCGGGCAATATTTTGCTGGATGCGTGGTGTGCCAGGCATTTGGATACACCTTATGATCGCGATGGTCAATGGGGTGTAAGCGGCAGAGTCATTCCCAGGCTATTGGAAAACTTGCAGGCTTTTCCCTATTTTTCTCTGCCGCCTCCCAAAAGTACTGGTAGGGAAATGTTCAATATCGACTGGCTGCAATCCTATTTGCAAGGCGATGAGGCGGCGCAGGATGTGCAAGCGACTCTGGTGGCCCTGACAGCTACCACGATCGCTCGTGCGGTGTCGGCTTATTTTCCAGAGGCCGATGAAATTTACTTGTGCGGAGGCGGTGCCCATAACGGCGCGCTCGTCGATCAGCTGCGGCAAGGATTGCCCGCCAGCGATATCAAGTTGACCAATGCGCTGGGGATCGATGCTGATTGGGTGGAGGCCTGTGCCTTTGCTTGGTTGGCACAGCGGGCTATCGAGCGGGCGCCGGGCAACCTGCCGGATGTGACCGGCGCTAACGAGAGCCGGATTCTGGGTGCCATTTATCCTGCCTGAGCGCCATCGTGGTGCGCCACAGACTGTCTGGCTGCGATGGATCCCGGTGCGCGTCAGTCGTTGGTCTTGCACCATGCAAGCCTCGGATTTCAGGAGGTATGATACCGCTGCGGCTTTTTCCTGGAGCAGGGCTAAACGGAAAAGGAAGAACCGCAACCACAGGTGCTGGCTGCCGCTGGATTCTTGATGACAAATTGCGCACCCTGAGCGTTTTCCTGGTAGTCGATCTCGGCGCCTATCAAATATTGAAAACTCATTGAGTCGACAAGCAGTTTCACGCCCTGCTTTTCCATTACGATGTCATCCTCGTTAATGGTCTCATCGAAGGCGAAACCATATTGGAATCCAGAACAGCCACCACCGCTGACAAAGACTCTCAGTTTCAGTTCCGGATTGGCTTCTTCTTCAATCAGTTCTTTGACCTTGCCGGCGGCGCCGTCGGTAAAAATTAACTGTGGTTGAACCTCGTTGACTAAATCATGTGTTGATGTGCTCATATTTGTCCGTTTGGATGTGTGAATTGTTGTGAATAGCAATTACATAGACTTTCCAGGAAATCCAAAATTCCGTGTTGCCTGATCAAGTTGCCTGCAACCGGCATATGCAAATGAATGCCGGTCAGCCGTTGGCTTGAGAAATCGGTCTGCTAGGAGGCTGTCCGAGAGTAGACTGATCTACTGCGGATGAACCTGGCAGGCTGGATTTTTCGATCCTTTTCGTTGAATAGTACAACTATTCGCCTCAAATGATAGAAAAATTCCGCTCAGCCCGCTTCGCCCTCGCTTCGATCGCTATTCTCGGATAGCCTCCTAGCGGCGCCCGTTGCCCAGAATCGAGCCCAGTACCCCTCTTATGATGCGCCGCCCGATTTCATTGCCGATTGTGCGGGCGGTCTGTCTGGCAAACGTTTCGATCAGATTGGGTGAAGTACGGTCTGATTGTCTGCTGCTGCTGGCCTGACTTTGAGTGGGCAGATTCGCCTGTCTGGCCGGGTTTGTCCTGCTGGATTGTTCAGTGCGCGCCTGCAAAATTTCATAAGCGGATTCCCGGTCGATGGGCGTTTCATATAGCCCATAAATGGGGGAATTGCGGATGATTGATTGTCGCGCAGGGGCGGGCAGCATACCAATCAGGCTGTGGGGAGGATGAACGCGGGCAATTTCCACCGGATGAGGGCTGCCCTTGTCGTCCAAAAACGAGACCAAGGCTTCGCCAATGCCCAGCTGGGTGATGGCCGTTTCAACGTCGATGCCGGGATGGGTGCGGAAAGTTTGGGCAGCTGCTCTGACTGCTTTCTGATCTTTCGGTGTGAAAGCGCGCAAGGCATGCTGGACCCGATTGCCCAGTTGTCCCAGTACGGCATCTGGAATATCCAGGGGATTCTGGCTGATGAAATAAATGCCCACTCCTTTCGAACGGATCAGTCGTACGACCTGCTCAATCTTGTCAAGCAATACCTTGGGGGCATTCTTGAATAGCAAATGCGCTTCGTCGAAAAAAAATACCAGCCTGGGGCGCTCACTATCGCCGGTTTCGGGAAGCTGTTCGAACAGTTCCGACAATAGCCATAACAATAATGTGGCATAGACTCGCGGCGTGCGGTAGAGGGTTTCCGCAGCTAGAATATTGATTGTGCCATGGCCGTCGCCATTGGTTTGCATCAAGTCCGTGATATCCAGCATGGGTTCACCAAAAAGATGATCGCCACCTTCCTGGGTAAGCTGCAGCAGGCTGCGCTGAATCGCGCCGACACTTGCGCGAGCGATATGCCCATATTCCGAGGACAAAATGCGTGTATTTTCCGAGACGTAGGTCAGTATGGCGCGCAGATCTTTGAGATCGAGCAGCAGCAGTCCGTGGTCGTCGGCAATTTTGAATACGATGGTCAAGATGCCCGTTTGCACGGGATTGAGATGGAGCATGCGCGCCAGAAGCAGTGGCCCCATGTCCGACACTGTGGCCCGTACGGGGTGCCCTTGTTCGCCGAACACATCCCAGAAAATAACCGGGTTGTCATGGTAAGCGAAGCCGTTCAGTTCCAGTGCCCGAATACGTGCGTCGACCGTCTGGTTGCCGCCACCGGGCATGGCCAGACCAGAGAGGTCGCCTTTTACGTCGGCCATGAATACCGGTACCCCTGCCCGGGAGAACTGCTCGGCCAGAACTTGCAAGGTTACCGTTTTGCCCGTGCCGGTTGCGCCGGCAATCAAGCCATGCCGGTTTGCCATGCGCAGATTGAGGCTGAGCACCTGATTGCTGGAGCGGCTGGATTGCGCAATGGTAAGGGAGGTATTCATGATGACGTCAGTTTTTATTGTTTTTTCTGAATAAACTCGATTTTGTAACCATCCGGATCTTCCACAAATGCAATCACGGTTGTACCATGTTTCATCGGACCCGCTTCCCGAGTGACACGTCCACCGAGTTGCTTGACTTTCTCGCAAGCCTCATAGGCGTTATCCACTTCGATTGCAATATGGCCAAAACCTGTACCCAGTTCGTATTGATTCGTCTCCCAGTTATGGGTGAGTTCCAATACCGTGCCTTCCGCTTCGTCTTGATAGCCGACAAAGGCCAATGTGAATTTTCCTTCCGGATAATCCTTGCGGCGCAGCACCCTCATGCCCAATACATGGGTGTAAAACTGGATGGATTGCTCGAGATTACCCACTCGCAGCATGGTATGCAGGATGCGCATTATATTTGGACCATTTCAAAATCTTCCTTGCGTGCGCCGCATTCCGGGCAGGTCCAGTTGATGGGCACATCTGCCCAGCGGGTGCCTGCAGGAATGCCATCTTGTGGCCACCCTTCCGCTTCGTCATAGATAAAACCACAAATCATGCACATATAACGATGAAAAACCTGGTTGTCCTCAGTAGTCATGATGGATAAATATGCTCGCTTAAGTTAAAATGACATTTTACGGTATTATTGCATGTCGCTACCACCTCCAATTGTATTATCCTTCGCTGCAAGTGATCCGACCGGGGGCGCAGGCATCCAGGCGGATATTCTCACGCTTGCCGGAATGGGCTGCCATCCGCTGACTGTCGTTACTGCCATCACGGTACAGGATACCACTGGCGTGGAAGATATTTGGCTGCTGGATGCGGAATGGGTCGTTGATCAGGCACGCACCGTACTGCAGGATATGCCTGTCCAGGCCTTTAAAATCGGCATGCTGGGCAGCGTTGAAACCATAGCAGCCATTACTGAAGTCATTTCCGATTACCCGGATATTCCGCTGGTAATTGACCCGGTGCTTGCGTCAGGACGCGGCGATTCATTCGCAAACGAAGAGGTCATCATGGCCATGCGCGAAATGCTGTTTCCGCAGGCAACAATCATCACGCCCAATAGTCTCGAAGCCAGGCGAATTGCGCTCGAGAACGAAGATGATCCGGACATTCTCAGTTTGCAGCAAAGTGCCGACCGGTTGCTGCAATGGGGGTGTGGCTATGTGTTGATCAAGGGCACGCATGAGAACACGCCCAAGGTGGTCAATACGTTATACGATATCAACGGTGTGGTGCGATCGGATACCTGGCAACGGCTGCCGGGATCGTATCACGGTTCGGGCTGTACCTTGTCTTCAGCCATAGCCGCGTCGCTGGCGCATGGCATATCCGTTGCAGATAGTGTCTATGAGGCCCAGGATTATACCTGGCATGCGCTCAAGGCAGGTTTCAGGCCAGGGATGGGGCAATATATACCAGACCGTTTTTTCTGGATGGAAAACGGTAATCCGGAGCAGCCAGATAGCAAAACCGAAGATTGATGGCGATGAGCAGATCCGAAATCAGTGGCCTTTATGCCATTACCCCGGATATCACGGATACCGGACGGCTTTGTCAGATGGTCGAACAGACATTGGCAGGGGGCGTAGGCTGCTTGCAATACCGCAATAAAAGCGCTGATGCCCCGCTCCGCCTCGTGCAATCGAGCGCGCTTCTTCCGCTTTGTCAACGTTATCAAGTGCCTCTGATTATCAATGACTACCTGGAGCTTGCCTGCCAGATCGGTGCCGATGGCCTGCATGTGGGCCAGGACGATAGCACACTCCCGGCGATCAAAGATCGTTTGGCACCGCACAAGCTGATTGGTGTGTCTTGCTACAGTCAGCTAGCCAGGGCTGTCGAAGCGGAAAAGGCCGGCGCAAGCTACGTGGCGTTTGGTGCTTTCTTTCCCTCGGCAACCAAACCGAATGCGGTTCGCGCTGCAGTCAGCTTGATCAGTGAAGCCAAATCTGTGTTGTCTGTCCCGGTTGTGGCGATCGGCGGCATTGATTTGAATAATGCAGCCAGCCTGGTTGCGCGCGGATGTGATGCAATTGCGGTCAGCCAGGCATTGTTCGGGGCCGAAGATATCGAGTTTGCCGCAAAGTGTTTCTCCCGATTGTTTTAATTCTTCCACTTTTCTATAACTTATCCAGATAAATCCTTTTATGACAATCAGTAATCAACAATTGTTTGAACGTTCCCAGCAGTATATTCCCGGTGGTGTCAATTCACCTGTGCGCGCATTCAAATCGGTTGGCGGCACCCCGATATTTTTCGAACGTGGCCAGGGTGCTTATTTTTGGGATGTAGAAGGCCAGACCTATATTGATTATGTTGGCTCCTGGGGGCCCTTGATTCTCGGGCATGCACATCCCGCGGTCGTTGGAAAGGTACAGGAAGCTGCAAGTCTCGGCATGTCTTTCGGTGCGCCGACTCGGGCCGAGCTCGAAATTGCTGAATTGCTCTGTCAGCTGCTGCCGTCACTGGAACAAGTTAGATTGGTGAGTTCTGGTACTGAGGCCGGCATGAGCGCGATCCGGCTGGCGCGTGGCTATACCGGCAGAAGCCGGATCATCAAGTTTGAGGGTTGTTATCATGGGCATGACGATGCGCTGCTGGTCAAGGCCGGATCGGGCGCCCTGACCTTCGGTCATCCCAGCTCGGCGGGTGTGCCCGCAGAAACGGCCGGGCACACCATGGTACTGGATTACAACGATGTGGCTGGCGCGAAACAGGCTTTCAGTGAACACGGCAGCGAAATTGCGGCAGTGATTGTAGAACCGATTGCCGGCAACATGAATCTGGTCCGAGCTGAACCAGCATTTCTGGAAACGCTCAGGGCGCTATGCACGCAGCATGGCAGTTTATTGATATTGGACGAAGTAATGACGGGATTTCGCGTAGGCCTAGAATGTGCACAAGGGCTGTACCAGATCAAGCCCGATCTCACCATACTCGGCAAGGTGATCGGCGGAGGCATGCCCTTGGCGGCTTTTGGGGGGCGCCGCGACGTGATGCAGTGCCTGGCGCCGCTGGGCCCGGTTTATCAGGCGGGCACGCTTTCGGGCAATCCGGTTGCTGTCGCGGCCGGATTGGAAACATTAAGACAAATCCAGGCGCCAGGTTTTTTTGACAAGCTGTCTGCGCAAACCCGGCAATTGACCGATGGCCTGACGGCTGCTGCCAAGAAAAATGGTGTGACCTTCAGTGCGCAAGCAGTAGGGGGCATGTTTGGTCTGTATTTCAGACAGGAGCCGCCCAAAAGTTTCGCTGAAGTCATGGATAGCGATCGTGAGGCATTCAATCGCTTCTTTCATGCCATGCTGAAGGCGGGTGTCTATTTCGCGCCCTCTGCATTTGAAGCCGGATTCGTATCCGCTGCACATAGCGATGCGGATATAGCGAAAACCGTCGCGGCAGCCGAGCATATATTCAGCCAAGGTATATGAGCGCGCATTTTTGATGAGGGCCTCAATTAACGATTTGGGTTGCCGTTGGTTTTTTAGTCTGGCAACTTGTTGCACGAGCATCGCTATGGCAATATGAACAATCGATCTCAACAATAACGAAAATGTCTACCTATCCTCAGAAACTTGTGGCGCTATTATTGACGGGGTGCGCGTTGTCAGGTTGTGCTTCCGTGAACGATCGGCGCGATCCTTTGGAATCGATGAACCGCGCCATATTCGCGTTTAACGAGAAGCTGGATGAGGTTGTGCTGGAGCCGGTAGCGAGGGGCTATCGGGCTGTGACACCAGATCCGATCGAGATGATCGTCGGGAATTTTTTTTCCAATCTGGATGATGTGGTCATCACGGCCAATTCACTGTTGCAACTGAAGTTTGCGGATGCGGCAGCAAGTTCGACGCGCGTGCTGATCAATACGACTTTCGGCATGTTGGGAGCGGTTGACCTGGCGAGCCATATCAGCCGCGTGAGCGACGTCGATATCAGCAAACGCAACGAGGATTTTGGTCAGACATTGGGGCACTATGGGATCGGTAGCGGTCCCTATCTTGTTCTGCCGGTATTGGGCCCGAGCACTGTGAGAGATGCAATCGGCATCGGTGTGGACAGTAGCTTTATTCATCCTGCGCGGGCGATTTATACCAATTTGGATTTATGGACAGTGCGGGCGCCGGCCTCGACCGGTCAGCTGATCGACCGGCGTGCGCAGATGCTGGATCTCGATAAAACGCTGGAAGAAGCGGCGCTGGATAAGTACGAGTTTGTCCGCGATGCTTTTCTGCAGCGACGCGCGAGCCTGGTGCGTGATGGCAGGCCGTTAGCGGATGAAGATTTTGAAGAGTTCAATGATCTCGATGAAGAGTTTATGCTGGATGATTGAACCCGGAATCCTCGAATGAAATAACCACATGGCAAGGTGTGCCTCGCCATGCGGCGGCAGAAAATTCCAGGTGGAACAATTGCTGTCTGACTCGACGGATAATGATATGTGCTGAGTCCGGCAGAGTCAGCCGGGATCAACCGGCGGCACGCAACGCTTCGATTCGCTCTTCAAGTGGCGGGTGTGACATGAATAGACGTCCCAGTTGGCTGCGTTGCCCGGAAATTCCAAAAGCCGCAATTTTTTCTGGCAAATGGGAGGGCTCATATTCCTGCTGCAAGCGCTGCAGTGCCGCAATCATCTTGGTGCGCCCTGAAAGTTGCGCACTGCCGGCATCGGCACGGAACTCACGCTGGCGGCTGAACCACATGACGATAATGGTCGCCAGTATGCCAAGCACTAGCTGAGCGATCAGGCTGGTGATGAAATAGGCCGGTCCATGGCCTTCTTCGGTTTTGAAGACGGCACGGTCGATCAAGTGACCGATCACGCGCGACAGGAAAATGACGAAAGTGTTGACGACTCCCTGAATGAGCGCGAGGGTGATCATGTCGCCATTCGCGATATGGCTGACTTCATGGGCCAAGACCGCCTCAGCCTCATCTTGGCTCATTTTCTGCAACAAACCGCTACTTACTGCTACCAGTGCATTGTTTTTGTTCATCCCTGTTGCGAAGGCATTGATGTCGGGCGAATCATAAATAGCCACCTCTGGCATACCTATTCCCGCTGCCCTGGCCTGCCGGCGAACGGTATCGACCAGCCAGCCCTCGGTCGCATTCGAAGGGATCTCAATGACCATGGCGCCCGTCATGTGTTTTGCACTCCACTTCGACATGGCCAGCGAAATGAGCGAGCCGCCAAAGCCGATGACTGCCGAAAAAACTAGCAGGGCATTAAAATTCAGGGCGCTGCCTTCGGCATCTAAAATCCGATCCACCCCAAGCAAACGCAGGGTGATGCTTAATACCACTAATATTGCAAGGTTGGTTGCAATAAACAGAAGAATTCGTTTCATTGCCGTGTTCCTTCAAGGTTGGTTGACGAGCATTCAAAAATGTTAAACGGTAATCGATCACAACATGATCCCATATGATGACACATTTCATAATATCAAGTGTGTCAGCTCACTGTCGGCCAGGGTTGCATTGCCGTGAGCAAATTTGCCTGAGATGCCATTATAATGAACGGTTATTTATTAACGAGCCCTTAGTTCAGGCAGTGGAATTCTAATCTGTTTGCGGCTATGGCTAATTATTACACTGCGACTACGGAACATTAAAAGGGGAGAAGATTTGTTGATTAATGAAAGCAATACAATGGGAGATGTAAAATGCCTCAACAGTCTGTCGTAATCGTTGGCAGTGGGCTGGCAGGTTATGCCGTCGCACGGGAATTGCGGAGACTGAATACTGACATTCAGGTAACGCTTTTGTCCGCGGATCATGGCGGATTCTATTCCAAGCCCATGTTATCCAATGCCTTGGCAACAGGCAAAACACCTGACTCGATTCTGAATGCGGAGGCCGGAAAGATGGCCGATCAATTGAATATCGTGATCCGGCCATACACCCGCGTCGATGCGATAGATGCGGTTGAAGAGCGTGTGCTGCTTGAGAATGGCGAGCGCCTGGGTTACGGCCGGCTGGTATTGGCACTCGGGGCTGATCCAGTTCGTTTGGCGATTCCGGGAGAGGGGGCAGACGAGATAGTGTCCGTCAATGATCTGGATGATTATCGGCATTTCCGTGAGCGCATAGAGGGTAAACGGCATATCGCAATCCTCGGCGCTGGGCTGATTGGTTGTGAATTCGCCAATGATCTTGCTGCCAAGGGCTATCAAGTGAGTGTCTTCGATCTGAGCCCGCAACCGCTTGGCCGTTTGCTGCCCGAACAAGCTGGCCAATTCTTGCAGGAAAAATTGGCCTTGGCGGGTGTCAATTTTCTGCTCGGAAAAACTGTCGACAAGATAGGTAAAACGGATGGCGGTTACCGGTTATTCTACCAGGATGAGCAATTTGTCGAGGCGGATGTGGTGCTTTCGGCAATTGGCCTAAGACCTCGAATCGGGCTGGCCGAGGCCGCAGGAATCAGTGTGAAGCGGGGCATTCAAGTGGATCGATATTTGCAATCCAGTATCCAGAATATTCATGCACTGGGCGATTGTGCGGAAGTGGACGGTAAAGTGTTGCCATTCATCATGCCCATTACGCATGCTGGCCGAGCGCTGGCTGCGACATTGGCCGGTACACCCACTCGTCTCCACTATCCGGCTATGCCGGTATTGGTGAAAACCCCCGGCTGCCCAACTGTGGTTTCACCGCCTGATCCGCACATGGAAGGCGAGTGGCAGATTGAAACCAGTCAGGATGGGGTCAAGGCTTTGTTTCAGGATGCTGCGGGCAATCTGCTGGGTTTTGCCCTGTTGGGGACAGCAACCAGCGAACGCCAGACGCTGACACCGCGATTACCGCCTATATTGGCATAAATTAACGCCTATTACCGATGAGAAGACCGTCGTCCCAGAAAGCAAAATATCCAGGCGCACCAGCCTTGCGTGAGCTTGTCAAGGTAGCCAGAGGACTGGCACAGTCCAGCAGCCGAATCGAGGATGCTTTCTGGGAGAAGCGGCTGGATGGTGTTGTCCAGTCACTATTGGCCGCTAGCGATGATCAAACGCTACAGTTGGCACTCGACCGGCTGCAGGATCTGGAACCGGAAGTCTATGCCGAAATACTCTATGCCATCGAGGCGTCGGTCGAGTGTACAAAATGGATGGAGGCGGACCAGGAATACGATGTATTGCTGTTTGCAATGCCGATTCTGGCCTGGTCACAGAGACAGGATGCCATTCCCTGTGGAATGGTCTCCGATAGCCTTATCGCCGATCTGCAGGCACTGCTGACAACGCTGGTATTCGCCAAGGGGACCAGGATAACCCTGACCAACTATATGCTGTGTCCGCAACAGATACGGGGGCATTACCATTTTCTGTATGATTTGGCGCAACAATTGCGACCCGTAGCAGTTGCGGGTCAATCCGTTATGCATTTGGGAGTGCCGGTACCTGGCAAGATTGATGCATCACCAGGAATCAGGTTTGTGGTGGGTGCAGCGGCTACGCCCCGGGGGGAGGCTATTTTTTGTTGGCAAAACATACGCGGCCATGCGCGGTTGGCAGACAAATTCCAAGTTGACGAACCGGAAATAGAGGGTTGGCAAACCGAGGTCGATAAGCTTCTGCAAGCGCTGTTTCCAGACTGTGCGGTACGCTCGGTTATGCCCGATGCCTTTTTTGCTGGCGCCCGCACCGCCGCTCATCTGATCCGTCCATTCTCGGTTTATGCTTGTCTCGATTATCTAATAGCCAGCGGTATCGCCATGGATTCATTAACTGCGGTGATAGCTCCTGTTCTGGGAGAACTGCACCATGAATACCGCATCAGTTTGATTTGTACCAAGACTGGAGAAGTACTTCATGGCATTATCTGGTCCTTGGCTAACAACGAATCTGCCGGCATGCCCGTCATCTCGGAAATTCAGGCTATCCTGCACGAGTGTGGTATAACCAGAATGGTTGTCTTGGGCAATATACACGATCTTGAACCTGATTCTGAAACAGAATATGCGAGCTGCCTGTTTCCCAACCTTGAAGGGAAAATGGTCAAGAAGAGCCGAATGAGCGATTTCAAAGAACTATCAGGGTACTTACATTGACAAAAGAGAAAAATACATGCTCTATTTGATTTACGGGGAGGATGCTCCCAACAGTCTGGCGCAGCGCATGGCGAATCGGCCCGCGCATCTGACACGCTTGCAAGCCTTGCAGGAAGAAGGGCGACTCCTTTTGGCTGGGCCTTGTCCGGCTATCGATTGTGCTGATCCTGGGCCGGCGGGTTTTTCCGGCAGCTTGATTGTGGCTGAATTTTCTTCTTTCGAGGAAGCGCAACACTGGGCTGATGCGGATCCCTACAAATCGTCCGGTGTGTATGCAAAGGTCAGCGTGAAGCCATTCAAGAAAGTCTTGCCGGAATAATTTCATGTGTTCAATAATTGTTTATGAACTCAAGCTGGCTCAAGCTCTCCAATCTTGCGAATGCCTGTCGTATCAAATATGGGAGAAGGCATCCAGGCTGGATTGGCATGGGTGACTCGTGTCTCGTTGTTCACTAAAAAGGATTCATCCGTGCCCTGTTAAGGCATACGCTTATTAAGCCAATTTATTAACCTCACTATAAATCCAAAGGTAATTTTATGCGTTTAATCAAATTTATGTTTTGCGTGCCCTTCATTGTCCTGAGCCTGGCCGTTGTGTCGCCCTTGCATGCCCAAAGTGGCGGTACGGTTGCTAAAGTCAATGGTGTGGCCATTCCCCAGGCACGTCTCGATCTCATGGTCAAAGCTGCGGTCGCGCAAGGACAACCGGATACCAATGAAATGAGAAATGCGCTGCGTGAAAATTTGATTGCAGAAGAAATCATTGCGCAGGAAGCGGTAAAGAAGGGTCTGGATCGTGATCCGGAGGTCGTGACCCAGATCGAGCTTGCGCGTCAAGCAGTCCTGATCAGAGCATTCCAAGCGGATTACATCCGGAACAATACCATCAGTGATGCCGAGTTGCGTAAAGAATATGAAGCAGTCAAGTCGCAGATGGGGGACAAGGAATATAAAGCACGTCATATTCTCGTGGAAACTGAGAAAGAAGCCAAGGACATCGTTGCCATGCTCAAAAAAGGCGGCTCATTCGAAAAATTGGCAAGCGAACGTTCCATCGACAGCGGCAGCAGGGACAATGGCGGGGAGTTGGGCTGGAGCCCATCTGCGGTATATGTCAAGCCGTTTGCCGATACATTGAAAAATCTGAGGAAAGGGGAGTTGACCAGTCAGCCGGTGCAGACAACATTTGGCTGGCATATCATACAACTGGATGATGTGCGGGCTGCTGTGCCACCCACTTTTGAAGAGGTCAAGCAGAATATGCAACAACGCGTGCTGCAGCGCAATTTTGCCGAGCTGGTTGAGTCGTTGCGTAAAAAAGCCAAGGTACAATAAGCAACTGGACCTTGTCGGGCGCATGGGTCCCTGGATGCGCCCGAAAACTAGGCGGCTGTCCGAGAATAGCGAGAGAGACTGATCTACTGCGAACGAGCCTGGCTGGCCGGATTTTCCGATCCTTTGTTGAATAGAAGGACTATTCGCCTCAAATGATCAAAAAATCCTTGCTCAGCCAGCTTCGCCCTCGCTACGATCGCTATTCTCGGACAGCCGCCTAGGAACGGGTGACCGATCTTACGCGCGGAGAAAGTGCAGCGAGCAGTTCATAGCTGATAGTGCCTGCGCTTTCAGCAACGCGCTCAACGGGTAATCCCTCTCCCCATAGCGTCACCGGGCTGCCAATCCTCGCCTGCTCGATACCACTCAAATCGACGCTCAACATATCCATCGAAACCCGTCCTATCAGGCGGGTACGCTGACCCTCAACCAGTACCGGCGTGCCTGTGGGTGCATGGCGAGGGTAGCCGTCCGCATAGCCTGCAGCAACAATTCCAATCCGCATGGGGCGATCTGCCACAAACTGTCCGCCATAACCCAATCTGTCTTGTGGATTGAGGTGTTGGATGGCGATGATCTGGCTGGTTAATGTCATGACCGGCCGCAAGCCGAGTTCATCGCCTGTTTTCTCGATCAGCGGGGATGCCCCGTAAAGCAGCAGGCCTGGACGGACCCAGTCTGCATGAGTCTGGGGGTAACGCAAGATAGCTGCAGAGTTGGCCAAGGTCCGGGGCAGGCGCTCGGCTCCTTGTGGCTGGAGGGTGATAAAGCGATTCAATTGCTGATCGATATCATGCTTTTCCTGCGGGTCGTCAGCACAGGCGAAATGCGTCATCAGCGTAATGCTGCTGACAAAAGCTTGTTGCCTGAGCGTATCCAGTGCGGTACGGCCTTGTTCGGGTCTGAAGCCGAGCCGGTTCATGCCGGAATTGATTTTGAGAAAAACATCGAGTTTCTCAATTTCCTTGCACGAGGGCAACATGGCTAATTGCTCATGATGATGGATGACGGTACTTAGCTGATATTGCGCCAATACTTTCAGTTCCGCTATCGAGAAGAACCCTTCCAGCAGTAGAATGGGTTGCCGGAAGCCGGCTTCCCGCAATTGTACAGCCGCTTCCAGCTCCAATACGGCAAACGCATCGGCATCACTCAGTGCCTGCGCACAGCGGAGCAGGCCATGCCCATAGGCATCGGCTTTGATGACAGCGATGACGCGTGCATGGCGCACATGCCTGCGAATGACGGAAAAATTATGCCGTAAGGCGGCACGATCGATAATGGCGCAAGTTGGACGGTACATTATGCTGTTTGCCGCAGCAAGGAAATAGGGGGTGTGTCGATGATGCAAGCTATCCCGATGGGATTTTTCGCGTGCATTTGTCCAGCGGGTTGGTCTGGCCATGTGAGTATGCCAGCATACCGGACTGCCGTGAGCTTCGAACGGCTGGAGGAGCGCTTCATCAATTTGGACTGCCCGACAAAACCATGGTTGGGAGTCCCGCGCCTGTGTTTGCCCTTGTACGCCTGCCATACACCAGCATTGCGGCTTTGCACCCGGTCTCTTTTGTAGAAGAACATCGGTGCAGGAATGAGATCAGGAGGGGGCACTGGTGAGGGTAGAGGAGCCGTCTAAATCGAAAGAGATATGGCCGTATTGGTGTTGTTAATGCCGCAGCTGGGTTGTATCTGGCCGGGTGGACGTTGCTCCAGTCAGAGGCTGTGGATCCAGGGTGGCAACCGTTAAAAAGTCATCGATCAGATATTTCTTGGCGACTTCCTGGACTTGCTTGGCTTGAACTGCCTGCAGTCCCTTTAAAATAGTATCCGCATCCCGATGGGAAAGTCCCGCGCTTTCCAGCCTGCCAATTTGCATGGCCTGCGAGAACATTGAGTCAAGCTGGTAAACATGGGCCGCTACGACTTGTGCCTTGACGCGGGCGAGCTCTGCCGCCGTGATGCCGGATTCGACAATCTGGCTGATTTCAGCCCGTATCGATTGCTCGAGTTCATCAATGGTTTTATCTTCGCTCGGTGTGCCATCAAAATAAAACATGCCGGGGCCACGAGCGATCGCGCTGTAACCGGCGCCTACCGAAATGGCGATGCGGGCTTCGCGCACCAGCGCTCTATTCAGTCGCGCGGAAGCGTGGCCATCCAGCACGCCGGCCAGGATTTCCAATGCATAAGGCTCCCACTCGTTTTGCGGGTCGCTCAGAGTCGGTGCTTTGTATCCCATCAATAGATAAGGCAGTTTTGCGGGCGCCTTGACCCGCAGGCGCTTGATGCCAACCTGGGGAGGTTCCGCCTGGGGCTTGCGTTCAGCAATACCCGGTAACGGGCGGGCATTGGCCTTGCCATAGTGCTGTTTTGTCAATGCGAGTACATTTTCCGGATCCACATCGCCAACCACGACCAGAACCGCATTGTTGGGGGCATACCAGCGGTTGTACCATTCCTGATTGTCGCTGACCTGCATATGCTCCAGATCATTCATCCAGCCGATCACTGGCCGCCGGTAAGGATGGGTCTGAAATGCGGTGGCGATCATTTTTTCGTAGAGCAGGGAACGCGGCTGATCATCAGTCCGCAGTCTTCTTTCCTCCATCACAACCTGAATTTCCTTGCTGAATTCCTCTTCAGTGAGCAGCAAATGACTCATGCGATCGGATTCGAGCGCCATCGCCATCGGCAGATGACGCTGATGCAACTGCTGGTAGTAGGCCGTGTAGTCGCGGCTGGTGAACGCATTTTCTCTTCCCCCGACTGCGGCAATCCGCCGGGAAAACTCTCCTGGCGGAACCTCGGCTGTACCCTTGAACATCATGTGCTCGAGAGCGTGAGCCACGCCGGTTGTGCCGTTGGTTTCATCCATACTGCCCACTTTGTACCAGATATGATGGATGACGACCGGTGAGCGATGATCTTCTTTGACGATCAGTTTGAGACCGTTGTCGAGCAAATATTCATGCGGGTTTGCCTGCACAGAATGGGAACCTGCCAGCGTGAGACCGAGCAGTATCAGCGCGTAATGAGCAAAGTGGGAATTAGTTTTCATATATTTGGCAAAATGGCTTTCAATGAAGCAAGAGACTAAATCTGCTAACCTTTAGATGATATTATATTTATCTCTCTGAAACAGGAACAGCCTACCAGAATGTTTAGTATTTTTAAATCCAAAAAAGACAAGAACGATAAAAACGATCAGAACGAACAAACCACCGAACCGGTCGGCTTTGCCAGCAAAATCAGACAGGGGCTGGCTCGTACCCGGCAGAATCTCGGCAAGCAGCTGACCGGATTGTTCGGTGGCCGCAAGATTGATGAGGCGTTGTATGAAGAACTCGAGACCGCGTTATTGACAGCGGATACTGGGATTGCAGCCACCAATCGTTTGCTGGAATCGCTGCGCAAGCGCGTCAAGCGCGATGCGCTGAGTGATTCCGAACAGCTTAAGACCGCTCTGCAAGACGCCTTGGTCGAGTTGCTTCAGCCTATGGCGCGACCGCTGGAGACCGCAGAAAAACAGCCTTTCGTGATCATGATCACTGGCGTGAATGGCGTGGGTAAAACGACTACAATCGGCAAGCTTGCCCATTATTTTCAGGCGCAAGGGCAATCTGTCCTGCTGGCTGCTGGCGATACCTATCGAGCTGCGGCACAGGAGCAATTGAAGATATGGGGTGAACGCAACAATATTACGGTGATTGCGCAGGATAACGAGCCTGGCAGGAAAAGCGATCCGGCCGCTGTCATTTTTGATGCGATTACTGCTGCCAGGGCAAGGCATATCGATATCGTGCTGGCCGATACTGCCGGCCGCCTGACGACACAGCTTCATTTGATGGAGGAAATCAAAAAGATCAAGCGCGTGATCACCAAGGCCATTCCCGACGCTCCCCATGAGGTGTTGCTGGTACTGGATGCCAATACCGGTCAGAATGCCGTAAGTCAGCTTAAGGCATTTGATGAGGCGCTGGGGGTGACAGGTCTGGTGTTGACCAAACTGGACGGAACTGCGAAGGGCGGCGTCATTGCCGCCATTGCCGCACAATACGCGGATCTTCCGCCTGCTTTGCGCTTTGTCGGGGTGGGTGAGGGGCTGGATGATTTGAGGCCATTCGACGCCAAAGAATTTGCCGAAGCGTTGTTCGATTGAGCGTCTACTGGGTATTTCTCTGGCATGATTGATTTCCAGCATGTGAATAAACGTTACGCGGGCGGCTACGAAGCGCTCACCGATATTACGTTCTCTGTCGAGCGCGGTGAACTGGCTTTTTTTACCGGCCATTCGGGCGCGGGCAAAAGCACGCTTCTGAAAATGATCGCGGCCATAGAACGGCCGACTTCCGGCAACATTTTTGTGGGCCAACAGAATATCAGTGCACTCAAGCGCAGTGCGATTCCCTATTTGCGCCGGAATCTGGGATTGATTTTCCAGGAACAGCGGATTTTGCTGGATCGCAATGTTTTTGCCAACGTCATGTTGCCGTTGCAAGTGATGGGGGCTGACAGCAGAACCGCAGCCGCACGGGTACGCGCGGCGCTGGACAAGGTCGGATTGCTGGATAAGGAGAAGGCGAATCCGATCACCTTGTCCGGCGGGGAGAAGCAGCGATTGTGCATTGCCCGGGCTGTCGTTCACCGTCCTACCATCTTGATTGCAGATGAGCCGACAGCGAGCCTCGATACCGGCTATGCACGCGAGATCATGGCCGTTTTCGAGTCATTTCACCAGGTGGGTGTGACAGTGCTGATCGCTACCCACGATAGGATGCTGCTCGATGCGACCCGCTCTCGTGTCTTCGAGCTTACACAAGGAAAACTGGCCGCATGAGTATCTGGTTAGCCCAGCACTGGCATGCGCTGCTGCGTGCACTCAGGCAACTGGTGATCTCGCCTGTCACCAGTCTGTTGAGTGTGGGTGTGTTTGGTGTCGTGCTCAGCCTGCCGGCAGGCATCTTTTTGTTGCTGGAGAATCTCCAGACAGTTTCCGGGCATGCCACCGAATCTCTACAGTTGAGTGTTTTTCTTGATACCAATGCGAGGCAGGCAGATATAGAGCGGATCAATGCGCGCTTGGAGCAGGTGCCAGCTTTCGAGAGCTTTCAGTTCATTTCCAAGGAGATTGCTTTGCAGCAGCTCCAACAGGAAAGCGGCCTGGCTGAGGCCATGCGCAACCTCGGCAAGAATCCGCTGCCGGATGCTTTCGTGATCAATCTCGGTCAGATGGCGGCTGATGAAATAGAACGCATGCGGGAAGCCATATCGGCCTGGCCGGGCATTGCACAAGTATTGGTGGATACGGATTGGGCCAGAAAGCTGAATGCAATCCTAGATCTTGGCAGGGTGATTGTATGGATGCTGGCCGGTTTGTTCGGTGCAGCCTTGATCATAGTGATTTTCAATACGATTCGCTTGCAAATCCTGACTCGACGCGACGAAATCGAGCTATCCAGGCTGATAGGCGCAACGGACAGCTATATTCGCCGTCCGTTTCTCTATTTTGGCGCCATCCAGGGACTGGCCGGTGCGGTGCTGGCCTGGTCGATACTGGCCCTGGTGATTATCAAACTGAATGAATCCTTGTTCGAGCTGGCCAGACTATATGCAACGACATGGGCGCTCAGCCATTTTTCCTGGCAGCATAACCTGCTGTTGCTCGCATTCTCCGGTGGCCTGGGATGGTTCGGTGCACGCTGGTCGGTCGCCCGTCACCTTGCCCGTATTGACTGCGCATAGTCCATGGTGTCGCAATATGTTCAGCCTGCGCTGGGTTGATAACGATTGTCCGAACATGCCGCTCAACCATTTTCAGTGATTTGGCCCGACTATTAACGAGCCCTTAGAAGCTGTTTGGGAATTCCAATCTCAGATCAGATTGCTCGACGCTGTGGCAACTGTAGCGTTATTGTTACCGAAAAGCATCTGGATGGCCGCGGCCCGTTGGGCCTTGCCAAGACGGCGGTTGAAATTGCGGATGGCCATTGTTTTCTGCCGTCTTTGCGAGCACAGCGAAGCAATCCAGCCTAACGTCAGCTTGGCTTCGATACCGAGTCGCTTGCCAAGATGCTTGCAGTCTGGAAAAATCATTCGTATCCACATGCGTCATACTAGGGCACGATCACTCAAGTTCAGCATTTCCAAACAGCTTCTTAGAATTTACTATCCAGTTTGGTAGCCCGTTGCGTGCCGGTGTGACGGCTGGCACAGGGGCGACTGCAGCCGGCATCGCAACCGAGCCCGAGACGGCCGAGTCCGCCACAACTGCCGGCGATGGGCTGGCGCCCATTGAGTACGCCTATTGCCATGGCGATCAACGCCAGTCCCATCACGAGAAATGTGGCTAAAAATATCTGACTGAAACGGGAGTGGTGGGTGTCAGGAAAATGACTGCTGGTATATTCCATGAGTGCGCCATTCTGGTTGACAAGGTAGAGTACGGCCAGTCCCTGTTGTTCGGCGATGCGCAGGCCGCGCGCATGTCCACTCACCAGCAGGGCAGTCGCCCAGGCGTCTGCAAGCATAACGCTTTCCGCCAATACCGTTACCGAGGTAGAACCATTCTCGACCGGCCAGCCTGTGGTGGGGTCGATGAGATGGCTATAGCGGCGCCCATCCAGTTCGAAGAAATTACGATAATCACCCGAAGTGGCCAAGGCCGTATTCTTCAGGGGCAGCACACGATGCAGCGAGCGGCCATGCTGGAGAGGCTTTTCAATGCCGACCTGCCAGGAATTGTTTTGTGCATTGGTGCCGCGAGCACGGATTTCACCTCCGATATCAACCAGATAATGATCGATGCCCTGTGAGTCGAACAGGGCCGCTATTTGATCAACTGCATATCCCTTGGCGATGGCGGACAAATCAATATAGATATTGGGATGTGCCTTGCGCACGGCCGGAATTTCTTGATCCAGCTCAAGCATGGCTTGGCCGGTTCGTTGGCGGATGGCGGCAATCGCGTCTGCAGCGGGAATTTCCTCGGGCCGGAATTCAGGCCCGAATCCCCAGAGATTGACCAGTGGTCCGACTGTGATATCGAACCTGCCCTCACTTTGTTCGCCGATGGTCAGTGCCGCCTGCAGCACTGTGAATAATGTATCGGAAATGGGTATCCAGTCGGTTGCGGTCGCCTGATTCAGGCGCGATAGTTCTGATTGTTGATCATAGGTGGACATCGTCCGGTTGATGGTGTCGAGTATCGAGTCAATCTGTTTTTGTGCCTGTTCGGGGCTGAATAACGCTTCAGGGTGACGGTATTTGATGCTGTATTGCGTCCCCATGGTGTAGCCATGCAGTTGCGATAGGGTGGGGGATGGCGAGAGGAATGCGCGAGCCAGCAGCGCGGTTACCAGCAGCGCGGTTACCAGCAACGCTACCATGCCAATGAGAATTGGGCGAAGGAATCCGTGCCGTGCAGTTTTCATTGTGTCATCATCCTCCAAAATCATCGAACAGAATATTTTCTTGTTCAACCCCCAGGTCGAGCAGCATCTTGATAACGGCCTGGCTCATCATCGGTGGGCCACATAAATAGTATTCGCAATCTTCCGGTGCAGGGTGATTTTTCAGATAATTGTCGTATAACACTTGGTGTATGAAACCGGTATAACCTTGCCAATTGTCTTCAGGCAGCGCATCAGACAAGGCCACATACCATTCAAAATTATCATGTTCCTGGGCCAGATTATCAAAATCCTCGACATAGAACATTTCATTTTTGGAGCGCGCACCATACCAGAAAGAAATTTTGCGCTTGGATTTGAGACGACAGAGTTGATCGAAAATATGTGAGCGTAGCGGTGCCATGCCTGCGCCACCACCAATGAAAATCATCTCGTTGTCGGTGTCACGAGCGAAGAAATCTCCGAATGGCCCCATGATCGTGACCGCATCGCCCGGCTTGAGTGAGAAAATATAGGAAGAAGCCAGGCCAGGTGGCAGGTTCTGCTGCTTGGGCGGGGGGGTGGCGATACGTACATTGAGCATGATGATGCCGCGTTCTTCGGGGTAGTTGGCCATCGAATAGGCGCGTATCACCGGTTCGTCCGCTTCCGATACATAGCGCCAGAGATCATAGCGGTCCCAGTCCATGCGGAAGCGGTCTTCGATCTCGAATGTCTTGAATTGGCTTGTATTGGGTGGGCATTCAATCTGGATATAGCCGCCGGCCCGGAAATCGAGCTGCTCTGCCTCGGGGAGTTCCAGCACCAGTTCCTTGATAAAAGTGGCGACGTTATGATTGGAGCGGACCTTGCAAGTCATTTTCTTGGCGCCAAACACGGCATCGGGCACCGCTATTTTCATGTCCTGCTTGACAGAAACCTGGCAGGACAGGCGATAGCCGGCGCGCGCGTCGCGCTTGTTGATATGCGAAGTTTCGGTTGGCAGTATCGCTCCCCCCCCGTCAAAGACTTGAACCCTGCATTGGCCGCAGGTGCCGCTGCCACCGCAGGGCGAGCTTACAAAAATATCGGCGTTGGCAAGCGTGCCGAGTAATTTACCCCCGGTTGGCGCTTCAATGGTGCGTTTATCATTGACATTGATCTTGACCTGCCCCTGGGCAATCAACTTGGCACGTGCGCCGAGGATAAGGAATACCAAGGCGATGATAATCGAAGTGAAAAAGAAAACGCCGAGTGAAATTTCCAGCATGCGTGGCCTCAATCAGAGTCGGTAAAAATAACGAAATGCATGGATGGGCACAGATTGTCGGTTAGGCTGGGGCAAGCGCCAGCGAGGAGAGGCGCGCGTGGTGGTGCGTGCGCTTGCCCTCGCTCTGAGAAGAAAATCCGTTTGTCCACAAGCCGCTAAAACCGGACGCCGGAAAAAGCCATGAATCCCATTGCCATCAGGCCCGTGCTGATGAAGGTGATGCCCAATCCTTGCAGGCCATCCGGTATATCCGAATATTTGAGTTTTTCGCGTATGCCCGCCAGCGCCGTGATTGCCAACGCCCAGCCCACACCGGAACCCAGGCCATAGGTAACGCTTTCGGCCAGATTGTAGTCACGCTCGACCATGAACAATGAGCCACCTAGAATGGCGCAATTGACGGTGATCAGCGGCAGATAAATGCCTAGGGCGTGGTAGAGCGCCGGCACAAAGCGGTCCAGGAACATTTCGAGTATCTGTACCATGGCTGCAATCACGCCGATATAGCTGACAAATCCGAGGAAGCTCAAGTCGATTTCCGGTAGTCCCATCCAGGCCAGCGCGCCATCGCGCAGCAAATACTGGAAAACCAGATTATTGATCGGAACGGTCAGCGTCTGGACAACGATCACGGCGATGCCCAATCCAAATGCCGTCTCGATTTTTTTGGAAATGGCCAGAAACGTACACATGCCCAGAAAGAAGGCCAGGGCAAGATTCTCAACAAAAACTGCGGTGATAAATAAACTGGCAAGGCTGTTCATCTTGTGGCTTCAGTAGGGTTGTGGGCGGGTTGAATCCGAAACTCTGGTTGCTCGACCTGGCCGGTTTTCCAGGAACGCACTCCCCAGATAATCATTCCGATTAGAAAAAAGGCACTGGGCGGTAATAACATCAGTCCGTTGGCCTCATACCAGCCGCCATCCCGGGCGAGCGGCAGTATCGAAAATCCGAACAGTGAACCCGAGCCGAACAATTCGCGCATTGTGCCGACCATCAGCAGAATCACGCTGAATCCGAGACCGTTGCCCAGCCCATCGAGAAAGCTGGGCCAGGGTGGATTCTTCATGGCAAACGCTTCCGCGCGCCCCATGACGATGCAATTGGTAATGATCAGGCCAACGAATACCGACAACTCACGGCTGATTTCATAAGCGAATGCCCGCAGAAACTGATCGACCACAATTACCAGTGAAGCAATGATCGTCATCTGCACGATGATGCGGATATTGGTGGGAATATAATGACGGATCAGGCTGATCAGTGTGCTGGAACAGGCGACCACCAGTGTCAGCGCAATACACATGGTCAGCGCCGTCGATAATTTGGTCGTGACTGCCAGGGCTGAACAGATACCCAGCACCTGCAGAATGATCGGATTGTTGTCAACCAGGGGTGCAAACAGAATTTTGCGAGTGGATGGTGTCATGATAATCAACTCCTTTTTTCACGTAGACGAAGCAGAAAAGGGCGGAAACCCTCCTGTCCGAACCAGAATTTGAGCAAGTTATTGATGCCACGGGTCGTCATGGTTGCACCGGATAAGCCATCAACTTTATGTTGATTGTCGGGTGTGTCCGTGCTCACCGCTCCTTTGACGAGCTCGATGCGCGGTTGCCAATCATCATCAAAAACCACCTTGCCTGGCCATAGATCCAGCCAGCGTGAATTGTCAACCTCTCCGCCCAATCCTGGCGTTTCGGCATGCTGATAGAACTGGATGCCTCTGACCGTGCGCAGGTCGCCCTCCAGGGCGATGAAGCCGTAGAGAGTGGACCACAAACCGTAGCCGTATATTGGCAGAACCAGTGTTTCCAGTTTGCCTGCCTGATCGAAGACTTGATAGACCGGCAAGTATTTGGGCTTGCGCCGGATTTGCGCCAGATCCTGTTCCGGGGCTAGCGATATCGATTGGGCGGCATCCTTGCCGGCTCTCGTTATCTCGAACTGTTCCGCATCCTGATCGTCATGGTATTCGCCGCTGGCAAGCTCGACCATACGCACGTCAAACTGCCGATAGGCTTGTTCGGCGGATAATCCGCGCGCAGTCAACCCGGCCAGTTCGACCAGCACTTGCTGTCGCGCCTCGATCCGATTGGCCAGCTGGATGGGTTTGAGCATGACGGCAGTGCTGGCTACAATCAGTGAGCAGACCAGGCACACAGCGATCGCGACACCGAGCGTCCGGCGGCCACTATGGGGGGCAGGGGTCTGATTCGTTTCAGTCATATCGGCGCATCCTTCTGCGAATATTGAGCTGGATGACGACATAGTCGATCAGGGGCGCGAAAATGTTGGCAAACAGGATCGCCAGCATGATGCCTTCCGGAAAGGCCGGATTCATGACCCGGATCAGGACCGTCATGAATCCGATCAGTATGCCGAACACCCAGCGCCCGGCGTTGGTCATGGCAGCGGATACCGGGTCGGTCGCCATGAATACCATGCCAAACGCAAATCCCCCCAGCACCAGATGCCAATGCCAGGGCATGGCCATCATCGGGTTGTCGCTTTCCAGCAAATTGAATAATGCACTGGTGATCGCCATGCCGAGAAAGACCCCGAAAATAATGCGCCAGGATGCAACCTTGGTGTAAATCAGAAAAGCCGCACCCAGCAGGCAGGCAAGCGTAGAGGTTTCACCCAGTGAACCGGGCATGAGTCCAATGAAGGCTTGCCACCAGCTGTAGTCAGCAGCCGTTACGGCCTCCAGGCCACCGAGTGCGCTCAGCCCCAATGGGGTCGCGCCAGAGTAGCCGTCCAGCCCCATGAGCAGCGTGGAACTGGTGTAACCGTCGATTGCAACCCATACTAGATCACCCGAGATTTCGGCCGGGTAGGCAAAAAAGAGAAAGGCGCGCCCAACCAGCGCAGGATTGAGGAAATTCTTGCCGGTGCCGCCAAAAATTTCCTTGCCGATCACCACCCCGAAACTGATGCCTAGCGCGACCATCCATAATGGCATGTTCGGCGGCAAAGTCAGGGCGAATAGCATCGAAGTGACCAGGAAGCCTTCATTGACTTCATGCTTGCGTATGATCGCAAACAGGACTTCCCAGCAGCCGCCTACCACCAGTGTTGTCAGATAGATCGGCAGAAAAAACAGCAGGCCATGCAGGGTACAGGCCAGTATATCGCCGGGGTCGAAGCCAAGGTTGAAAGCTTGCAGCAGGTTGCTGCGCCAGCCATGATTAACCTGGCCGAGTTCCTGCAGCACAAGGTTGGCCTGGTAACCGGTGTTATACCAGCTCCAGATGATGCAGGGGATCAATGCCACCACCACGTAGCTCATGAGTCGCTTGAGATCGATGGCGTCCCGCACATGGGGGGCGGAGCGTGTCGAATCGCTGGGCGTGTACAAAAAAGTATCCACCATTTCGTACAAGGCGTGATATTTCTCGAATCGCCCGCCCTGATTGAAATGTGGTTTCATATTGTCAAGCAAGCGGCGCATGGCAATGATTATCCTTCTTTCTCGATAAGTCTTAAATTTTCGCGCAGCACCGTTCCGTAATCATGCTTGCCGACACATACAAACGAACAGAGCGCGAGATCCTCTTCGTCCAGTTCAAGGCAACCCAGTTTCTGCGCCATGTCGGTATCCATCACGAGCAGCGCGCGTAAAAGTTGCGTGGGCAATATATCGAGCGGCATGACCTCTTCAAAGCTATTGATGGGAATCATCGCGCGTGGGCTGCCTTGTTGGCTGGCGGTAAATTCAAACTGCCCCCTTTTGTGGGCAAAACTGGAGAGCAGTACATTCAGTTTGGAGTACTTATTGCCACCGGGTCTCAACCAGCCGAGAAATTCCCGTTCAGCTTTTTCCCGGATCACCGTGATTTGTAGATGATGCGGCCCCAGAAAGGCCAATTCGTCCACCGCATGGCGTCCAGACCAGACAGAACCCGAAATGATGCGGTTTTCAGTGGAGTCGATGGATTCCTTGGCCAGCAATTCCTCGATCGACGCCCCCAGCCGGGTGCGCAACAAGCGCGGTCTTTTTACTTCTGGTCCGCCCAGTGCGACGATACGCTCAGTCGGGAGGCGGCCGGTGACGAACAGCTTGCCGATCGCGATCACATCCTGGTAATTCAGGTACCAGACGGTTTTATGCAGGCTGGCTGGTTGCAGAAAGTGAATGTGCGTCCCAGGCAGACCGGCGGGGTGGGGGCCCTGAAAGCGGGCCTGACGTAACTGTGGCAGGTCTTCCGGCAAGGGCAATTCTGCTTGCGGGGACAGACAGAGCCATAAGGGTCCATCGGTCAAGTGCGCGAGCACACTCAGGCCATGCTTGAAGGATGACGCTTCGGCAGTGATGAGGGGGGCGGGATCGGCGGCCAAAGGATTGCTGTCCATGGCCGTGATGAAAATTGCAACTGGCTCAGCGGATGGATCGGGTATTTTGCTGTAGGGGCGTGTGCGTAATGCTGTCCATAAGCCAGATGCCAACAGATTTGCCTTGACTTGTTCGCGTGTCAGGCTGGCGAGTTTGTCTGGCGCGTACTGATCGAAGGTTTCCGATTCTTCCGCCTCATTCAACTCGATCACCACCGATAGCAGCATGCGTCTCGCTCCACGGTGGATGGCTACGATTTTGCCGCCACCTGGCGCAGTGAAAACCACTTCCGGCAGCTTTTTGTGCTCGAACAAAGGCTGGCCAAGCTTGACTGTATCGCCTTCTGCCACTCTCATGGTTGGCTTGAGATCGATATGGTCCACCCCCATCACCGCTACATGGCGTACTGCGGCGGCTTCATCCACATACTGTTCCGGCTTGCCGTGGATAGGCAAATCAAGACCCTGTTTTAGCTTGATAAGCATGATCGAAGTGGAGATACCTTGGTTCGTTATATGTCCCTCATTCCATCAGTCCTGCGGCAGAGGGAGGAAACCTTTTCCGTCCGCCTGACCCTGGCGTGTAGAGGCTTTGACAAAACTGATGCTTCTCAAATACTGCGAGGCTGCGCGCCTTTGCGCGTCCCGGCCTATGCAGGCGGCTTGGGAAGTGGCATGCTTCCGAAGTCCGCCTCCGTCACCCGATTCGTTGACGATGATCAGTGCTTGCATCGATCAGTCTGGGTGGTTGACCGGTGCGACCCCAACCTTAAATTTCCCGGGTATCGTAAATATAGCGTTCGAGCTGCTGAATGACAAACTCATGCTGTGAAATGGCATCCTTGACCAAGTCGCCAATCGAAAGCATGCCGATGATTTTGCCTTCTTCCAGAACCGGCAGATGGCGAATACGCATTTCGGTGACCAGCGCCATGCAGTCTTCATTGGTATTGTCGGGATCGACATAAGCCACCTGATGGGTCATGATTTCCTTGACCAGTGTGTCTTTGACCGGTTTTTCCAGTAAATAGGATTTTCTGGAAAAATCACGTTCAGTAAGTATTCCTACCGGTTTCTCGCCTTTCATGACCAGCAATGCGCCAATGTTGCTGGTTGCCATTTTTTGCATGGCATCGAAGACCGAATCCTCGGGCCCAATCGTAACGACAGTATGCCCCTTTTCCTGCAGCAGGTGTCTGACGGTTTTCATGGTAATTTCCTTTTTTATTGATTGAAATGATTTAACCTCCCGGTTTTTTACTATGTTAGCGGTTTGTGGGCGCAAAGCAAACCGGCAGACAACAAATATCTCCTGAACAGCTGACTCGGTGCTGCCAGACAATGCTACGCTTTGTGCAGCCATTAACTGCCAGCAGCATATCGCGTCGCGTAGATAGTGGCATGGCCATGTCGAAGCGCACACAGACCGCTCAGGTGGCTGCCGAATATGGCAGCGAGCCAGCACGGGTTAACGGATAACCCGTCGGCTATGCGATAATGTGCCATAGCTCGCTCGCTGGTGACGGGCGCAAAATTTATTCAGGATTTATGCATGACTAATTTTATTGCACTGATTCCAGCCGCCGGTTCCGGTTCTCGTGTTGGCGAGCGCGCCCCCAAACAGTATTTGCCGCTGGCAGGAAAAATGATGATTTATCATGCGCTTCGCACCCTGTGCCGGGTCAGGCGCATTAGCAAGGTATGCGTGGTGCTGGCACCGGAGGATGGCGAGTGGGTGCAGCATGACTGGAGTGAATTTGCCGGCAAGATTCAGACATTTCCCTGTGGCGGGTTGACGCGCGCGGAGAGTGTCACGAACGGGCTCAAGGCACTCATGGCAGCAGGCCAGGCGGCTGACGAGGACTGGATACTGGTGCACGATGCAGCACGGCCGGGGCTGAGCGTCAATCTGACTGAGCGTTTGCTCGATGAACTGGCGGAAGATGAAGTAGGCGGCTTGCTGGCAATACCGCTGGCCGATACCCTGAAACGTGCGACCAGTCATGCGCGGGTGGCGCGTACCGAATCCAGGGATGGCCTATGGCAAGCACAAACCCCCCAGATGTTTCGTGCCGGATTATTGCTGTCAGCGCTGGAACAGGCGCCGGCCGAGATTACCGACGATGCGAGCGCGATTGAGGCACTTGGGTTGTCTCCCAAGCTGGTGTTGGGGGATTCATATAATTTCAAGGTGACCTATCCTCAGGATCTGGCACTGGCTGAACTGATTTTACGGGAACGTATGACAGAATGAATGCAATGAGAATTGGTCAGGGCTTCGATGTCCACCCGCTCGTAACCGGGCGGGATCTGATTATTGGCGGGGTAACCATTCCCTATGAGAAGGGCTTGCAGGGGCATTCCGATGCCGACGTACTGCTGCATGCCTTGTGCGATGCGTTACTGGGTGCGGCGGCGCTGGGTGATATTGGCCGCCATTTTTCGGATACCGACGCACGCTACAAAAACATTGACAGCCGCGAGCTGGTGCGCGCAGTGCATCAATTACTCGTTCAGGAAAATTATCGCATCATCAATATCGATGCCACCATTATCGCCCAGGCACCCAAAATGGCCCCGCATATTCCGCTGATGATCGCGCATATTGCACAAGATCTCGCCATGTCAGAGCGCGATATCAATATCAAGGCAAAAACTGCCGAGAAGCTTGGTTATGTTGGCCGCGGGGAGGGGATTGTGGCCGAAGTGGTGTGCTTGCTCACGCAAGCGAAGTAATTCGCACCAGGAATGCCTGAGGCTCGCCGCATGCTCAAAATTTTCCTCGCGCTCTGGCCGCTTGCTGCCACACGCAGGCAGCTGGATCAACTGGCCAGACAGCTGGCCACCGGTTGTCGGGGACGGTCGATTCGCGCAGAGAATTTGCATTTGACGTTATTGTTTATCGGTGAAGTAGCGCCGGACTTGCTGCCAAAGCTGAGCCAGGCCGCGTCAGCGGTCAAACAAGCGGCTTTTCACATGACCCTGGATGAGATCCGTTACTGGAAGCGTGAAGGGATCGTGGTTGCCGGCATGCAGCAACCGCCAGCAGCGTTGCTGGAACTGGTGCAGGCATTGCGTCAGGCGTATTCCACGATGGAAACACCATTTGATGACCGTCCATTTAAACCGCATGTGACGCTGGTAAGAAATGCCAAATGCCGCCTATTACCGGATTCAATGCCCGCGATCGATTGGGAGGTCGCGCAATGGTCACTGGTACAATCCCTGTCCACCCCGCAAGGGGTGGTATATCGTTCACTTGCAAACTGGCTGCTTGAACCATCCGGGCCTTGATAGGCAGGCGTGACCAGCCGTCTTGGCGGATGCGCCGGAGCCGGATGAGGATGATTGTGGCAGTGCCGGTTGACATTTTTTATTTCAGTTAATCTATTTTGAATATCGTCGCGTTTGATACTTCGACCGAATACTGTTCGCTTGCTCTGTGGCAAAATGGCACTGTTTCGGAGCGGGAGGTTCTGGCCATTCAGCAACATTCCGAATTGCTGCTGCCAATGCTCGCAGCGCTGTTGAACGAGCATGATCTCACGCTCAAGCAGCTTGATGGCATCGCGTATGGAGCGGGTCCCGGTTCGTTTACCGGTTTGCGCATCGCCTGTGGAGTTGCGCAAGGACTGGCTTTTGCACATGATTTGCCGGTGGTTGGCATTATCACGCTGGAAGCCATGGCGCAGCAGGTGAATGCAGAGCGGGTGCTGGCTGCGCTCGATGCACGCATGGGCGAGATTTACTTTGCAGCGTACGAGAAAAGTGGTGCGGATTGGCTGCCGGTTCATGTGCCGTTGCTATGCCGGCCGGAAGCCGCGCCAACTGTGACTGGGCAGAGCTGGGTAGGTTGTGGCAGTGGCTTTGATGGCCATGCGGATGCTCTGAAAAATGTGTATGCCGGTCGCTTGCAGCAGATCATGCCAGATTGTCATCCACGCGCCCGCGAGATGGCGCAGCTGGCTGCCGCCAGATTCATCAACGGCGAAGGCAGCGCGCCGGAAAATGCCGTCCCGGTCTATCTGCGTAACAAGGTGGCGCTGAAGGAGAGCGAACGGTGAAAAATACTCGGCACGAGGCCATTATCCGCATGATGCATCCGGATGATCTTGAGCAGGTCATTCGGATCGAGCATGAGATATTCCTTTTTCCCTGGTCGCTCGTCAATTTCAGTGATTCCATCAAAGCAGGTTATCAATGCCGGGTGTTGGCGCAGGCGGGTAATGACCAAGTGATGGGTTATGGCATTCTGATGATGGGGCCAGATGAAGCGCATGTGCTGACGCTTGGGATCGGCGCATCCTGGCAAAAGCAGGGCTGGGGCAAATATCTGCTTGGCTACTTCATAGAATACGCCGCAGCGCAGCAGGCCCAGACCGTTCTGCTCGACGTGCGTGAATCCAATCTCGGCGCGGCAGCCCTATATAAAAATTTGGGATTCAAGCAGGTCGGGGTGCGCAAGGGGTATTATCCCGCGATGTGTGGTCGTGAGGATGCGTTGGTCATGGTGCTGGATTTACTCTGAATGGTTCGACTGGTTGGAGCGATGCCGACAGGTGTGCGAGACGGTGGTGGCCAACGCCTGTTCCGAGATTTGAGGTATGGATAAGAATAGACTCAGGGAATTGAAGTTGTTGCCTATATGGCGCGCCAGGACGAGTGCCATGTCGGATCAGATACCTGTTGCGACGCATGCGCCGGATGACAGCGCTTTGCCCGAAACCGATACTGCCATTTGCTTGCCTACCAATCAGCAGATGGATGTGGTCGCTATGGATTGGGCGCAACTGAGGCAGGCGGTTACGAGTTGCACTGCTTGTCCGCTCAGCCAGACACGCAAGCAAACCGTGTTCGGAACAGGGGATAAAGCCGCCAGTTGGCTGTTTATCGGTGAAGGCCCCGGTGCCAGGGAGGACGCGCTCGGCGAGCCATTTGTCGGGCAGGCTGGCAAGCTGCTGGATAACATGCTGCAGGCGATCGGTCTCAAACGTGACCAGGATGTCTATATCGCCAACATCGTGAAATGTCGTCCGCCAGGCAACCGTAATCCGCAACCTCTGGAAGCAGAACAGTGCCGGCCCTATTTGTTGCGCCAGATTGCATTGGTGCAACCCCGGTTGATCGTGGCTTTGGGCAAGGTGGCTGCAGAGAATTTGCTGGCGACCGGCGCAAGCCTTGCCAGCCTGCGCGGCCAACTACATGATTTCTCCGGCATCCCTCTGATTGTCACTTATCACCCGGCCTATCTGTTGCGCACCCTGACCGACAAGGCCAGGGCGTGGGAGGACTTATGCTTCGCCCGGTCGACCATGCAGTCATTGCTGGCTTCAGCCAGCAATGACGCGCCTGGAAGTCTGCCATCGTGACAATGACAAAGATCTGGAATCAGGCGACTGGCCCACTTTTCAGGGTTATAGCTGCCGCTCCCGCGTGCCGATCAGATGGAGCGAATCCTGCTGGCGCTGATTGTCCAGGTGCCATTTGCGCACAAAAATCATGGTGGTGGAAACAAAAAGTCCAAATAAAGTGATGACGATGTAGATATCGACATCGAGCCATATCAATAGTGCGTAGATGGATAGCATCGTCAATATGCTCAGGTTTTCGTTGAAATTCTGCACGGCGATGGAGTGTCCGGCCCCCATCAGAATATGGCCGCGATGCTGCAATAAGGCATTCATCGGGACAACAAAGAATCCCGCCAGTCCACCGACTGCTATCAATAGTATGACGGCCAGCCATAGATCGCGGACTACAACCATGCAGATGACTACGATGCCCATGGCAATTCCGAGAGGAATGACCTCCACCGAACGGCGCAGCGAAACCAGTTTGGCAGCCAGGACCGAACCCAGCGCGATGCCAATTGCCACAACGCCTTGCAGCAGCGCCGCTTCATTCAACGCATAGCCTAAGGCCGCTTCGGCCCATTTTAGAACAATGAATTGCAAGGTGGCGCCAGCGCCCCAGAACAGGGTGGTGACCGCCAGTGAAATCTGTCCGAGCTTATCCGTCCAGAGGAGTTTCACGCAGTGTGAGAAATCGTGAATCAGGAACAGCGGATTTTTCTTGAGCATGCGGTGATCGATGCCGGTATTGGGAATGAACAAATTGATCAGCGCTGCCATGGCGTAGAACAATGCCACTACTACCAGGCTCGCTTCCACTGCGGTATCGATTCCAAAATCCAGTCCTGGGAAATTCATGGAAAGTAAAAAAGACGAAACCGCGGGGGTAATGAGCAATCCGCCTGTGACGGTGCCCAATACGATCGAGCCCACAGTCAATCCTTCCATCCAGCCATTGGCTATCACCAGTTTCTCGGGCGGGAGCAATTCCGTGAGTATGCCGTATTTTGCCGGGGAGTAGGAGGCTGCGCCCAGCCCGACGATAGCGTATGCGCTCAATGCCAGGAACTGATGTGTGGCCAGAAACAGCAGCATGCAACCGGCGATTTTGATCGAGTTGCTGACAAACATGACTCGGCCCTTGGGCATGGAATCGGCAAAGGCGCCGACCAGTGGTGCCAGCAATACGTAAAACAGCACAAATACGAATTTGAGCATGGGCGTCAGATAGGCAGGCGCCTGTAAATCGATCAGCAAGGCAATCGCCACGACCAAAAGCGCATTATCCGCCAGCGATGAAAAAAACTGCGCAGCCATAATGGTATAGAACCCGCGCTCCAAACCTGCTTCCTCCTTACCTTACTTGTCCTAGTCAATCGAGAATACCGCCAGAGCCAGACTACGCTAGCATTGCTGCTTTATATCACGAAAGCCAAATTCGGTGATATGCAGATTTGCTTCAGTGGCCACTGCACACCTCGATCAGAATATGCAGCTTTGCCTTGTCTTGAAACCGCAAGCTAAGGTATAGTGGCAACCTGCTAAAAAATCATCCAGGCAGGAGAGTGCGCTGCAAGATAGCGCCGCCGAAGGCGTAACCCCCCGGAATCGCTCAGGCATGGCCAATGCTCAAATTGGCCTGAGTAACTGCTTGCGACAGGCAATCTGGAGAGTGCTGATTCACGATTCAGCCACCGAAGGGGCATGCGGACGACAAGCCGTAAAACTCTCAGGTAAAAGGACAGAGGGGAAGAGTCAGAGCCTGTGGAGAAACCATCATGAGCGATCCAAGCACAAAGCCGGTCAAGCGTGCGTACAGCCAGACGCCATAAACGAGCGACCCTTTGCCGCGACGAATCACGCCATAGAATTGCATTCTCAACTTTATCGGGCGCACGACTTCCTTTTTTATCTTTGAGAGAAAACAAATCAAATGCTTAAAACGACTCCCCTTAACGCAGCACACCGCGCCATGCACGCAAAAATGGTGGACTTTGGCGGCTGGGATATGCCACTGCATTACGGTTCCCAGCTGGACGAACACCATCAGGTCCGGCGCGATGCTGGCATGTTCGATGTTTCCCATATGCTGGTTGTAGACATAAAGGGCGAGAATGTTCGTGGGTTCTTGCGTGGACTGGTCGCCAACAATGTCGATAAGCTGACCCTTTCTGGGAAAGCACTGTATTCCTGCATGCTCAATCCCGAAGGCGGTATCATCGACGATCTGATTATTTACTTTCTTACTGAATCCTGGTTCCGCTTGGTTGTCAATGCCGGTACTGCGGATAAGGATCTGGCCTGGATTCAATCACAGGCCGCGCAAAGTGCGCCCCAGCTGACTATCACGCCCCGCCGGGATCTGGCCATGATTGCCGTGCAAGGGCCGAATGCGCCCGCCAAGGTATGGGCCACCATTCCTGGTTCGCAGGCGGTCAGCGAGGCATTGAAGCCATTTCAATCTGCCACACTGGAGCCCTATTTTATCGCTCGCACCGGCTATACCGGGGAAAATGGTTTTGAAATCATCCTGCCGGCAACCGAGGCCGTTACCCTGTGGGAAAAACTGCACGTGGCCGGGGTCGCGCCTGCCGGACTGGGCGCGCGCGATACCTTGCGGCTGGAAGCAGGCATGAATCTGTACGGCCAGGATATGGATGAAACGACCAGCCCGCTCGAATCGGGGTTGGCCTGGACGGTCGATCTGAAAAGCGATCGTGACTTTATCGGGAAACAAGCGCTCCAGCAGAAACCTATCAAACAGCAACTGGTGGGGTTGCGGTTACTGGATAAAGGTGTTCTGCGCGGCCACCAGAAAGTCATCGTTCAGCGGAATGGATTGTCGGGTGAGGGAGAAATCACCAGTGGAGGATTTTCGCCGACGATCAATCAATCAATCGCGCTGGCGCGGGTGCCTGCAGAGGTGACTGTCGGTGATCAGGTTCATGTGGTCGTGCGCGACAAGCAACTGGCCGCCAAGGTTGTCAAATATCCATTCGTTCGCAATGGCCAGGTATTGATTTGAATTATTCTGTAAAACACCAGGAAACTTTTCTAAACATATATTTTGGAGTCGAAACAAATGAGCATTCCAGCTGAGCTGAAATACGCAAAATCGCATGAATGGGTTAAATTGGAAGCAGACGGGACGGTGACCATTGGCATTACCCAGCATGCTCAGGAATTGCTTGGCGATATGGTGTTCGTCGAGTTGCCGCAGGTCGGGCGCAATCTGGCGCAAAGAGAAGAATGTGCCGTAGTGGAATCGGTCAAGGCGGCATCAGATGTCTATGCGCCCGTGAGTGGGGAGGTGATTGAAGTCAATAGTGAGCTCGAATCCGCCCCGGAAAAAATCAATCAGGAGCCCTATGCAGCCTGGCTGTTCAAGCTCAAGCTGTCGGATCCTGCCGAATTGGACGGCCTGCTGGATGCCAATGGGTATCAACAAGCACTGGAAAGCGAGGCGCATTGAGGGCGGTGCCGGTCTGCTTTTCCGGCAGAGACGAAAAGCGTGTGCTGGGTTGGTACGCACGGTCAGCCGCACGCTAACATTTTTCGAGTCATCATGAATATTTTTCAGCTTAAGCCTTAATCAATCATGCCATTTATCCCGCATACCGAAGAAGATATAGAAGCGATGCTTGCAAGCATCGGCGCCGAGTCAATCGATGAGTTGTTCGACGAGATTCCCGCTGATTTGAGAACCGGTACCTTGACCCGTGTGCCACCTGGCATGAGCGAGATGGAAATCACGCGCCTCATGTCCGAGCGCGCCCAGGAAGATGGGTTTTATCTCAACTTTATCGGCGCTGGCGCTTATGAGCACCATATTCCGGCGGCCGTCTGGCAAATCACCACCCGCGGTGAATATTATTCTTCGTATACCCCCTATCAGGCGGAAGCCAGCCAGGGCACGCTGCAACTGCTGTACGAATATCAGACCATGATGGCTTCGTTGACCGGTATGGATGTGTCCAATGCCAGCCTGTATGATGGTGCCTCTGCATTGGCCGAGGCGGCACTGATGGCTGTGCGCCAGCACAGGACCTCGAGACGGATACTGATTCCCCAAACGGTCCATCCGATTTATCGCAGCGTGGTGCGCGCCATTGTCAAAAACCAGGCGATCGAAGTCGTGGAGATTCCATACGATCAGGCATCCGGTCAGACCCTGCCCGAACAGTTGGATCAATACGGTCAGGAAGAATTTGCCGCATTGGTCATTCCCCAGCCAAATTTCTTTGGCGTACTGGAACAAGTCGATGCATTGACCGATTGGGCGCACAGCAAGCAATCGCTGGCAATCGCCGTTGTCAACCCGACTGCACTCGCCATGCTCACGCCACCGGGTGAATGGGGCAAACAGGGCGCGGATATTGCCGTTGGAGAAGGCCAGCCGCTGGGAATTCCGCTCTCCAGTGGCGGCCCTTACTTCGGTTTCATGGCCTGCAAGCAGCAGCTTATCCGGCAAATGCCGGGGCGTATCATTGGACGCACCACCGATCTCAACAACCAGGAAGGCTTTGTACTGACGCTGCAGGCGCGCGAACAGCATATCCGGCGTTCCAAGGCGACCTCCAATATCTGTACCAATCAGGGATTGATGGTGACCGCCGCCACTATTTACATGTCGTTGGTGGGGCCTGAAGGGCTTTACCGGATTGCTGCACAGTCGCATGAAAATACCTTGTCGTTGGTTGAAAAACTGGAAAAACTCCCGGGCGTGGAAAAAACATTCAATGCGCCATTTTTCCATGAAGCAGTACTGTCGTTGCCTAAACCTGCTGCCCAGGTGCTCGACAGCATGAAAGCCCAGGGTGTATTGGGTGGCTTGCGCCTCGAAGAGCATTATCCCGAATTGGGTAATACCTTGTTGGTATGCGTGACAGAAACCAAAACGGCGGATGATCTGGATAAATATGTCGAATTGTTCGGGCAGGCATTGGCGACCAATGCCTAAGGAACAGCGCAGGTCTGTTTACAGTAGCATTTAACTTATTCTGAGAGGACAAGAACCATGGTTACTATGGGTGGAACACCAATTAAAATTGAAGGCACCTTTCCCAAAACAGGTGAGCAAGCTCCGGCTTTCTCACTCGTCAATAGAGATCTGAAGGACGTGACACTGACTGATTTCGCCGGCAAGAAGAAAGTGCTCAATATCGTGCCGAGTCTCGATACCCCGGTTTGCGCACTGTCGACGCGTAAATTCAATCAGCGCGCGAGTGAAATGGACAATACCGTGGTGCTGATCATTGCCGCGGATCTGCCGTTTGCCATGAGCCGCTTCTGCGACCAGGAAGGGCTGGATAAGGTCATTCCGTTGTCTACCATGCGTGGCGCGCAATTCATGCGTGACTATGGCGTGGCCATCGCTGACGGGCCTTTTGCCGGCATTACCGCGCGCGCGGTAATCGTACTGGATGAAAACGACAAGATCATTCACGCCGAGCTGGTACCGGAAATCAAGGATGAACCCAACTACGATGCGGCCTTGGCTGCTTTGAACTGATTTTGCCAGACTAAACAAAACATGCTGATATTTGAACACGCCCGCAAGGGCCGGTTGAATTACTCACAGGCACCTGCAAAACGGGCCGTCAAGCGCAATATTCCCGAAAATTTGTTGCGCAAATCGGCGCCGTTGTTGCCCGAAGTTTCCGAAATGGATACGGTGCGCTACTACACCCGGCTATCGCAGAAAAACTTTTCCATCGATACCGAGTTTTACCCGCTTGGTTCCTGCACCATGAAATACAATCCGCGCGCCTGCAACGCACTGGCAATGCTGCCGCAGTTTCTGGCGCGGCATCCGCTGGCGCCGGAAGACACCGGCCAGGGATTTCTGGCCTGCATGTATGAATTGCAGGAAATCCTCAAGGATGTCACCGGGATGGAAGCTGTCAGCCTGACTTCGATGGCCGGTGCCCAGGGTGAGCTGATCGGGGTCACGATGATTCGTGCCTATCACGAGGCGCGTGGCGATGCCGAGCGTACCGAGATCATCGTGCCGGATGCCGCGCATGGCACCAACCCTGCAACAGCCGTCATGTGTGGCTACAAGGTTGTCGAAATTCCGACCGATAAGGAAGGCGATGTCGATATGGCTGCGCTCAAGGCGGCAGTAGGCCCCAAGACAGCTGGCCTGATGTTGACCAATCCTTCCACGCTGGGCGTGTTCGAGAAAAAAGTATCGGAAATGAGCCGGATCGTGCATGAAGCGGGCGGACTGCTGTACTATGACGGCGCCAATCTGAATGCCGTTCTGGGTAAAGTCAAACCCGGCGACATGGGCTTCGACGTCATTCATATGAATCTGCATAAAACCTTCTCGACCCCTCACGGTGGCGGGGGGCCAGGTGCTGCCCCGGTGGGTGTGGCCAAGCGTTTGTTGCCTTATTTGCCCGTGCCTATCGTGGCCTATGAGAATGGCGTTTACCGCTGGTTGACGGAGAAAGACCGGCCGCAAACCATCGGCCGTTTGTCGGCGCATATGGGCAATGCTGGGGTTCTGTTGCGTGCCTATATCTATGTCAGGCTGTTGGGTTCAGAGGGCATGCACCGTATTTCAGAATTTGCGACACTGAATGCGAACTATCTCATGGCCGAGTTGCGCAAGGCCGGTTTTGAAATTGCCTACCCGACCCGTCGCGCCAGTCATGAATTCATCGTGACCATGAAGGAAATCAAGGAAAGAACAGGAGTGACCGCCATGAATCTTGCCAAGCGTCTGCTTGACAAGGGCTTCCATGCACCGACCACCTATTTCCCGATCCTGGTGCCAGAATGCCTGTTGATCGAGCCGGCTGAAACCGAATCCAAGGAAACGATCGACAGCTTTGTGGTCGCCATGGAGGAAATCCTGGCTGAAATCGAGACCCAGCCGGATATGGTCAAATCAGCGCCGCATCAAATGCCATTGCGTAAGCTGGATGACGTCAAGGCTGCCCGCGAGCTCGATATCGTCTGGAAACCCTAAGGAGCCGTGAAGGAATAAGTGTGACAATTGGGCGCGTCTGGCGGGATGCAATGCAAGGCGAGAGGAGGAGTCATAGCAAGGCTATGGCGACGACGAGTAACGCCGCAGTGCGCGCGCCAGATGTGATCCAAGTGTTACAGTTATTTATGAACGACTCCTAAAAGCCACTGCGTCCATTATCATTCACATTCTGTATTGTTATGCAAACACTTATCTGCGGCTCGATCGCCTATGACACCATCATGGTGTTTGAGGACCATTTCAAACGCCACATTCTGCCGGATAAAATCCATGTGCTGAATGTTGCCTTCCTGGTGCCGGAAATGCGCCGGGAGTTTGGTGGATGTGCTGCAAATATTGCTTATAACCTGCAGATGCTCGAAGGCCAGCCGCTCATCATGGCGACCGTCGGGGATGATTTCCAGCCCTATGCCTATCGTTTGGAGAAGCTGGGGCTGACGCAGACGCATGTGCGCCAGGTCAAGGATACTTTCACTGCCCAGGCTTTTATTACCACCGATCTGGACGATAACCAGATCACTGCTTTCCATCCGGGCGCGATGAATTTTTCTCATCAGAATAGCGTTAGGGATACCCATAATGTTGCGCTTGGCATTATCGCGCCGGATGGCCGCGAGGGCATGCTCGCCCATGCGCGCGAATTTCATGAAGCCGGCATCCCGTTCATGTTCGATCCCGGACAGGGGCTGCCGATGTTCAACCAGGAGGAATTGCTCGATTTCATCGACAAGGCCGACTACATCGCGGTCAACGATTATGAGTCGCAGCTGTTGCAATCGCGTACGGGCTATAGCGTGGAAGCGCTTGCCGCTCAAGTCAAGGCATTCATTGAAACCAAGGGCGCAGAGGGTTCGGTGATCTATGCAGATGGCAACCGTTATGAGATACCGGCCGTCAAGCCCCGCCAGATCGTTGATCCGACCGGCTGCGGCGATGCTTACCGGGCCGGCCTGTTATATGGGATTGCCCAGAACCTGGATTGGCAAACGACAGGGCGGCTTGCATCCCTCATGGGCGCATTGAAGATCGCCCACCGCGGCGGGCAGAATCATCGTTACGAACGCGACCAAATCGACCAGCTCTACTTCGAGGCGTTTGATACCCATATTTTCTGGTAATCATATGGATTCAGGCCGGATAAGCCGCATTTATCCGGTACCGGTATGAGGCACCGTTTTCCATGTCCGCTGCCCGCGTCAGCACATTGACCAAGAGCATCCGGCTGATCAGGCTGTTGATGCATTTTGTATCCGGATTGCTGCAGGCGCTGCTTTATCCATACTTCAGCCGCACCATCCAGAAGCGTATGGCACGCCGCTGGGCCCGCGGCTTTCTGCATATCCTGAACATTGAGTTGCGAACCGGTAATGTTCCGCCTTGCGACCAGCATAAGGGCGTGATGCTGGTCGCCAATCACATTTCATGGCTCGATATTCTGGTGATTCTGGCCACTTTTCCTGTCCGTTTTGTTGCCAAGGCGGAAATCCGCAGCTGGCCATTGCTGGGATGGCTGAGCAAGCGCGCCGGCACATTGTTTATCGAGCGCGAAAAACGGAGTGACACACTGCGGACCAATCGCACGATCGGCGAGCTGCTGATAAAAGGGGATTCGGTTGTGGTGTTTCCGGAAGGGATGACGAGCGATGGTGGCGTGCTGCACCATTTTCATGCGTCCCTGCTACAACCCGCCGTGGCTGCGCACACCCTGCTGTATCCGGCGGCGATCCGCTATCGTGATCCCGATGGTGAGCGTAATACCGGCGTAGCGTATGTCGAAATATCGATCGTGCAGTCTTTACTGCGCATACTCGATCAACCTCAAGTCGAAGCAGCATTGATTTTTGGGCCGGCAATCGTCTGCGCCAGCAGGAATCGGCGCGAGCTGGCGCGCCTGGCAGAGCATACGATAGCAGAAGAGCTCTCAATCGAGATCAGGCGCATGGCAGATGAAACAGCTTCCGGTCTTCCAGCCGGACAGCCGTAAGGCAGCCGCCCCACAAGCATCCCGTATCCAGCGCAATCAGATTGCGCTGGATGTGCAATCCCAATGCCGACCAGTGTCCGAAAACAATAGTCGCGTCCCTGCTGGCGCGCCCGGGTGCATCAAACCAGGGTATCAAACCGGCGGGAATCGTTGCCGGATCGCCTTTGTAGGAGAAATTCATTTTTCCTGCAGGCGAACAGACCCGCAGGCGCGTCATGGCGTTGACGATTACCCGCCAGCGCGCATACCCTTGTAACGCATTCTGCCAATCATCGGGCTGATTGCCATACATTTCCTGGGCAAAATCGGGAAAGCGGTCTCCACCAATGACCGCCTCGACTTCCTGCGCCAGCCCCAAGGCTTGTTCGATGGTCCAGCAGGGAAGCAGACCGGCGTGAACTAGCGCGTATTCATCCTCGACATGAAACAACCGTTGCTGCCGCAGCCAGTCAAGCAATGCCTGCTTATCTGGGGCATCCAGAATCGGCTGCAAGGTATCACCCGGGCATTGCCGGGATGGCTCGAGCGCGACCTGCAGCAGATGGAGATCGTGATTGCCGAGCACCGTGATGACCGCCTCGCCGAGCTGCATGAGCGTGCGCAGCAGTGGCAGGGAATCGGGCCCGCGATTGACGATATCGCCGACCAGCCACAGCTTGTCCCGGCTGGGATTGAAGCCGATCAGTTCGAGCAGTTGCTGGAACTGCCGATGGCAACCCTGTAGGTCGCCAATTGCAAAAGTCGCCATTGCAAACTAGCGCAAACTAGCGTAAACCGAGCACATCCTGCATATCGAACAGGCCGGATTGTTTGCTGGCAAGAAAGCGCGCCGCCCGCACCGCCCCGGTTGCAAAGGTCTTGCGGCTGCTGGCCTTGTGCGTGATTTCCAGGCGCTCGCCGATGCCGGCAAACAGTGCCGTATGATCGCCTACGATATCGCCGCCGCGTATGGTCGAGAAGCCGATCGTGTCAGCCGCGCGTTCGCCGGTATTGCCTTCCCGCCCGTAGATCGCGACTTTGCTCAAATCCCGGTTGAGCGTATCCGCGATCACTTCCCCCATGCGCAGGGCAGTGCCGGAGGGCGCATCGACCTTATGCCGGTGATGTGCCTCGATGACTTCGATATCGTAGTCTTGTTGCAAGACCGTTGCAGCCACTTCCAGCAGCTTGAACAGGACATTGACGCCGACACTCATGTTGGGCGCCAGTACAATGGCGATGTCATTGGCCGCCGTGCGGATCAGCGCTTTTTCGGCTGCGGTAAAGCCGGTCGTGCCGATGACCATTTTGATCCCGAGTGTGCGGCAGGCCTCAAGATGGGCGAGGGTGCCGGCTGGGCGGGTAAAGTCGATCAGCACATCACTGCCCCGGAGTGCTTCGGCATAATCACTGCGGACCGTCACCCCGCAAGGGGAACCGATCAGCGATCCCGCATCCTGCGCCAGAAAGGGGCTGTCGGGTTGTTCCAACGCTGCCGATAGGTGCATGTCTAGCGCCTCGGCAATGGTTTCCATAATGGCCCGGCCCATTCGGCCGGTGCTGCCAGCAACAGCTATATTTGTAAATGTCATTGGGTCCCTTTATAAAATTCCAGTTGATTCTCTTTCATGAAATCGATGCTCCGGCCCGAATCGGATTCTTCCTCTGTTTCGCCGCGTGGATCGGCGATGGGGCCGAATCCTTGACCGGAACCGGGTATAATTGAGAACGACTCTCTGAAAGCAGGAGGTTGCGGAAAATCGCCTTCGATACGGACAAGCCGGTCGCTTTCGAAGAAAACCGTCAGCCGCTGGTTCTCGGCCAGTCTGCTTTTGGGTGCATAACGGTAGATATAATCCCAGCGATTATTGTGGAAGGCATCCATCACAAGCGGTGTGCCCAACGCAAATCTGACCTGTGAACGGGTCATTCCTGGCTTCAACTTGTTGACCATTTCTTCATCGACCACATTTCCCTGCTGGATGTCGATTTTGTATGGAAATGGTGGAAGATAGGTGCAGCTGGATAAAAACAGAGACAGCAAAAGCAGCCGTGGGAGTAATGCACGCATACCGAGTAAATATTTTCAAACCTGCCAGGATGATGAGGAGCCTGCGCGAAGCCAGGAAAGCACTGACAAATCCTTGTATTGTCAGTCAGCGGTTTCTTGAAATGACAGACCGAGCCGAATATCAACGAAAGTGATTTCACTGTATCAGTGATAAAGTATGCTTCCCGAGAATCAACAGGCAAACATGTTAACCATCGGATTCTCTTCAGCTTCCACTATATGATACAGCAAATATTTTTTGGAAAGATTAAACCATGACCAAGTCAGATAATTTAAAGGGCATCGATCTCAAAACGATGGGGCTCAAAACCACCTTGCCGCGTTTGAAGATCCTGAATTTATTTGAAAATAGCGCTGTGCGCCATTTGTCTGCCGAAGATATCTATAAGGAGCTGTTGAGCGAGGGAGAAGACATCGGCCTGGCAACGGTTTATCGGGTCCTGACCCAATTTGAACAGGCGGGGCTGCTGGAGCGCCACCATTTTGAAAGCGGCAAAGCAGTTTTCGAGCTGGCCAGCGAGACGCATCACGACCATCTGGTCTGCCTGCAATGCGGCCGGGTCGAAGAATTCTACGATGCCGAAATCGAGAAACGCCAGTCCAAAATTGCCAAGGAACGAGGCTTTACCTTGCAGGCCCACTCCTTGTCATTGTATGCCGATTGCATCAAGGAGAACTGCCCGCATCGCGGCAAGTAGTGATGGCCCAGTCCTGCGGCATATGGATGTATGCGGTCCGGAATAAACCTGTGCCAGTTTCATGGCACGCAAGCACACCTTGCACACTGGATGGTTTCTTGCCCGTTGGCGTTCACCATGACTGTGGTGATCGTGATATCTGAAAGATTGCTGAAAATGATTGCCGGGTATATTCCACAGTGATTCACGCAATGGGACGTTAGCCTTGAAAATCCTGCACGCCAGTCGCGAAATCCGGGCCGACTCCCGCTATGGCATGGGGCGAGTGAACGCCTCGCTGCTCAAAGGCCTGCACCAGATTGGTATCCATTCGGATTATATCTGCGCCAGTGATATGGATGCAGCATCGCTGGCCCAGGTTGCTTACTGGCACAAACAACTGGCCAGGCTGTGTCCGGCCGATATGCAACCGGTCGTGCATGTCCTGGTATCGGCTTGGCAGACAGGCCGCATGGCCGCTCGCCAGGCTATCGACCAGGCCTATACCCACCTGCATTGTCACGACGCGGTTGTGGCTGCCGGCGCCTCCCGTGAGCTGGCAGGGCAGCGGATTGCATGGGGTATCAGCGAGCATGGCTTCAGTTGTGTCGCGCAGTCACTGCACGCGTATATACAACCGCTGCCGCGCTGGTTGCGATGGCTTTTGTGGCAGTGGGAGCGCCGCGTTACCCAGGCTGCAAACTGGGTCGTGTGCCCGACCGCAAGCGGACGCACCAATCTTGCCAGCGAGCTGAAACTGCCGATTGACGCTCGTTGGCACGCGATCCCGCATGCGCGGCCCGATCTCAACTTGCCGGAAAAACCAAGCGCGCGCCGGCTGCTGGGTTGGAACCCACAATCGCGTTATTTGCTGGCCGTTGGCCAATTGATCCCGCTCAAGCGTTTTGAACTGATGATCGACGCCATGGCCGCACTGCCTGCGAACTGGCGCCTGGTATTGCTGGGCGATGGCGATGCAGCGCCCTATCTGGCGCGTGCCGAACGGCTCGGTATTGCCCCGCCCATCATCACTGTCACCGACGATGTCGGCCCTTATCTGGCCGCGGCCGATGCGTTCGTCAGCGCCTCGCAGACCGAATCATTCGGCATGGCCATTTTGGAAGCGATGACAGCTGGCCTGCCCATCGTCTGTACCCATGTCGGCGGCGTGAGCGATGTGGTAGGGGAGGCCGCCGAACTGGCAGCAGCCGATGGCAGCGACCTTGCGCAACGGCTCAGCGCTGTTCTGGCTGATCCTGCTCACTGCGCTACCCTGGCTGCCAAAAGCCGGGCTCGGGCAGACCAATGGCCAGACCGGAAAGCCGTGGCACGCGAATACCACGCCATGTATGCGGCAGCAGGCGAGAACAAACGATAGAATCCGGGACAATCCGAGTATGGAATACCCAGGATTTAATGTCATGATAAAAGCAAAATCATATTAGAGGTAGCTCTCGGAAGCTGTTTGGAAATATCTGCATCATGCCAACTCCGTCAACATCATGACCATTTTATCGAGATAGGGTTGCCGAAAAGCATCTGGATGGCCACGGCTCGTTGTTCATTAACGAGCCCTTGGCGTTTGCAAAAGGCAAAGTGATAGAATAGTATCACTTCTATGAAAACCGAACTTGTAACCACCTTGAAGCGTCAGGCTACCAGGATTCTTACTGATTTGCATGAATCCAAAGAGCCTGTTCTCATTACCGAGCATGGACAGCCGTCCGCCTATCTCATTGATTATGAAGACTTCGAGTGCGTGAAGAATAGAATGAAAATACTGGAGGGCATAGCAAGAGGTGAAAAGGCGGTTTTTGAAGGGCGGACATACTCTGAATCGGAGGCAGAACAGGAATTGAGCAAATGGCTCAAATAAAGTGGACTGAGCCGGCGCTAAACGATGTCGATGAGGTTGCTGAGTATATCGCTTTGGAAAAGCCATGCGCTGCACAGAAATTAGTTAAAGAAATTTTCAAAAAAACCAAACTCCTCAAAAAATTTCCAAAATCTGGCCGGCACCCGCCTGAACCGCAGGACACTAACTATCGCGAAATAATAGTGGATCCTTGCAGGATATTTTATCGTGTAGAGAAAAATATTACATCCCCCATGTAATGCGCGACGAGCGTGAATTACGTAAATTCCTATTGGAAAATACAGGCAACTAATGGTCACAACGGTCACTGGGTCTGAGTGAAATAAATATTCACTAGTACTCCGCGGATAACTATATCGCAAGATCATCGCAGCTGTATCCGATTGGAGTTCTTCAGCACATTCTTGTTTGGAACAACGTAACAGGCACGCATGATTCTGAACCTGACAAATGATTGAGATATTGTTGTTGGCATTTGCATTGAGCATGGATGCATTTGCGGTATCGATTGGCCTGGGATCGAAACAGAAAACGGCTCCCTTTGCATTGGCACTCAAAGCGGGGGTGTATTTCGGTATCTTTCAGGCGCTGATGCCGTTGATCGGCTATCTTGGAGGACAGGGCGCGACAGGCTTGATTGAGAATTATGCGCATTGGGTGGCGTTTTTGCTGCTGACGCTGATCGGTGGCAAGATGATTTATGAATCCTTTGCCGAGGGCATAGAGGAAGATATCACCCAGATCACGCACCGGGTGATGCTGATGCTCGCCATTGCCACAAGCATGGACGCGATGGCGGCAGGTTTTACTTTAACGTTGCTCGATATCAATCCGTTTGTGGCCTGCATGATCATTGGCGCTGCCACGTTTGGTTTTAGTTGGCTGGGTGTGTTTATCGGTAGAAAAAGCGGTACATGGCTGGAGAGCAAAGCCGAATTATTCGGCGGCGTCATACTGGTATTGATCGGCCTGAGAATGCTTTTGCCATAATTGCTGTGATGTGCCGATCATGTCACCCTAAACGTACGGGGCATGAGCGCCATGCGTTTAGGGTGACATGATGCCTTGGGCGCCAAGAATTAATAACTTGAACAATCTTGCCGTGCTGCCGGGCGCGCTGCCGCCTTGCCAGTCGCTTGTTCGGTCGGCAGTTTTGGTTATTTATTGGCGTTCAGTTTGATGTAGCTGTTTATCAAGTTCCGGTAATCAGGAATATGGTTGGAAAACAATTGTCCAAGTCCTTCCACATCCTTGCGCCAGTCCCGGTGAAGTTCACAGGCTACCGCAAACCAAGTGACCAGTTGAGCGCCTGCCGCTGACATTCGGTTCCAGGCCGATTCGCGTGTCAGTTCATTGAATGTGCCGGATGCATCGGTGACTACAAACACATCAAAACCTTCAGTGAGCGCGGAAAGTGCAGGGAATGCCACACAAACTTCGGTAACTACGCCGGCAATAATTAATTGTTTTTTGCCGGTAGCTTTGACTGCGTTGACGAAATCTTCATTATCCCAGGCATTGATCTGACCTGGACGAGCAATATAGGGGGCGTCTGGGAAGGTTTCTTTCAGCTCGGGTACCAAAGGACCATTGGGTCCTTCTTCAAAGCTGGTCGTTAGAATAGTTGGCAGATTGAAGTATTTCGTCAGATTGGCTAGCGCCAGTACATTGTTTTTGAATCGATCCGGATCAATATCCCGCACCAAAGACAATAATCCGGTTTGGTGATCGATCAGGAGGACGGCGGCATTATTCTTGTCGAGACGAATGTAAGGCTTTTCCATAATTGACTCCTCAAATTGTTAGTTGCGATCAATGGCTGCTTGGCCACGAGTAAGATTAAATCAACATCAATGATTGTAGTAGACGGCTGAAACAGGACGCATCGTTCTATTTTTGGAACGATAAAGGAATGATGATATGCAGGATTTGAACGATTTGTATTATTTTGTCAAGGCTGTTGAGCATGGTGGATTTGCTCCGGCAGGCCGAGCATTGGGAATTGCCAAATCCAAGCTCAGCCGACGCATTGCGCTATTGGAGGAACAACTTGGTGTGCGCTTGATTCAGCGCTCAACCCGGCACTTTTTGATGACTGAAGTTGGGCATCGATATTTTGAGCATTGCCGTGCCATGTTGATTGAGGCAGAAGCAGCCCGTGAGACTATTGAGCTTTTGCGGTCTGAGCCGCGAGGCATCATCAGATTGACTTGTCCGGTCGGATTGCTGCATTTCCATGTTGGGCAGATGTTGGCTGATTTTATGCATGAGTATCCGCATGTTGTTGTCTATCTGGAAGCAACCAATCGGCGAATCGACGTACTGGCCGAAGGAGTGGATATCGCGCTACGGGTTCGTCCTTTGCCATTGGAGGACAGTGATCTGGTGGTGCGAGTATTATCGGATCGAGGGCAATGTTTGGTGGCCAGCCCGGATCTGGTGACGCGAATGGGAGGGTTGCCTGCCCAGCCGGATGATTTGCGGCACTGGCCAGGCTTGAGCCGAGCTACCCCACAGGAGCAGCATGTTTGGGTATTGCAGCATATAGCTGGCCAGACACAGAATATTCGTTTCACACCCCGCTATGTCACGACCGATATGGTTGCATTAAAAACTGCTGCCATGGCTGGAGCAGGGGTGGTTCAGTTACCGCTTCTGATGTTATCGGAACAATTGAAAGCCGGTTCTCTGTTAAGTGTCCTGCCTGAGTGGGCACCACGTCGTGAACTGATTCATCTGGTATATCCATCCAGGCGTGGCATGATTCCTGCAGTTCGGGTTTTGATTGATTTCATGGCAACCCGATATGCGAGTATGGAGGAAGATTAAATCGCTCCGGTCTGAAATTGAGAAGAAAGTCGTTTGCCAATTTCTTGGAAATCATGTTTTCATGAAAGTAGTAAGATATTTTTGCAACCGCTATTTAGGGCTCGTTAATGAATAACTTGGGCATACGTTGTTACGTATTCCCCCTATGCCAGAATAGTTGTCGTGTCTTGTGCTAGAGTCAACCGGAAAAGTCGGTTACTTTTCAATTTAGCGAGCAATCAGGGTGGTGGGATTTTTTCTTCTAATCTTCAATAAGAACAAAGGCAGCTATGCATCCTCTGGAACCGCAACGGTTATATCAATCCTGTGAACCGGATCAGTTCACATTCCGAACGACAGCAGAATTGGCCGATCTGACCGAGATCATCGGTCAGGCGCGCGCCATGGATGCCGTTTACTTTGGTGCCGGGATACGCCAGGAAGGCTACAACCTGTTCGTGCTGGGTCCGCCGGGAATGGGCAAATACAGTATGGTGCAGCAGTTTCTTGAAACCAAAGCCAGCCAGGAACCGGACCCATCGGACTGGTGCTATATCAACAATTTTGCACAGCCGCATAAACCGAAATTGCTCAGGCTTCCTGCTGGCAGGGGAGAGTCGCTGCGCGCGCATATGGAGGAGCTGGTCGATTATTTGCGCAGTGCCATCCCGGCGCTGTTCGAGGGCGAGGAATACCGCAACAAGGTCAATGCGATTCAGCGTGAATATCATGAACAGCAGGAGCGCGAAATCCGGGAGCTGAGCGATGAGGCCGAGCAAAAGGAAATTGTGTTGCTGCACACGCCAGATGGATTTGTGCTGGCGCCGAGCCGTAACCGCGATGTGATCCCTCCGGATGAATATGAAAAACTGTCCAAGAAAGAACGCGAGCGGATCGAGGCAGATATTGCCGAGTTGCAAACGCACCTGGAAAAAATTCTGAGTCAGTTACCTCAACGCCGCAGGGAGCGCGCTGAGCGCATCAGGCAACTGAGCCGCGATCTGATGCTGTCGACTGTCGGGCAAATGATCAAAGAGTTGCGGGCGAACTATGCGGATCTGCCCGAAGTGCTCGATTTCTTCAACCAAGTGCAGCATGACATGGAGCTGCATGTCGATGATTTTCGCAAGCCTGATGAGACTGTCAATATTTCCGGGATGACTGTCATCACGCAACAGGCTTTCAGCAATTACGAGGTCAATGTGCTGGCCGCCAATCACAAGACACCGGGCGCGCCGATCATCAGCGAGGACAATCCGACTTACAGCAATCTGGTGGGACGGGTAGAGCATGTCTCCCAGTTCGGGGCGCTGGTAACCAATTTTACGTTGATCAAGCCGGGGGCATTGCATCGGGCGAACGGTGGCTATCTGCTGCTGGATGTGCGCAAAGTGCTGATGCAGCCGTTTGCCTGGGAAGGTTTGAAGCGGGCGTTGCAGGCGGGCAGGATCCATATTGAATCGCTGGGCCAGATTTACAGTCTTGTCAGTACCGTATCGCTCGAACCGGAGCCGATTCCGCTCGATGTCAAGGTTGTGCTGTTCGGTGATCGCATCTTTTATTACTTGCTGCAGGCCTATGATCCGGAGTTCAGTGAGTTGTTCAAGGTCGCGGCGGATTTTGAGGAGACCATCGAACGCAATCCGGAATCGCATCTGCTTTACGCGCAACTGATTGCAACCCTGGCACGCAAGGACGGCCTGCTGCCCTATGATCGTCAAGCAGTGGCGAGAGTCATTGAACACAGTGCGCGATTGGCGGACGACTCGGAGAAATTGTCCATGCATATGCGCAGTATTGCCGATTTGCTGCGCGAGGCAGATTACTGGGCGCGCGCAGCAGGCCATGCAGTCGTGCAGGTGAGTGATGTCCAGCAGGCGATTGATTTCCAGGTACGCCGTCAGGACCGGATCAGAGACCGGTTATATGAGGCGATTTTGCGTGGCACCCTGATGATCGATACCCAAGGTTTGGTTACCGGGCAAGTCAATGGCCTCTCGGTCATCGCACTGGGTGGGTTTGCTTTTGCCCAGCCGATACGGATTACGGCCACTAGCCGGTTTGGGAAGGGCGATCTGGTGAATATCGAACGTGAAGCCAAGCTCTCTGGGGCGATCCATTCCAAGGGCGTATTGATTCTTTCCGCTTTTCTGGCCGCGCGTTATGCCAAAAACCAGCCGCTGGCATTTTCCGCCAGCCTCGCTTTTGAACAGTCTTACGGCATGGTTGAAGGCGACAGCGCATCGCTGGCTGAATTATGTGCGCTGCTTTCCAATCTGGCAAATATGCCCATCGACCAATCGCTGGCGATAACCGGTTCGGTCAATCAGCTTGGCCAGGTTCAGGCAATCGGTGGGGTGAATGAAAAAATCGAAGGTTTTTTTGATATCTGTGCGGCACGGGGATTGACCGGCAAACAAGGCGTGTTGATTCCCGCCACCAATGTGCAGCATTTGATGCTGCGGCGGGATGTCGTCGATGCCGCCGCCGCAGGACAGTTCCATATCTATGCCGTGGAAAATGTCGATCAGGCGATCGCCTTGTTGATCGGCCTACCCGCAGGCGAGGCCGATGCAGATGGCAAATATCCGGTAGACAGTATCAATCATCGGGTCGCCGCACGGCTGGCCGAGCTCGCCCGAATCACCAGATCATTCCTGCGGCGGGATGGAAAGCATTCGAGCGACAACCAATAAGCTTGTTGTCCTGCTACGCCTGAGCGCCGCGAATGGATACTAAGAAGCTGTTTGGAAACGCCTGTTCTATGTCAAACGCCTCAACATAATGCGGGTCAACCTGTGCACAGGCTGACATAAGGGTGCATTTCATGCGCCAGTCTGATTATTGCGGCACGCTCATTCCCGGTGAGTTTTTTTATCCGCTCCCGATAATTTTTGCTGCATCGATTCTGGTGGTGGAGCGGTATATAGCGCCCCGGTCGTCCATTTCTTAAGCAGTGCAAGTGTTCCTGCTGCCAACAGTGCGGCAGAGAATACCAGCAGGGTGTCTGTCAGGTTGTACATCAGGTCAGGGTTGACAAGCATGACGATGCCCAGCGCTACCATAATCATGCCCCCGATCAATTTGAGCACTTGCCCGTGCCGCTCTTCAAACCATTGTCTTTTGAGCGTCAGAACGGCAGTCAAGAATATGATGATTTCGACCAGAAGGTAGATGAAAAGATAGATGATGAGTAATCCATAGAACTCCATGAGGCCGATTTGCTGTGATTTGACCAATTGGCTCCAGACCACTGGAAAACCGGCCGTGCAGGGTAATTCTACGAAGGCGATGCCGGATGCCATGACGAAAGTGGCGCCTGCGAGTGAAAGACCTGTCATTTCTGGGCGGAGCAGTTTTCTTATCGATTGATAAATTCCCGGTTTGTGCTTGTCGGAGATGGTGAAGGAGAAGCCTCTTTTGAACCAGAAGAAATCCTTGATATTGACCAGGCCAAATACCAACGCAAACAAGGCCACCAGCCACTGCACCCAGACAAGATAGGCGACATAGCTGAGCACTTTGAATATGCCGGCGATAAATGCGCCATAGATGGTTGCGGTGGTAAATAGGAAAATGCACCCGACCATGAGCATGCGTTTTCTGGAACCGGAACGCAGTACCATGCCCAGCAGCAGCGTCAGCACCCATAACGAACAGGGATTGAAGCCATCGACAAAGGAAATGAGCAGGGTGGTGAAGATGAGTGGCTGCTGGGTAAGATCGATTGTTCCGAGCAAGGGAACGCTCAGGGTGGTCATTCCGGAGAGCGGTTCTATTTCAGCCGGCTTTTCTGGTAGTGGTTCTGTTTCCGGTTTGATGTCTGGCTGAATACGCTTAGGGTCCGCTTCGGGTGCGTCCAACTGGCGATTTTGTTTCAGAATGGCGTCACGAACCGTTTCTTCTAGTTGTTTGCGGATAAAAGGCGCATCGCCGATAAACACATTTCCGGCAATGAATATGGTCGGGACCGCTTCGGCTTCGATTCCATGCTTGTACGCGGTCAGTGCGAACAGTCTCAGGTTGGATCGATTGCGGAAAACCTCGTATTGACGGATCTGCAGCTGCGGATAACGCGTCTCCAGCTCGCTCAGAAAGGGTTGCTGCTCGATGCAAAGCGGACAGGTTTCTCCCCAGAAAACATCCATAACGACTTTGGCCTTGTTCTCTGTGGAGAACGCGTGGGTCGAGAAGGCGAGTAACGCAACGAATAGAAATAGACAGGTTGTCTGAATACGCATGGTTTTTTGAGAAAGATGATTCCAGGAGTTCCAGTCGATTGTCATTTGTATGGCCGTCATATTCACGCCAGCTGATAAGCGCTACGAATTGAATCCGCGAAGTTTAATTGATTAAGCGGCCAGCTAGAAAATTCAGATTAATTCATTTCAATGAAAACATAAACGGGCATGCATGGCCAGAGCATGCTGCATGCTGAAAGCAGGTCAATTAGTTTTTCTCGTATGTGCGCGATTTTCTTTCTTCATCGAGAGAGAAATGCGCTGGCGCGGCACGTCAACTTCCAGAACTTTGACTTTGACCATGTCGCCGGTTTTGACGATGTCGCGGGGATCTTTGACAAAAGTATCCGCCAGGTGCGAGATATGGATCAGGCCGTCCTGATGCACGCCAATATCGACAAAGGCGCCAAAATTGGCGACGTTTGTGATCACTCCCTCGAGCTGCATGCCGGGTTCCAGATCGGTGATTTTTTCAATACCTTCCATGTATTGCACGCTTCTGAACGCCGGGCGCGGATCGCGGCCGGGTTTTTCCAGCTCCTTGATGATATCGGTAACAGTGGGCAGGCCGAAAGTCGCATCGGCGTAATCGGCCGGGTTGAGGGAACGCAGATAAGTACTGTGACCGATCAGCTCGCGCACGGATTTGCCGGTGTTGCTGAGGATGGTTTCCACTACCGGATAGGCTTCGGGGTGAACTGCCGAGGCATCCAGTGGATTGTCGCCATTCATGATGCGCAGAAAGCCAGCTGCTTGTTCGAACGCCTTGTCGCCCAGTCGGGGTACTTTTTTCAGTTGACGGCGGCTGGTAAAAGGACCGTTCTGATCACGGAATGCAACAATGTTTTCGCTGATGCTAGTAGATAAGCCGGATACCTGTTTGAGCAGCGCCACCGATGCGGTATTGACATCGACACCGACCGCGTTGACGCAATCCTCGACTACCGCATCGAGCATGCGGGCCAGTTGCACCTGGTTGACATCATGCTGATATTGACCGACGCCGATCGATTTAGGGTCGATTTTGACCAGCTCTGCCAGCGGATCTTGCAAGCGGCGGGCGATTGAGACCGCGCCTCTCAGCGACACATCCAGATCGGGAAACTCTTTGGTGGCCAGTTCGGATGCGGAATAGACCGAGGCACCTGCCTCGGAAATCGTCAGTTTGGTGATCCGCAGTTCCGGGTGGCGCTTCATCAAGTCGCCGACCAGTTGGTCGGTTTCGCGAGAACCGGTGCCATTGCCGATGCTGATCAGCTCAACCGAATGTTGGGCGATCAATCTGGCCAGTTGCGCAATCGATTGATCCCACTGATTGCGCGGCTGATGCGGGTAAATCGTATCGGTTGCCAGCAATTTGCCGGTTGGATCGACGATAGCGACCTTGACCCCGGTGCGGATGCCGGGATCCAGGCCCATTGTGGCCTTGGGGCCAGCCGGTGCGGCCAACAGCAAATCCCGCAAGTTGCGGGCAAAAACACGAATCGCTTCCTGTTCGGCCGCTTCGCGCAGCCGCAGCTTGAGATCGAGATCGATACGCGTGAACAGTTTGATTTTCCAGGCATGGCGAGCGGTATCGGACAACCAGGCATCGGCAGCCCGGTTGAGGTCAGAGATATTGAGTCGCCGAGCGACGATTTGCTCACACAGCCGGTGTTCGTCTTGGTCATCCAGGGCGGGTTTGAGGGTGATATTCAACAAGCTTTCATTGCGCCCCCGGAACAGTGCCAATGCGCGATGTGAAGGAATCTTTCTGATTGCTTCCGAGTAATCGAAATAGTCCTTGAATTTGGCAGCTTCCTGTTCCTTGCCAGCAGCGACGGTTGCATGCAGCACGCCTTTTAACCAGATGCGCTCGCGCAATTCCGCCAGCAGCTCGGCATCTTCGGAAATGCGTTCCATGATGATCTGGCGCGCGCCCTCCAGTGCGGCGGCAACATCGGGCACGCCTTGGCCGGGGTTGAGGTAGCCGGCGGCAACGATTTCCGGAATCAGGTTGCGATCGGCCAGGATCGCATCGGCCAGCGGTTCAAGTCCAGCTTCACGGGCGATTTGCGCCTTGGTGCGACGTTTGGGTTTGTACGGGAGATAGAGATCCTCCAGCAAGGTTTTGGTATCGGCGGCATGAATCGCTTGTTCCAGTTCGGGGGTGAGCTTGCCTTGCGAAGCGATACTTTCGAGTATGGTCTCACGCCGGCTGTTGAGTTCACGCAAATAAACCAGGCGTTCATCCAGTATGCGCAGCTGGCTGTCGTCCAGTCCCCCGGTGACTTCTTTGCGATAGCGGGCGATGAAAGGCACGGTCGCGCCTTCGTCCAATAATGAAATGGCGGCCGCGACTTGTCGGGGGTTGACGGCGAGTTCTTCGGCGATGCGTTGGATAATGTCCATATGGGTTCTATCTTGTAATACAGTGATAAAAAATCTGCGATTGATCCGGTTCGGATTGCGAGCGGGGATGCCTCGCGCGTGGTGGATTGAATTCTTGTCAGGGTTATATACTCATATCTGTATAGTGTTCACGATTGACTGTTGGATTGATGGCCGGATATAAGCAAATATTGATCGTCTTTTTCTCGATCTGGATGCTGGGATGTACCCCCACCATTCACAAACCTGGCAATGCGATCATGGAGCCCAGGTTGCTCGATGACCGCTATATTACTCCAGATGGCGCGCAGCTTCCGCTCCGATATTGGTATCCCGAACAGGATGAGCCGGAAGCAGTCCTGATTGCATTACATGGATTCAACGATTACAGCCAATTTTTCGAGGAGCCAGGCAAATTCCTGAAAGACCACAGAATCGTCAGCTATGCCTACGATCAGCGCGGCTTCGGTGCCAGTGCCAGCAGAGGGTTGTGGAGCGGGATCGATGCTTATGCCGAAGACCTTAATCAGTTTATCGATTTGGTTAAATCCCAACACCAGGGGCTGCCGGTTTATTTGCTCGGCGAGAGTATGGGGGGCGCGGTGGCGATTGCAGCCATGGCGCGAAACCAGACGACAATGGTGGATGGACTGATTCTAGCGGCTCCCGCCGTTTGGGCGCGTGAGACCATGCCTTGGTATCAACGTGCCTTGTTGTGGCTGCTGGCACGTACCATGCCGTGGTTGACCTTGACCGGCCAAGGCTTGGGCGTTGTCGCATCGGACAATATCGACATGCTGATCGAGCTTGGGAAAGATCCCTTGGTGATCAAGGCAACGCGAGTCGAAGCGATTCATGGCCTGACCAACCTGATGGATGAAGCTTTTTCCAATGCCAGGAATATTCCGGTCGATACCCTGATGTTGTATGGCGAAAAGGATGAAATAATTCCTCCAAAGCCAATGTATCGCTTCCTGCGTGAATTTTCCGATCACAACGCCGCCGCGAAAACCATAGCCTTGTATGAGAACGGTTATCATATGCTGTTGCGCGACTTGCAAGCGAAGGTGATCTGGCAGGATATTTATACATGGATAAAATCCTCCAACACAGCAGCCCTTCCATCAGGCGCGGACAGGCGGTGGTGACCGTGCGCAGCATGGATAGCAAAGCCTGCCGGCAATTGAAACGAAACTCCTGTTTATCTCTATGGATTATTTTCATGCGGTAGGGCGCACCTACGCACCGTCAAACCCCGGCCGCCGCCAGTCAATTGCCTTGCGTAAGAAAAAACTTTCTGGTTCAATCAACACCTACTCTATGACATCATGGCACGATGCAGTTGGGGCACTGTGCGTACTTTTAGCCAAAATGACAAACAGCTCCAGGGAACACTTGGTACAATTGCCGTGCTGCATACCCATTCGCGCCGTCTCGATTACCATCCTCATGTGCATCTGGTCATGCCTGCTGCAGCGATTGATGCTTCCAAGCAGCTATGGTGTACCCAAACAGGGAAAAACAAGCGCGAGCTGTAGTCAGTCAAATCTGTCCACCCACACCCTTGAACTTCTCAATAAACGCGGCAATCTTCTGGAAAATGCTTTGCTTCTTCGTCAGGTACTGCGGATTCAACGGACTCATTTTTGGCAGAATGGCATTCAGCTCGGTGCCATTGTCGCTGGCAAACTCCCGCTTTAATGAGGTGGCGATATAACGCCTGGCCGCTTCTGCATTCAGGCTCTCGGCAGCAATGAGCGCTTGTGCCTCACGCTGTTGCTCCGCCCGTGCAAAAGTGAAAAAGGCATCAATGACGCTGGCCTTATCGGGAATCTCATCCAGATCCGCCTGATTGATAAAATCTACCACCAGGCTTTCCTTGGCGCGGTTGCCCAGGCTGGCGCGAATCAGGCGGCGTACTTCGTCGACCAGGTCTGATTTGTTTTTGGTTTGCTTGTTGTGCTCAAAAATCAGCTCCAGAATATAATCCAGATTGATCTCTTGTGATTTCAGCAGATCCACCTCGAACACCACGTCATCCCAGTCGAGGGTGGATTGGTCTTTGTCGTTGGCCGCTTTTTCGCGGCGTAGCCAATCCCGAATGTCGTTATAAGTGGAGCGGTAATCCTGTATCTTGCGCTCGGGAGGTAGCCTGATGCTCTGCAAAGTGGCCAGATCGTCATCGCCCAGGTAATGCTGGGCTTTGAATGCCTCAACCGCTTCCGGGTCATTCATGTCGATAGTCTGCAGCGCTTTCAGGCTGACAAATTCATCGAAGTTCTGCAGGACGTTTTCAACGCGCAGATACTCGCCAAACAGCTTTGCAAACGCCTTCTTGTCTTTCTCTTTGACGATCTCATCCGGGGCAGGAAAGTGCTGTTCCAGCTCCGCTACGACTGCCATAAAACCACGTCGTGCCTCGCCAGTGACGATATCCGTGAAGCCATCCATGTACTCCTTGTAGCTCTTCTCCAGCACCACGTTTTTGGTGTTCTTGTCGCCAAACAGGGTGATGGCATCGATGGTGGCCTTTTCCAGATCACGAAAGGTAATGATATTGCCAAAGGTTTTGGTGGCATCATAAATCCGGTTGGTGCGCGAATAGGCTTGTATCAGGCCGTGGTAACGCAGGTTCTTATCCACAAACAGGGTGTTGAGCATGGGCGCGTCAAAGCCTGTCAGGAACATGCCCACCACAATCAGCAGATCGATGTCCCTGGATTGAATCCGCTTGGCCAGGTCGCGGTAGTAGTTCTGGAAGCTATTGCTGTCCACACTGAAACTGGTTTTGAAAAAGGCGTTGTAATCGGCTATCGCCGCGCTCAAAAACTCCTTGGCGCTGCTGTTCATGGCCGACACATCAAAGCTCTCATCCTGAATATCGCCCACCGCATCCTGCTCTTCGTTGGCGGCAAACGAAAAGATCGTGGCGATTTTCAGCGGTTTCTCGCTATTGGCCTGCAGCGTGTTCAGCGATTCATAATAGAGTTTCGCGGCTTCCACGCTGCTGACCGCGAACATCGCGTTAAAGCCCAGGGCACCCGCTTGCAGGCGATGGGTTTTCTGCCGGTAGTGGTTCAAAATATATTGCGACACCTCCCGGATGCGCTCGGGGTGCAGCAGGGCTTGCCGGTTTTCCGCCGCCGTCAGTTTTTTCTCGTCCTGCTCGGTTTCAATCGCCTTGAATTGCGGGCGCACATCATTGTAATCCACCTTGAACTTGAGCACCTTCTCATCGCGAATGGCATCGGTGATCACATAGGAATGCAGCTCACGGCCAAACACGCTGGCGGTGGTTTCCGCACCAAGGGCGTTCTGGGGGAAGATCGGCGTGCCGGTAAAGCCAAACTGGTAAAACTGCTTGAACTTCTTCTTCAGGTTCTTCTGTGCCTCGCCAAACTGGCTGCGGTGGCACTCGTCAAAAATAAACACCACCTGCTTGTTATAGATCGGTAGTTCACCTTCGCTCTTCATCAGGTTGTTAAGCTTCTGGATGGTGGTGACGATGATCTTGTTGTCGTCCTTGTCCAGATTGCGCTTCAAGCCCGCGGTGCTGTCCGAGCCGTTGACGCTGTCGGGTGAAAAGCGCTGATACTCCTTCATGGTCTGGTAGTCCAGGTCTTTCCTGTCCACCACAAAAAACACCTTGACGATAAAGTCCAGCCCGGTCGCCAGGCGCGCCACCTTGAAACTGGTCAAGGTCTTGCCGGAGCCGGTGGTGTGCCAGACATAGCCGCCGCTTTCCGGCTTGCTCCAGTTTTTGGCGGTATGGGAGCTGTTGATCTTCCACAGGATACGCTCGGTGGCCGCAATCTGATAAGGGCGCATCACCAGCAGGGTGTTACTGACATCAAACACCGAGTACTTCAACAACACTTCCAGCAATGTATTCTTCTGAAAGAAGGTGGCGGTAAAGTCCTTCAAATCCTTGATCAGGCCGTTATCCGCCTTCGCCCAGTTCATGGTGAAGTCGAAACTGTTCTTGTCGCGCCGTGTGGTATTGGCAAAGTAGCGGGTATCGGTGCCGTTGGAAATCACAAACAGCTGCAAGTATTTGAACAGAGAATGCTCACTGTTGAAGCTTTCCTTGCTGTAGCGGTGCACCTGATTCGAAGCAAAAGGGGAGCAAAAGGGTAGAGTAGAGAACAGGCTTGCGCCTGCCCTCCCTCATCAAACCGTGCGTACAGTTCTCCCGTACACGGCTTTCCGATGTTCTTCATGCCGAG